>CBHWEO010000025.1:0-32654 GCA_966112955.1 uncultured Duganella sp. | reverse complement strand
GCCGCAACGCGCCGTCCGTGATCGCCAATCCGGAAGGCGGCGTGCTGTCGGTGCGCGCTACCAGCCGCCAGCACGAACGGGTGCAGGAGTTCCTGGACATCATCATGACGACCGCCAAGCGGCAGGTGCTGATCGAAGCCACCATCATCGAAGTCAAGCTGAGCGACCAGTACCAGCAAGGCATCAACTGGTCGCGCATCAATGGCAACGGCAAATTGGGACAGGGGGTGGTTGGCACTACGCCGCTGCCGTCCGGCGTGGCGCCGCTGTCCTCGCCGGGCTTCTTCATCTTCGATTACGCCAACCCGACTACACGCTTCGGCAATATCACCGCCACCATCCAGCTGCTGGAATCGTTCGGCAAGGTCAAGGTGCTGAGCAGCCCGAAAATCAGTGTGCTGAATAACCAGACCGCCCTGCTGAAGGTGGTCGACAACAGTATCTTCTTTACGCTCAAGGTGACGCCGGCCGTGCTGACGGCCACGGGAACCATAGCCACGCCGGCCACCTATGAATCGCGGGTGGAGACGGTACCGGTGGGTTTTGTCATGAGCGTAACCCCGCAGATTTCGGCCAACGACGAGGTGACGCTCAATGTGCGGCCCACCATTACGCGGATCGTCGATTACGTGGATGATCCCAACCCCGAACTGCAAAAGCAGAGCGTGCGCAGCCGGGTGCCCGTGATCCAGGCGCGCGAGCTCGAATCCATCCTCAAGGTCCAGAGCGGCCAGGTCGCCGTCATGGGTGGGCTGATGCAGGATTCCGTCGACAACAAGAAGGACGGTATTCCCCTTCTCAGCTCGGTTCCGGTGGTCGGCAGCCTGTTCTCCTACCGGAACGAGACCGCCAGCAAGACGGAACTGGTGATCTTCCTGCGACCTGTGGTGGTGAAGGATGCCAGCCTGGCCGGCGACTACAGCAATTACCGCTATCTCATGCCTGCCAAGCCCGCGGGGGACCTATGAGCTTGCTGATGCAGGCCTTGCGCAAGGCCGAACGCGCGCGCACGCAGAATGGCCATGAGGCTGAGGCGGAGGCTGGGCAGGAACAGCCCCAGTTCGGGCAGGATGCGGTGCCCTCGGCGCCGCCAATGGAGGGCGGACCGGCGTTTGCGGTCATGCCTGACGCGTGGCAGCTCGAGCCCCTCGATGCGGAACCGCCCGTCATCCCGGCGCGGGAAGCGGCGCACGATCCTGTGCCGCCGCAGGCAAAGCATGAACCGCAGCGGCCCATTCGCACCGGAGGCGTCAGCCGCGCGATTGGCGGCGGCATCGACGATATCGGCGATTTCGGCGGCAGCATCGGCGCTGGCGGTCCCTCCATCGCCGAGGCCGGGCGCACCGCGAGCCGCGCTGCGCAAGGGCCGGGCCTCGGCACCGCGCCGCCGGACCTGGTCCGGGACGGCCCAGCGCCCAGCAACCCGATTGGCGGCGCGCCTGGCCTGGGCGCCAGCACGGCGGGAACTGCACGCACGGAACCCGGCGTCCGCAACATCGGCGCGCGGCCGGTTGGCGTGCCACGGGCAATCGCCTCCTCCCAACGCAGGCTGATCGTGCTGGCGAGCACCCTGGCTGCGATGCTGGCGGTGTTCGCATTCATCTATTGGCGGGCAGTCGCCGGCCCCGGTCCGGGCGCGCGCTTGCCCATGGTGCCGATGCCGGCGCCCGGCTCGCCGCAAACGGTCCAGCCAGGAGCGGTCCAGGGCGCGGCGATCCCAGTCACGCCTTACGTCACGCCGTCCGCCGACGTTACCGCCCACGCCGATCCCGGCGCAGCCGGCGGCGGAGGCGCGGTGCCGGGTAGCGCAACAGGCGGCGCCGGCGCGATGGCTGCCAGCCCGACGGCTGGCGGCGGCGCGGCCACCGGCAACGGCACAGCGGCCGCAAACGGTGGCGGAGCGGCAGCCGGCGGCGGCGCGATCGCGGGCGGTGGTGCGGCTGCGGGCGGTGGCGGCGCAATGGCGGGCGGAGTGGGGTCGGCGGCCTTGGCGGCAGCCGGCGCCGCAGCAGCCGGCGCGCACGACCAGCAAGCCGCCGCGCCGACCAGGCCACACACCGACGTAACGATCCCGACGCCCGAACAACTGGCCGCCATTTCCGATCCAGCCATCCGCGCCGAAGCGATGCGCGACGCGGCGGAACGCGAAGCCCGGCAGGCGCGCACGGAAGGTTTGCCGCCGGCCGGCACCTCGCCCGCCCCGCCCTCTTCCACCGCCAGCGTGGCCGGAGCGCCCGAAATTTCCATCAACCGCCAGCCGCGCCACGCATCCGCCGCACCCACGGCGCCGGACGCGGCACCGGCCGGGGCGCCACGCGCCGCCACAAGCACGCCGCAGCACCGCCGCAGCGGCGGCCAGCCCGCCAGGGCAACCGCAGCCCACGGCGGCGACACGCTGAAAACCGCCGTCGGCGAAAACGGCGAGGTCCAGTTCGTGCGCGGCGCAGCGCCGGCCCACATCGCACCCGCCGTACAGAACGGCTACGCCGCCCTCAGGCAGGGCGACCTGGCCACGGCCCGGCAACAATACGACCTGGCCCTGCTGCAGGACCCCAACAACCGCGACGCCCTGCTCGGCTCCGCCGCCGTCGCGCTGCGCCTGCACGACAACAGGCAAGCGGCCAGCAGCTACCAGCGCCTGCTGGAACTCGACCCGAACGATCCCGAAGCCCTGGCCGGCCTGACCGAACTGCATCCCGGCGACCTGCAGAACAATGAAGTCAAGCTCAAAGGCCTGGCACGCCAGCATCCCGACTCCGGCCCCGTGCAATTCGCGCTCGGCAACCTGCTGGCGCGCCAGGGCCGCTGGCCGGAGGCACAGCAAAGCTACTTCCGCGCCTACTCCGCCATGCCCGACAACGCGGATTACGCCTACAACCTCGGCGTCGGCCTGGACCGCATGAACCAGCCCCGCCTGGCGCAGACCTATTACCGCCGCGCGCTGGAACTGGCGCAGGCCAGCCCCCCCACGTTCAACGTCGATGCCGTCCGCAAGCGATTACAAGCCCTCGAAACGCCGCCCCAATAAAGCACAATGGCCGACACGCAGAAAATCCCGCTCGGCAAACTGCTGATCCAGAAAGGCGTCATCAGCCAAGACCAGCTCCGGATCGCACTGACCGAGCAAAAGCGCAGCAACGACCCCCTGGGCAAGTTGCTGATTTCGCTCGGCTTCGTGACCGAAGCCACCATGCGCGAAGCGCTCAGCGAAAACCTCAACACCCGCTCGGCCGACCTGAAAAGCCTGGTGGTCGACGCCCTGGCGCTGAAACTGATCCCCAAGGAAGTCGCCAAGCGCTACCGCGTCTTCCCCATCGTCTATGAGCGCGCCACGGACGAACTGGTGCTGGCGATGTCCGACACCACCAACATCGTCGCGCTCGACCAGATCAGCGCCATGCTGGTCAAAGGCATCCGGCTGGTGCCGCTGCTGGTCAACGATTCCGACATCGCGCACGCCATCGACCACTATTACGGCTTCGAACTGTCGATCGACGGCATCCTTCACGAAATCGAAACCGGCGAAGTGGCGCTGGACGCCAGCTCCGACGAGTACAGCCAGCCCATGGTGCGCCTGATCGACGCGCTGCTGGCGGACGCGGTGCAGAACAGCGCCTCCGACATCCACTTCGAGCCGGAACACAGCTTCCTGCGCATCCGCTACCGCATCGACGGCATCCTGCGCCAGATCCGCAGCCTGCACCGCTCCTATTGGCCGGCCATGGCGGTGCGGCTCAAGGTGATCAGCCAGATGAACATCGCCGAAACCCGCGCGCCGCAGGATGGACGCATTTCCATCCAGTTTTCCGGCCGCCAGATCGACTTCCGCGCCAGCACCCAGCCCACCACCCACGGCGAGAACATCGTACTGCGGGTGCTCGACCGCCAGAAAGGCATCGTCCCGCTGGAAAAGCTCGGCCTGGCCGAACACGAACTCGATGTGCTGAAACTGATGATCGCCCGCCCCGATGGCCTGATCCTCGTCACCGGCCCGACCGGCAGCGGCAAGACCACCACCCTGTATTCGATCCTCAACCACATCAACACCGAAACCGTCAACATCATGACGATGGAAGACCCGGTCGAATACCCGATGCACCAGATCCGCCAGACCTCGGTCAACGAATCGGCCAAGCTGGGATTCGCGGAAGGCATCCGCTCCATGATGCGGCAGGACCCGGACGTGATCCTGGTCGGCGAGATCCGCGACAAGGAGACCGCCGACATGGCCCTGGCAGCCGCCATGACGGGCCACCAGGTCTACTCCACGCTGCACACCAACTCCGCCATCGGCGCCATTCCGCGCCTGCTGGACCTGGGTGTGGTGGCCGATGTCCTCGCCGGGAACATCATCGGCATCATCGCCCAGCGCCTGGTGCGCAAGCTGTGCCCTCATTGCCGCCAGCCGGTACAGGCCGACGACCTGGAACTGCGCCTGCTCGGGGTACCGGCCAGCGAAGGCCCGGTCACGATCTACCGCGCCGGCGCCTGCGACCGCTGCGCCCACCAGGGCTACAAGGGCCGCATGGCCATCATGGAACTGTTGCGCATGACGGCCGATTTCGATGAGCTGGTGGCGCGCCGGGCCCCGGCACGCGAGTTGCGCAACGCCGCCCGCGACGCCGGCTTCCGGTCCCTGGTCGACGACGGCATGCGCCGCGTGCTGGAAGGCTTGACCACGCTCGACGAAGTGTCGCGCGTGGTCGACCTCACGGACAGGTTGAGCTGACATGCCACAGTTTATCTACCGAGCCATGGACGCCAACGGCACCATCGTGCCGGGGAATATGGACGCGCACAACGTGCCGGACCTGGAATTGCGCCTGCAGCGCATGGCGCTTGACCTGATCGACTACCGCGTGACGCGCCAGCGCAACCTGCGCATCGGCGGGCGCGCCATCACGCGGCGCGACCTGATCAACTTCTGCTTCCACATGGAGCAGATGAGCAGCGCGGGCGTGCCGATCCTGGACGGGCTGCGCGACCTGCGCGACAGCACGGACCACTTCCGCCTGCGCGAGATCATGACCGACCTGGTGGAAAAGATCGAGGGCGGGCTGCAGCTCTCCAGCGCCCTGGCCGCCTATCCGGAAGTGTTCGACCAGAGCTTCACCAGCCTGGTGCGCGCCGGCGAACAAAGCGGCAAGGTCAACGAAGTGTTCCGCGACCTGGCGGAAAACCTGAAATGGCAGGACGAGCTGGCGGCCCAGGCGCGCAAGGCCATTACCTACCCGGCGTTCGTGCTGCTGATCGTAAGCGGCGTGCTGTTCTTCCTCATGGTCTATCTGGTGCCGCAACTGACGGCCTTCATCCAGAACATGGGGCAGGAATTGCCGCTGCATACGCGCGCCCTGATCGCGGTGTCGGACTTCTTCATCCACTACTGGTACCTGTTGCTGCTGGCGCCCATCCTGTCCTGGCAGCTGGTGCGCTGGGAGCTGCGGCGCAGCGAGCGCACGGCCTACGCCTTCGACCGCCTCCTGCTGCGCGTGGTGCCCGTGCTGCACAAACTGATCATGGCGCGCTTCGCCACTTATTTCGCGCTGATGTATGCGGCCGGGATTCCGGTGCTGGAATGCATCCGCCTGTCCGAAGGCATTGCAGGCAACCGGGTGGTGGCGGCCGCCATGCGCCGCGCCCGCGAGCTGATTTCGGAAGGGAATACGGTTGCAGCGGCCTTCCGGCAGGCCGGCCTGTTCCCGCCGCTGGTGGTGCGCATGCTGCGGGTCGGCGAATCGACCGGCGCGCTCGATGCCACGCTGCGCAACGTGGCGTATTTCTACAACCGCGAAGTGCGCGAACGCATCGACCGCATGCAGGCCATGGTGGAACCGGCCATGACGGTCATCCTCGGCATTCTGCTGGGGTGGATCATGCTGTCCGTGCTGGGACCGATCTACGACACCATCAGCTCGATCAGGATCTAAGCCATGACCAGCAAACTCCTGCTCCACCTGACCAGCGAACGGCTTTGCTGCTGGCTGTGGGAACGCGGCCAGCTTGGTGCCGGTCCCTGCTTCGACATCAGCGCCGACGGAGTACAGCATTTCACAGCCTGGCTGGAGGGGCGAGAGAACAAGCCCGCCCTGATGCTGGCCGACCTGGTCGAGGAAGACTTCCAGCGCCACCTGCTGCCGCACGTGGCCGGCCGCGCTGGATTGGCCATGCGCGCGCGGCGCCTGGCGCAGGCCTGGCGCGACACGCCGTTCCGCAGCGCCCACGTGCAGGGCCGCGAAGACGAGGGACGGCGCGACGATATCGTGCTATTCTCCGCGCTGACCAACCCGGGCTTGCTGCAGCCGTGGCTCGACGCGCTGGAAAGCCAGCGCATCCCGCTGGCGGCCCTGTATTCGCCGGCCTGGCTCAGCGCCGCCTTGCTGCCGGAGGAAGCGCGGCTGGAGCCGCACCTGCTGCTGGTGACGGAACATGCCAACGGCATCCGCCAGACCTACTTCCAGCGCGGCCGCCTGCGCTTTTCGCGCCTGGCGCAGTCGGCCTCCAGCGCCGAGCAGGAAGCCGAACGCACGCGCCAGTTCCTGGTCGGCGCCCACATGCTCCATCGCGACGCGACGCTGCAGGTGCTGGCCCTGCTGCCGCTGGCGCGCATCGCGTCGCCGCCGGCAGCCAGCATCGCGCCGCTGCTGGACTGGCGCGTGATTCCGATGGAGGAAGCGGCGGCACGCCAGAAGCTGGCGCGCTCGGACAACCCGGACGAGCTGTTCGCCGGCCTGGCCGCCCGCACGGCGCCGCCCACCCACTATCCGCTCGGCACCCGCCAGCGCTATTACAGCCTGTGGCGCGCGCGCCAGGCGCTGCATGGCTCCAGCGCGGTGATGGCGGCCTGCTGCCTGCTGTGGACGGGTGCCAATATCATCGGCTACACCCTGGCGCGCAACCATAGCGAGGAATTGCGCGCCGAAACGCGCGGCTATTCGGCCGCCTACCAGCGCAGCATGTCCAGCATGCCGCCGGCGGTCGACAAAACCGCCAACATGAAGGCAGCGGTGCAGATCGCGCACATGGTGGCGCGTCAGGGGCCATGGCCGCAGGCCGTGATGTCGATGGTCAGCGAGGCGCTGGAACGTTCGCCGCAAATCCGGCTGACGCAGATGGACTGGCGCGCCAATGCGCCCGGTGCCGTGCCGGTGACGGCCAGCACCGCTTTCCCCGGCGCCGCCACGTCGCCGGAACTGGTGTCGCCGCAGTCGTCCATGCTGCTGGGGATTCCCAAGGCGCCGTCGCAGCAGGTGCGGCTGCAGGCGGAAGTGCTGGTGGAGCAGGACGATTACCGCAGCGTGCTGCTCAGCATGAACCGCTTCGCGCAGGAGCTGGCGCGCACGCCGGGCATGCAGGTGGAGATCGAACAATTGCCGTTCGACGTGCGGCCCAACGTCAAGCTGACGGGCAAGGCCGGCGCGCCGGCCGGGCTGGGCGAACGCGCCAAATTCACGTTGAACATCAGGTGGTCGCCATGATCGTCTTCCACGAGTTCTCCTTGCTGCGCAACGCCGTGCTGGTATTCCTGGCCACGCTCGCCATTTCGCTGTCGGCCGTGGCGGCCAGCGCCTGGCACCTGCGCCGCGCCCACCTCGAGGAAGCGGCGGCGCTGCTGGAACGCGATGGCGCCCGCTCCCGCCTGGCCCACGCCGAAGCCGAGAAGGAGGAGATCCGCCTGTACCAGCCGCAGTTCGTGGAGCTGCGCCGGCGCGGCCTGGTGGGCCCGGAGCGGCGGCTGGACTGGGTGGAGGCGATCCGCCAGATCCAGGAGCAGCGCCGCCTGCTGCCCCTGACCTATGAAATCGAAGTGCAGCAGCCCTACCGCCTCGAGACCGCATTGCCGACAGGCGACTATGCCCTGCTGGGCAGCCGCATGGCGCTGCATATGGACTTGCTGCATGAGCTGGACCTCCTCAACTTCCTGTCCGATTTGCGCCTGGCCGGCACCTTTTCCGTGCAGGAGTGCATGATACGGCGCGCGACCGCCGCCACCACGCCTGCCGCAGGGGCGCCTGCGCCCACACTGAACGCGGACTGCACGCTGAATTGGCTGACGCTGACGCCTTCCGCCGCGCGCGCGCCGCTGGGGGGCACATTATGAGGCGCGGCTTGCCGGCATTGCTCGTGCTGCTGGCTTCCCAGGCCGGCGCGCAGAGCTTCGTCAGCATGGGGCGGTTGTTCACCACGCCGAGCGAGCGCGCGCAACTGGATGCGCAGCGCAACCAGGCGCCCCTGGCGGGTGCCGCAGCTCCGGGGGCCGCGCACGGTGCGCTGCCAGGGGTGGCGGCGGCGCCCCCCATGCCCGCAGCGCCCGCGGCGGCCGGGCCGGGCGCCATGGGCGATCCCGGTGCGGCCGGCGCTGGCGTGACAGCTGCCGCGGGCGCGACAGCGGGCGCCGGGCAAACGCCGTCCGGCGCCGTGCCTGCGGCGGTGGAGCCCGGCCTGCGGCTGGACGGTGTCATCCGCCGCCCCCACGGGCGCACGATGGTCATCGTCAACGGCGAAGTGCAGCCGGCCCCGCCCGGCGGCGTCGCGCGCGGCACGGTCAGGCTGCAGGCGGACGGGCGCTCGGTCGTGCTGCAGCCCGGCCAGCGCTACGACCCGGCGACAGGAGAAATCCATGAAGCCGCGCGCTAGCCAGCAAGGCGCCGCCCTGCTGACCATCCTGCTGGTGGCCACCGTGGCGACGGCCGCAGTGCTGCTGTCCGCCTTCAGCGGCAGCGGCGTCGAAAACGCGCGCGAACAGCGCACTTACGCGCTGCTGGCGCAGGCCAACGAAGCGCTGGTCGGCTTCGCCGCCACCCATGGCCGCCTGCCCCGCCCCGCGCTTCCCGGCGCACAGGACACCACGGGTGAAGGCCAGGGCCGCGAACGCGCGGCACCCTGCGCCACGGAGGAAGACTGCACCGGCCTGCTGCCGTGGCGCGACCTTGGCCTGCCGGCGGCCGACAACTGGGGCCACCCCTTGCGTTACAGCGTGACGCCCGCCTTCACCCAGGCGCCCCTGGCGCGCACGGCCGCCATCGCCACCAAGCGCGTGATCTCGCGCGACGCCAACGGCGCGCTGTTCTACGTCGCCGGCCAGGATACCTGCTCGCTGGCCGCGCAATGCGCCCCCGCCGTGGTCCTGTCGCGCGGCCGCAGCGACGCGCCGGGCAGCCAGGACGAAGCCGGCAACCTGTTGGCCTCGACCAACTTCATGCAGCGCCCGCGCAACAGCGAGGCGCGCCTGCCGGGCGGCGCCTTCGACGACCTGCTGGTCACCGTCCCCCTGCATACCCTGTACGAAAGGATGGCCGCGGCCAAGACCCTGCCATGAAGCCGAACCACCGCCCTCCGCGCGCCTTTACCCTGGTCGAAATGGCGATCGTGCTGGTCATCGTCGGCCTGCTGCTGGGCGGCTTGCTGGCGCCGCTGTCCGCGCAAATGGAACAGCGTCGCGCCGCCGACACCACCCGTGCGCTGGAAGAAGCGCGCGACGCCCTGGCCGGATTCGCCGCCCGCAACGGCCACCTGCCCTGCCCCGCCATCTCCGCGTCGAACGGACTGGAAGACCGCATCGGCACGCGCTGCGGCAATGAACGCCGCCTCGGCTTCCTGCCCTGGGCCACGCTCGGCCTGCCCAAGCTGGACGCCTGGCAGCACCTTTACCTGTACAGCGTCACGCCCGCCTTCAGCGACAGCGGGGTGCCGTTCCGCCTCAACACGCCGCGCGACATCACCATCGCCAGCCGCGACCCGGCCGGCGCCCTGGTGCCGGCCAGCGCGCAGAACGACATCCCGGCGGTGATCCTGTCGCAAGGGCGCAATGGCTTCGGCGCCTTCAGCGACGCCGGCATCCAGGCGGCCGACATGGGCCAGGGCAATCTCGATGAGCGATCCAACTACCAGGCCGACGGCCGCCTGTTCGTCGCGCGCGACCGGGCCGACAACCCGGCCGCCCCCGGCGGCGCCTACGACGACATCGTGGTCTGGCTGTCCCCCAACATCCTGTTCAACCGAATGCTCGCAGCCCAGCGGCTGCCATAAAAAGGAGAATGCCATGCGACACCGCGGCTTTACCCTCGTCGAAATCGCCATCGTGCTGGTCATCATCGGCCTGCTGCTGGGCGGCGTGCTCAAAGGCCAGGCCCTGATCGACAGCGCCAAGGTCAAGAGCATCATCCAGCAGGCCACGGCGCTGCAGGCGGCCGTCAACGCCTACCAGGACCGCTACCGCGCCCTGCCCGGCGACGACATCCTCGCCACCACCCACGTTCCCGGCGCGGCCGGCAACGGCAATGGCGACGGCCAGATCACCGAATACCAGCTGGCGCCGCAGCACCTGGCGCTGGCCGGCCTGATCACGGGCCACTACAACGGCACCACGGACTTCATGACCAGCGCGCAGGGCGGCGCCGTCTACATCTACAACGATGTGGTGGGCGGCCGGGGCGGCAACGGTATCCGTTTCGACAACCTGCCGGACACTTTCGCCGAGCAGATCGACGCCAAGCTGGACGACGGCAAACCCGATTCCGGCAACGTGCGGGCGACCGGGCCTTATACTAATAACGGAACCATCATTACCCGCCTCGCAATCTTCTTCTGAGACCCTATGACCGCAAACCCTGAACGACGCCGCATCTTCCTGATGCGGCACGGCAGCGTCACCTACTTCGACGAAGCCGGCAAGCCCCACCTTCCGGAAACCGTGCCGCTCAACGAAGCCGGCCGCGCGCAAGCCGCCGCCGCGGGCCGGGCGTTCGCCGCCGATGGCGTGCAATTCGACCGCGTGATCGTGTCCGGCCTGCCGCGCACCGTTGAAACGGCCATGCGCGTGCTGGCGGAAACCGGCCAGCAGGTGCAGCTCGAGACCTGGCCGGAACTGGCGGAAATCCGCGGCGGCAAGCTGTCCGGCATCCCCGATGACCAGTTGCGCGAAGCGTTCACCGGCGCCTTCGAAGGCGTGGTGCCCGAGCAGCGCCGCTTCCTGGGCGGCGAATCGGTGGGCGAGCTGATGGACCGCATCCATCCCGCCATCGCCAGCCTGCTGGCCGACCAGGACTGGGACACGGTGCTGCTGGTCCTGCACGGCGGCGTCAACCGCGCCATCCTGTCCTACGCCCTGACCGGCGGCCAGCGCCTCTTCCTGGGCAACCTGTCGCAGGCGGCCGGCTGCATCAACGCGCTGGACGTGGGCAGCGCGCCGCACGACTGGATCGTGCGCTTCTCGAATTACGCCCCGCCGGCGCCCTTGCAGACCGCCACCCGCAGCACCACGATGGAACAGCTGTTCAGGGAATATTCGAAATCCCGCTTGCTTTCCCGTCCATAAAAATAGTACGATCGTTCGGAAGGAGGCAATATGTTCGAAGAATTCATGGGCACCAAGGAGGTGTCGGAGCGCCATCGCTTCGACACCGGCGCGCTGGACGCTTACCTGCGCCAGCACGTGGAAGGCTATCCGCAAGGCGAATTACGGGTCGAGCAGTTCAAGGGCGGCCAGTCCAACCCCACCTTCAAGCTGTCGGTCGGCGGCCAGCACTACGTCCTGCGCACCAAGCCGGCGCCGGCCGCCAAGCTGCTGCCGTCGGCCCACGCCATCGAACGCGAATACCGCGTGATGGACGCCCTGCACAAGGCCGGCTTCCCGGCCGCCCGCCAGTACTGCCTGTGCATGGACGAATCCGTGATCGGCCGCGCCTTCTACGTCATGCAGTTCGTCGAAGGCCGGGTGCTGTGGGACCAGTCGCTACCCGGCATGACGCCGGCGGAACGCGCCGCCATCTACGATGAGCTGAACCGCGTCATCGCGCAGCTGCACACGATTGACTACCAGGCCATCGGCCTCGCCGATTACGGCAAGCCGGGCAACTATTTCCAGCGCCAGATCGAGCGCTGGAGCAAGCAATACAAGGCATCCGAGACGGAAACCATCGAAGCGATGGACCGCCTGATCGAATGGCTGCCGGCGCACATCCCGCCCGGCGAAGACACGGCCATCGTGCATGGCGACTACCGCCTGGACAACATGATCTTCCACCCCACCGAGCCGCGCATCCTGGCGGTGCTGGACTGGGAGCTGTCGACGCTGGGCCACCCGTTCGCCGATTTCAGCTACCACTGCATGAGCTGGCACATTGCGCCCGGCCAGTTCCGCGGCATCGCCGGGCTCGACCTGCCAGCCCTCGGCATCCCCACCCAGCGCGAATACATCGCCCGCTATGCCGAACGCACCGGCAAGGCGATCCGCCTGGAAGACTTCAATTTCTACCTGGCCTTCAACATGTTCCGCCTGGCCAGCATCATGCAGGGCATCATGAAACGCTACGTGGACGGCACCGCATCCAGCGCGCAGGCACTGGAGTCGGGCAAGCTGGCGCGCCCGATGGCCGCCATGGGCTGGGCCTACGCCCAGGGCAAGGCAATCGAATAAGGACACGCCATGGACTTCGACTACTCCCCGCGCACCCGGGAATTGCAGGCGCGCCTGCTGGCCTTCATGGACCAGCACATCTACCCGAGCGAAAAGGCATTCCACGAAGAGGTGGACCGCAACGGCCGCGAAAAGGGCAACCGCTGGATTCCCACCGGACTGATCGAGCGCCTCAAGCCGCTGGCGCGCGACGAAGGCTTGTGGAACCTGTTCCTGCCCCGTTCCAGCCGCGCGCCGGAAGGGCTGTCCAACCTCGATTACGCGCCCCTGTGCGAAATCATGGGCCGCGTGCCGTGGGCGGCGGAAGTCTTCAACTGCTCCGCCCCGGACACCGGCAATATGGAAACGCTGGAGCGCTATGGCACGGAGGAACAGAAACAGCGCTGGCTGGAGCCGCTGCTGCGCGGCGAGATCCGTTCCGCCTTTGCCATGACCGAGCCGGCGGTGGCTTCGTCCGACGCCACCAATATCGAAACGCGCATCGAGCGCGATGGCGGCGATTACGTGATCAATGGCCGCAAGTGGTGGATTTCCGGCGCCGGCGACCCGCGCTGCCAGGTCTACATCACCATGGGCAAGACCGATGTCGAGGCACCGCGCCACGCGCAGCAATCGATGATACTGGTGCCGGCCGACACGCCCGGCCTGACCGTGCTGCGCCCCTTGCCGGTCTTCGGCTACGACGACGCGCCGCACGGCCACTGCGAAATGGTGTTCGACAATGTGCGCGTGCCGGCGTCCAACATCCTGCTGGGCGAAGGGCGCGGCTTCGAAATCGCGCAAGGCCGCCTGGGCCCGGGCCGCATCCACCACTGCATGCGCGCCATTGGTGTGGCCGAACGCGCGCATGAATTGATGATCCAGCGCCTCACGGCCCGGGTTGCATTCGGTAAGCGCCTGTCCGACCAGGGCGTGTGGCGCGAACGCATCGCCGAATCGCGTATCCGCATCGATACGGCGCGCCTGCTGACACTGAAAGCCGCCCATATGATGGATACCGTCGGCAACAAGGTGGCGCAGTCGGAAATCGCCATGATCAAGGTACTGGCGCCGAATGTCGCGCAACAGGTACTGGATTGGGCCATCCAGGCCCACGGCGCCGCCGGCGTGTCGGATGACTTCCCGCTGGCCTACCAATGGGCGGCCAACCGCACCCTGCGCCTGGCCGATGGTCCGGATGAGGTACACCGCAACGCCATCGCCAAGCTGGAGATCGCCCGCTTCTCGTCCACAACAAGCTGAGCTATCATCGTCCTGCAGCCACTTTCCTGAAAGGATGTGCAGTGCAGGACGAACCGGGCAAGTCCCTGCCACCGTTGCGGTCGCAAATTGCACTACTGGCGGTGGCTTGCGCCGCGCCGGTGCTGCTCGCGCTTGCTTTATTGCTGGTATATTTCCAGCAGCGCGACCAGGGCCGGGCGGAACTGGAATTCCAGCGCATGGCGCGCGCCACGGCCGCCATCGTCGACCGGCAATTGCTGGCCGCGGAGGCCAGCGCCCTGGCCCTGGCCAGCAGCCCGCACGCGCGCAATGGCGACCTGGCCGCCCTGCGTAGCCAGGTGGCAAGCGCGCTCCTGCCCGCCTTGCCATACCACTCACACATCCTGCTTACGGATAACAATACGCCGCAGGTGGTCGCCGGCGAAGCGCTGCCGTTGGACCGCGTCGCCAACCTGGCGCGGCTCAAGTTTTCGCATGGCGCCCGCTCCGCCGCCAGCGTGCTGCCGCCCAACGGCAAAGAGCCGGCCCACCTGGCGGTCGACGTGCCCTTGCCGCGCGCCGTCAAAGGCTCAGCAGCGCTCAGCGTGCTGCTGCCCGGCGACATGCTGGACAAGGTGGCCGGCGAGATGCGCCTGCCGGCCGGCGCCACCATTGCCGTCATTGCGCCGGACGGCAAGCTGCTGGCGCGCAGCGGTGACGATGGGCGCAGCAGCGGCCAGCCGGCGGTGCAGGCTTTGCATGGCCTGCCTTTGCAGGTGGAGTACCTGCGCGGAGCCGGCAGCCCATGGAGCGTGACCGTCGCCGCACCGGCGTTGGAGGCAGCCGGCACCTTCGATGGCCTGTTCTTCGGGCTGGCCGCCGTCCTGGCGGGGCTGGTGCTGGCCGGTTTTGGCACGGCGGCCCTGGCAGCGCGCCGCATCGCGCGCTCGGTCGACGCCCTGCGCGCGCCAGCCCAGGCCCTGGCCAGCGGCACTCCGGTGGAAGTGCCGCCCATGGCCTTCCAAGAAGCGCACGACATCGGCGCCACCCTGCTGCAACTGGACCGCGACCTGACGCGCCACCGCCAGGACCTCGAACGCCTGGTGGAGGAACGCACGGCGCAGCTGGAAAATTCCAACGCCCTGCTGGAAACCATCTATGCCACGGCCCCGGTGGGGCTGAGTTTTGTCGATACCCGGCTGCGCATCCTCATGATCAACGACTACCTGGCCGCGCTGAACGGCATGCCGGTCAACGACCATATCGGCCGCCGCTTCGATGAAGTGATCAACGACCGCGCCCTGGTGGCGCAGGTCAACCAGGCTTACCGCCGCGTGCTGGCCACGGGCCAGGCGGTGCCGAACTCCGAACTGACCGGCGCGCCGGTGTCGCGGCCGGGCCGCAGCAGCCACTTCATCGCCGGCTATTACCCGGTGTTCGGGGCCGACGGCGCGATGGTGGGGATCACCGCCATGCTGATGGATATCACCCAGCAGAAGGACACGGAAGCGGCCCTGCGCCAGTCGAAGGCCCTGTTCAAGTCCGTGCTGGAGAACATGCCGGCCATGGTGTTCGTCAAGGATGCGCAACACTTGCGCTTCGAGCTGCTGAACCGCCAGGGTGAGCTGCTGCTGGGGCGTCCGCGCGAAGACCTGCTCGGCAAGAGCGACCGCGATTTCTTCCCGCCCGACCAGGCGAACGCCTTCGAGGCCGCCGACCGCAAGGTGCTGGCTTCCGAGCAGGTGCTGGAAATCCCGGAAGAATCCGTGCGCAGTGCCGGCGGCGAAACGCGCTACCTGACGACGCGCAAAGTGGCGCTGCGCGACGACCAGGGCACGGCCACCCACCTGCTTGGGATCTCGCTCGATATCACGGAGCGCAAGCGCGCCGATGAAGCCTTGCAGCAAACTTCGCTGAGCCTGGCCCGCAGCACCAGCTTCCTGCACACCGTCACCGAGAATCTGCCGGGCATCGTGGCCTATTGGGACACGGAGCTGCGCTGCCACTTCGCCAACAAGTACTTCCTGGCCTGGTTCGGCAAGACGCTGGAAGAAGCCATGGCCGAGCCGATCGAGCGCGTCCTGCCCGCCGGGCTGCTGGAACAGATCCGCCCGCAGATCGATGCGGTGCTGGAAGGCCGCCCGCAGCACGTGCTGCGTGAGCTGGAACTGGCCTCCGGCGAATTGCGCTATGCCTGGATCAATTTCATTCCCGACCGCGGCGAGTCCGGCGCCGTACGCGGCTTCTATGCATTAGGCTCCGATGTCTCCGAACTCAAGCGCAGCGAATTGAAATTGCAGGAACTGAACGAACAGCTGGTGCGGGCCCGCGATCGCGCCGAGGCGGCCAGCCGCGCCAAGAGCGAATTCGTGGCAAACATGAGCCATGAGATCCGCACCCCGATGAATGCCATTACGGGCCTCACGCGCCTGCTGGAAGAAGCGCCGCTGGAGCGGCGCGAACGCAGTTACGTCAGCAAGATCCGGCTGGCGACGCAAAGCCTGCTCGCTGTCGTAAACGACGTGCTGGACTTTTCCAAGATCGAAGCGGGCCAGCTGCAGCTGGAACGTGCGCACTTCAACCTGGAGCAGATGCTGGCCGGGGCCGCCGTGCTGGTTGCCAACAATGCCTGGGACAAGGGCGTGGAGCTGGTGTTCGATATCACGCCCGGATTGCCGGCGGAAGTGGTGGGCGACGCCATGCGCCTGCAGCAGGTACTGCTCAACCTGTTGAGCAACGCCATCAAGTTCACTGAACGCGGCGAAGTCCTGCTGGCGGTGCGCGAAACCGACCGCAGCGCCACCGCGGTGACGCTTGAATTCACGGTGCGCGACACCGGCATCGGCATTCCGGAGGAACAGCAGCAGCATATGTTCGATGCCTTCTCCCAGGGCGACACCAGCACCAGCCGGCGTTATGGCGGCACCGGCCTGGGCCTGGCGATCGCGCGCCGCCTGTCGGACCTGATGGGCGGCGTGATCAGCGTCGAAAGTACCCTGGGCAAAGGGTCGACCTTCCGCTTCGTGTGCCCATTGCAGCTTGCCGGCGGCGAAGCTGGCGATGCCGCCGGCGTGCCGCCCAGCCTGCGCGGCCTTGACGTGCTGCTGGTGGACGACAATGCCAGCGTGCGCCAGGCCCTGCAACGCATCGGCCAGTCCCTGGAATGGCAAATGGCCAGCGCACCCGGCGCCGCCGAAGCCTTGCAGGAACTGCGCACCCGGCACTTCGACCTGCTGGTGGCGGACAGCGCGATGCCGGGCACCGATGGCATTGCCATGCTGGTCGAAGCGCGCGGCAACGGCAGCCAGCCCATCCCCCGCGTCGTGATGATGGCGGCGGAGCGCGCCAGCGACGATTTGCTGCAACTGGCCGACAGCCTGCAGATCGACGCTGTCCTGTCCAAGCCGTTCACGCCGGCCCGCCTGCGCGAAGCGGCGCTCGCCGCGCTGACGGGCGCCCACCCCGGCCAGGCGCCCGTGCATGCGCCGCTATCCGGCAGCCTCGCCGGAATGCGCGTGCTGCTGGTCGAAGACAATGAAATCAACCAGGAAATGGCGCGCTACATCCTGCTCCACTGCAGCGCCCAGGTGGAAGTGGCCTCCAACGGCGAGATTGCACTCGACCTGCTGCGTGACAACCCACAGCGCTTCGACGCGGTGCTGATGGACTTGCAGATGCCGGTCATGGACGGCTTCCGCGCCACCGCGGCGATCCGCGCCATGGGCTTGCGCACCCTGCCCATCATTGCCATGACGGCCAACGCGATGGAGGAAGACCGCCTGCGCGCCATCGAAGCCGGGGTCGATGCCCACGTCGCCAAGCCGATCGACGTCGATGAACTGATCGCCACCCTGACACGGCTGGCGCCCCTGCATCCCGAGCTTGCGCCGGGACAGCCCGGCGCCGCCGCCAGCGATGGCCGCGGCGACGGCCGCCCCGCCGTGGTGCCCGGCATCGACCTCGAAGCTGCCCTGCGCCGCGTGGCCGGCAATTACGCTGCCTTCGCCAGCCTGCTGAAACGCTTCGAGAATTCGCAGGGCGACGCCGTGCAGGAAGTACGGGACTGCCTGGCGCAGGACAAGCGTTACGCCGCCACCCGTGTGCTGCACCGCCTGAAAGGCGTGGCGGCCAACCTGGGAGCTACCGAGGTCGCCCGCCTCAGCGCGCAGGCCGAAACCGCGCTCGCCGAAGGCCAGGACAGTTCCGCGGCCGCCCTGCTGCTGTCGCTCGAACAGGCGCTGGCCGTGGTCATTACGGCGGCCCGTGAGCTGCCGATGCCGGCAACGCCGTCCACAAGCGGCGCCGCACCCGCCGCCAGCCTGCCGCAAGCCCTGCGGGACCTGCTGATGCTGCTACGCAACAGCAATATGCGCGCCCTGGCCGCCTTCAAGGCCATCAGCCCGGTACTGGAGCAGCGCTGCCCGGACTTGCTGCCCGGGCTGGCCAATGCCATCGAAACGCTGGACTTTTCCAACGCCGAACACAAGGTGCAGGAAATCATGAAACGGGAGGAGACCGCATGAGCTGGACCGACCTGGCACGCAACGGCCGCCTGCTGGTCGTCGATGACGCCATGGAGAACATCCAGATCCTCAACCACGTGCTGGGCGAGGAACACGAGGTGCTGTTCGCCATGAACGGCGAGAAGGCGCTGGAACTGGCGCGGCAGCACCAGCCCGACCTGATCCTGCTTGACGCCGTCATGCCCGGCATGGATGGCTATGAGGTGTGCGCCTCGCTGCGCGCAGCGGCGGAACTGCGCGATATCCCGGTCATCTTTGTGACGGCATTGACGACGCCGGAAGACGAAACGCGGGCGCTGGAAGCGGGCGCTGTCGACTTCATTACCAAGCCGTTCAACGTTGCCGTGGTGCGGGCCCGCGTGCGCACGCACCTGACGCTCAAGCGCCAGTCCGATGCCCTGCGCGAGCTGACCCTGACCGACAGCGTGACCGGCGTGGCCAACCGGCGCAGCTTTGACACCGCCATCGAAAGCGAATGGCGGCGCTGCGCGCGCTCGCAAACGCCGCTGTCGGTGATCATGATCGACATCGACCACTTCAAGCTGTACAACGACGCCTATGGCCACCAGGCGGGCGACGACTGCCTGCGCCAGGTCGCCGGAGCCATGGTGCAGTGCGCGGGCCGCTCGCCGGACTTGCTGGCGCGCTACGGCGGCGAGGAATTCGTCATCCTGCTGCCGCAGGTCGGCCGTGACGGCGCGGAAACCGTCGCCCAGCGCATCCTCGATGCCGTGCAGGAACTGGCGATCCCGCACCGCATGTCCTCGGTAAGCGACGCGGTGACGGTGAGCCTGGGCCTTGCCACGGTCATGCCCGCTGAAGGACACGGCGATGCGGACCAACTGGTGCGCAGCGCTGACGATGCCCTGTACCGCGCCAAGAAGAATGGCCGCAACCGCTATTGCGTAGCCGGCGCCGCCGACTAGCGCGGGATCAGCGGTTGTTTCAGCGGCGGCATCAGTAGCGCCGCATCAGGAATTCGGCCACGCAGGCCGGCTTCTCGCTGCCTTCGCACTCCACGGTGATTTCCCACGCCAGCTGGTGGCCGCCTGCCACTGGCGTCATGCTGCGCAGGACGACGCGCCCGCGCACCCGGCTGCCGACCGGCACCGGCGCAGGAAAGCGCACCTTGTCCAGGCCATAGTTCAGGCCCATGCGCATGTCTTCCATGAACACGGCGTCCTGCAGCAATCCAGGCAGCAGCGACAGCGTGAGGAAGCCATGGGCCACGGTACCGCCGAACGGGGACTCCCTGGCGGCCCGCACGGGATCGGTGTGGATCCACTGCTCGTCGTTGGTGGAGGCGCCAAAGCCGTTGACGCGTTCCTGGGTGATGTCGACCCAGCCCGATACACCGGCCTCCTGCCCCACCAGGGTTTCCAGTTCCGCCACATTACGTACTACACGCGCCATTAAGCCGCCTCCTTGAAGCCTGGCTGCGCAATGAAGCGTTCCAGGTGATGATCGGTATCGCCCAGCGTGAGCTCGATCATCGCCAGTCGTTTGAAATGGTGAGCGGCGGGCAGTTCGTCGGTGACGCCCATGCCGCCATGAAGTTGCACTGCCTGCTGGCCGACGAAACGCGCGGCCTGGCCAATCCGCACCTTGGCGGCGGAAACCACGCGGCGCCGTTCCTCGTCGTCTTGCGAAGCGACTTTGACCGCCGCCAACATGGCCATGGAACGCGCCTGCTCGAGATGGATGAACATGTCGGCCATGCGGTGCTGCAGGGCCTGGAACTTGCCGATGGGGGCGCCGAACTGCTGGCGGGTTTTCAGGTATTCCAGGGTGGCCGCAAAGATGGCGTCCATCGCCCCGATGGCTTCCGCGCACAGCAGCGTGGCGCCGTAGTCGGCCGCCGCTTCGAGCAGTGGCCAGCCGTTGCCCTGCTCGCCCAGCAAGGTGCCCTGGGCGCCGTTGAATTCGACTGTCGCCGCACGCTGGCCATCGATGGTCCGGTAGTCGGTGACCTGCACGCCGTCCGCCTGGCGCGCCACCACGTACAGCGAGAGACCGTCCGTATCGCGCTGCGCACCGCTGCTGCGGGCCGACACGATGAAGAGGTCCGCCTGGCCGCCATGCAGCACGACAGTCTTGCGACCGGTGATGCGTGCGCCGCCGGCCGGATCGGGCACCGCCGCAGCCAGCACGTCGTTCAGGGCGTGCCGCGATTGCTGCTCGCCCAGCGCGCAGGCCAGTTTCAGTTCGCCGGCTGCGACGCGCTCGAGCAGCGCTTCCTGCCCGCCTGCGAGCGTGAGGAACTGCGCGCCCAGGACAGTGGCGAAATAGGGCTCGACCACCAGCCCACGGCCCAGCTCCTGCATCACCACCATCATGTCCACCGCGCTGCCGTCGAAGCCGCCCTGCGCTTCTGGCACGGGCAAGGCGAGCATGCCCAGTTCCACCAGCGTGGCCCAGGCCTCGTCCGACACGCCGGATGCGGAGTGGACGATCTTCCTGCGCGCCTCGAAGGTATAGTCCCTGTCGATCCAGCGGCGCAGCGCGTCGGCGAATTGTTGTTGTTCTTCCTTGAATGCGAAGTCCATGCCGCCCCCTTACAGTCCCAGGATCATCTGGGAAATGATGTTCTTCTGGATTTCGTTCGAGCCGCCGTAGATCGACGTCTTGCGCAGGTTGAAGTAGTAGCCCGCCAGCGGCGCCGCATCGTCGTCGCCGCCCAGCGCGTGCTCACGCTCCCCATCGAGGTAGGCAGGATCGAAAGGCAAGGCTTGCGGTCCCACGGCCTCCATCATCAATTCGGCCAGCGCCTGCTGGATCTCCGAGCCGCGCACCTTCAGCACGGATGCCTGCGGCCCCGGACCTTGCGCCTCCTGCGCGATGGTACGCAGGACGGTCACTTCCAGCGCCATCAATTCGATTTCGAGGTTCGCCACGCGCGCCGCGAACAGCGGGTCTTCCAACAGTGGCCTGCCATGCTTTTGCTGCTGGCCCGCCACTTTCTTCAGGAATTGCAGTTCGCGCTTGGAGCGGCCAACGGCAGCGATGCCCGTGCGCTCATGGCCCAGCAAGTACTTGGCATAAGTCCAGCCCTTGTTCTCCTTGCCGACCAGGTTCGCCAGCGGCACGCGCACGTTATCGAAGAAGACTTCATTCACCTCATGGTCTTCGTCCAGCATGATGATCGGCCGCACCGTGATGCCGGGCGACTTCATGTCGATCAGCAGGAAAGAGATGCCCTCCTGCTTGCGCACGTTCGGATCGGTGCGCACCAGGCAGAAGATCATGTCGGCATGCTGGCCCAGCGTGGTCCAGGTCTTCTGGCCGTTGACGATGTAATGGTCGCCCTCGCGCACCGCCGACGTTTTCAGCGAAGCGAGGTCGGAACCCGCGCCCGGCTCGGAATAGCCCTGGCACCACCAGTCGGTGCAATCCAGGATGCGCGGAAGGTAATAGGCTTTCTGTTCGGGGCTGCCGAAGGCCATGATGACAGGCGCCACCATGTTCACGCCGAAGGGCAGGATGGGCGGGGTGCCGGCAATGGCGCACTCCTCTTCCCAGATATGGCGCTGGGTGGCATCCCAGCCCGGGCCGCCGTACTCTACTGGCCAAGCGGGTGCGGCCCGCCCTTGTTTCGCGACGATCTTGTGCCAGCGGACATAGTCTTCACGCTTGAGGCGCAAGTGCCGGCGGACCTTGTCCTGCAGCTCGGCTGGCAGGTTCGCTGCCAGGAATGCACGCACTTCGGCGCGAAACGCCTCATCCCCGGCAGAGTAGTTCAAGTCCATGCTGTCTCCTTGTAATGGTCGCGCCAGCAAAATAGCACGACCGTTCCAAAGAGTCTACAGCGGTTTGCGCCTCCGCGCCACAAAGCCGATCACGCCCAGGCCGGCCAGCAACATGGCATATTCGCCGGGCTCAGGCACTGCGGGGGCAACGCCGTCCATGTCGCGCCCGAACAGGGTCAGGTTGGAAAAATCGGGATTGGCCTGGTTGTTCCCGGTGAACCAATCGATGCGCCAGGTACCGTACAGGGTCTGGCCGGCACTGATGGCCTGGTTATCGAACAGGAAGGCGCCTGCGCCATCGCCAGCCTTCAGGGCCAGCACGAGGTCGAGCGACACGGATTGCGTGGCGCTGGTGTTCCGCACGCTCCAGGTGCCGGTGTGGCCGTCGCCGACGTCGAAGGTGAAGTCGAGCGAGCTGGTGGTGCTGAATCCCGAGCCAGGACCGCTATCGTACTTGCCCAGCAGGGTCCAGGCCCCGCTGCCGTAAGCATCGAATGCCGTGCCGAGTCCACTGGTATTGCCGTACGGGCCGGCGTTTGGATTCCACCCCGACGCGAACACGAAGGCATCGGCATCCTGGGCATCCAGCGTCACATCGTCCGCCGAAGTATTACCGATGGTGGTGGCGCCAAACGCACTGGCAGCCAGGAGCATGCTACTGGCTGCCACTGCAAACTTCTTTGCGAGAGCTTCCATATCGATCCCCTTAATGAGTTGAGACAGCAGTTCCACTCTAACTGTTTAGTCAACTCGACGACGTTCAATACCTTTGCGAAATAGTTGAAAAAGAAAGCGCCGCGAATGGCCTATCCGCGGCGCCAAATAAGGGGTATCAACTCGATTGTGCTCAGCAGCAAGGCTGCCGGGCCGGTGTTCGCCGGCACTTTCATATTATCAATTTTTACTACTCATCACCTGATTTCTGCAATTCGTCGCATTTCGGCAGCAGGCCGCGGCGGGCATGGATACGATGCTGGCATTCCAACAAGCATGCATAACAAGGACACCACCATGCGCAACAAACTCATCCCTGTCACCCTTGCCGCCCTCATCTCCCTCAGCCTGGGCGGCTGCGTCATCGTGATTGCCGATGGCAAGGACACCATCAAGGGCAATGGCACGGCCACCACCGAGAGCCGCGCCATCCAGAGCGCTACCGGACTGCGCATCGAGAACCGCCAGCGCGTGGACATGGAGGTGGAAGTGCTGGTCGGCGGCGCCCCGTCGCTGGTGATCGAAGGCGACGCCAACCTGGTGCCGCTGGTGCACACCGAAGTGCGCGGCGACACGCTGCGCGTGTGGACCGAGGACCGCATGAGCAGCAGCAAGCCGATCCACGTGCGCTACACCGCGCCGCGCCTGGAGAACCTGGAATCGACGGGCTCGGTGCGCACGGAAGTGCAAGGCCTGGCTGGCGGCCCGCTGATGGTGTCCCACACCGGCTCCGGCCAGCTTGAGTTGCGCGGCCATGTCGAGCGCCTGGACGTGCGCCACACCGGCTCCGGCCACCTGTACGCCGATGGCCTCGACAGCCGCAACGCCATGGTGAACATGGTGGGCTCGGGCCGGGTGAATATCGGTTCTGTGCGCGGCGACGCGTTGCGCGTCTCGGCCTCCGGCTCGGGCAGCTTCTACGCCCGAGGCATCGTGCATTCGCTGGAAGTGCAGCTGCAAGGCTCGGGCAGCGCGCAATTGAACGACCTGCGCGCCGACGAAGCGAACATCACCAGCAACGGTTCCGGCGGCGTGCAAGCCTGGGTCCAGGACAAGGTGGAAGCCCGCGCCAACGGCTCCGGCCGCATCGCGGTCACCGGCAATCCCGCCCAGCGCCACGTCTACGGCCGCAACACTTCCATCCAATAAACTTTTGTCCACCCGGGGTCAGGAACCGGGTGGACAATTATTGAGCAATCGCAAACTTCAAGTCACGGCCGGCGGTGGCGACATTGCCGGCGTAGTCGGCGGCATACACGCGCAGCGTGTAGTCGCCCGGCGCCAGCCCATCCAGCTGCCAGCGGCCGGGAGCGACTTCGCCGTGCTCCAGGCGGCTCAACAGCGAATAGGTGAAGCGCGTCGCCTTGCTGCCATACACCGTGATGCCGCTGTCAGCGGAGTACACGACTTTCACGGCCTCGCGCTGCTTCGGCAACTGGTCGTAAGTCTGTGTGATGCGCGGCTGCTCGTAACCCGGCAGGGGCGTACCATCCGCCCCCAGAATTTGGTAGCCCAGCCGGTAAAGGCCCAGGCGGCGGCGCGCGAGATTGCCATCCATCTGGTCGAAGGCGTCGACCACCACGTTCACTTCCTTCAGGTCGCGCGGCACTTCAAGGCGCTTGCCTTTCTTGGCCGGCAAGCGTTTGTCGTTGGGATCGTACAGGGCGATGCCCTGGATGGTCGGCGCGACGGTATCGCGCAGGCCGGGGAAAGGCAGCGCCAGCGGATTGACCACGCGGCCACGGTCAAACAGGTCGAGGTGGACGTGCGCCATCTGGTTCACCACGCCCAGCTGGTCACCCACCTCGAACCGCGTACCGCGCCGCACACGCACGCGCTCCGGCTTGCCCTTGTCGTCGAGCAGCAGCTGGAAGCGCTCATCCAGCGGTTTGTTCTTCCTGTCCCTTCCGACCTTCATGTGGATGTAGCTGGTGGTGCCGAGGTTGATCCCTTCGGACACCGTGCCATACGCCCAATTGGGCAGCGGATCGCTGACCTTGGCCTTCTCCACCACGTGCACCGAGCTGCCGACGTCGGCCTGCACATCCAGGCCGGCGTGGAAGTGATGGCGGCTGTCGCCGTCATAGCTGCCCCGCACCTCGCCCATCAGGCCGACCACTTCATGCGGCTGGTTCTGCGGCAGCACGGGCCACGGCATCGGCGCCTGGCTGCGCCGGGACATCAGGCTGCTTGCGGCGGGAGCGGCTTGCGCCGGGGATTCCACCTGCCCTGCCGCCTGGGCACTGCCGATCAACGGCGCCACGGCCAGGCGCGCAGGCGGCGCGCTGGCGGGCAGCACGCGGTGCAGGCGCTGCGCCGGGCCATCCGCCAATAGCAAGGCGCCGTTGGGCGCCAGCGCAAGGCTGCGCGGGCCGTAGGCCTGGATGATGCCATCCTGGCCCTTGGCCGGATCGGCAGGATGCGCGGCATCCGGCAGGCCAGCCAGTGCACCGTCGGGCGCCAATTGCAGCAGCCTGCCGCGCGAAGCCACGGCGATATAGACGTATCCGTCATGCGTGACGGCCAGCGCCATCGGACGCCGCAACAGCGAGTCCTTCTCGTGCTCCGGTGCGAATGCCAGCGTCACCACGGCGCCACCGGCGCCGATGCGCCGCACCGCATCGTTGCGCGAGTCGGCAACGTAAATGCCATCCTTGCCGACCGCGATCCCGCATGGCGTATCGAACTGCGCCGCAAGGCCCATTCCGTCGGCAAAGCCGGGCCGGCCGTTGCCGGCGAGGGTAGTCACGTTACCGTCCGGCGCGATACGGCGGATCCTGTCGTTATAGGTGTCGGCGACGTAGACCACACCGTCGCCATCGACGGCCACGCCCACCGGTCCATTGAATTGCGCCTGGGCGCCCTGGCCGTCCGCAAAGCCTGCCACGCCGCTGCCGGCCAGCGTCGACACCGTGCCGTCGGGAGCCACCTTACGGATTACATGGTTGCCGGTATCGGCCACATACAGATTGCCATGCTTGTCCAGCACGATGCCGGACGGTGTGTTGAAGGAAGCGGCCGCCCCCACGCCATCGCGGTACCCCTCCGCGCCACCCGCCAACAGGCGCACGCTGCCGTCGGCCCCAAGTACCGACACCATATTCCGGTCTCCACCGTCGGAAAAGTAGGTGTTGCCCTTGCCGTCGGCGGCTACGCCATAGGGATCGGCCAGCCCCTCCCCCACCAGCGTTTCGAGCCGCGCCGGCCAGGCGCGCTCAGTCGGTGCCGGCGAGCGCTTGACCAGGGCTGGAAGGCGTGCAGCGACACCTGGGTTGCTGGAGGAGGAATAGTAGAAATAGCCGCTCGCGCCGGCAATTGCCAGCGCTGCGGCACCAAGAACGGTGAGTTTGAGAGAGGTTCGCACGGGCGACATTTTACCGCGCTCGGAGGCGGAAAACCGGCAAGGCGATGCCTGACCCGCAGGGTCAGGCACCGGGCGGCCGGCGCTGCGGTGCGAACGCAAAAAAAAGCCCGCTCTGGGAGCGGGCTGAAGTCTATTTCCTTGGAGGAGAATAGAGGAGACAGGTGTAATTATGCTGCGACGCGGTATATCTGTCTACTTTATTGTAGTAATACTAGATATAACCGCCAGCAATATCACTTGTCGCTGACATAGGGCAACACACGGCTGGCCAGGCGGGTGTCGGTGCGCAGCACGTTCACCTCGTCGGCCAGGATATGCACGGCCTCGTTCAGCAACACATCCTTGGCATTCTTGGCCGCCTTTTCGGCATCCAGTTCCGCCGTCAGCGAACGCTCATCCGCCTGCAAGCCATCGTCGGTACGGATCGCACCACGCACCTGGTTGGCCTGGCGCTGCGCCGCGCGCGGATTGGCCGGCTTGGCCGCAATCGCCTTGTTCAGCGCATCCTTTGGATCCGGCACCAGGATCGGGTCGTCCGGCGACGGGCCGGCCGCCAGGCGCTGTTCACGCAGCTTGGCGCGCGCTTCCTGCTGGTCGCGCTCCTTGCGGCGCACTGCCTCGTTCAGCGAAATCAGGTTGTCCTTGCGCTGCTTCTTGACGTAGTTGATGTCGTCCAGCAGGTATTGGTAATCCTTGTCCTTGGCGACGCGGGCCTCGTGCTTTTTCTCCAGCAAAGGCACGATTTCCTTCAACTCGCCGGCAGGGATGTACACCGCAGGCTTGATCTGCGTATAAGGCAGCGCATTGTCGTAGCTCGACTCGCCGAAGCTGTCGGCATCGCTGGTGGCGGCCAGCTTGATGTCCGGCGTCACGCCGCGCAGCTGGGTGGTGCCGCCATTGATGCGGAAGAATTGCGCAATCGTCATCTTCAGCTCGCCAAAGCGCGCCTTCTCGCTCTGGCCGAAGCGGTCCAGGTTGACCAGCGTCTGCACGGTGCCCTTGCCGAAACTCGGCTCGCCGATCACCAGGCCACGGCCATAGTCCTGGATGGCGGCGGCGAAGATCTCGGACGCGGAAGCCGAACCACGGTTGATCAGCACACCGACCGGGCCATCCCAGGCCAGGCCAGGCACGTTGTCGGCTTCGACTTCGACGCGCCCTTCGGCATTACGCTGCTGCACCACCGGGCCACGGTCGATGAACAGGCCGGTCAGCTCGACCGCCTCGGTCAGCGAACCGCCGCCATTGTTGCGCAGGTCGATCAGCACATTGTCGACCTTCTCCTTCTTCAGTTCCTGCAGCAGGCGGGCGACGTCGCGCGTGGCGCTCTTGTAATCCTTGTCGCCCTTGCGGCGCGCATCCCAGTCCTGGTAGAAGGTCGGCAGCGAAATCACGCCGATACGGCGCTTCACGGCGCCATCCTTGACTTCCAGGATGGATTTCTTGGCCGACTGCTCCTCCATGCTGATCTTCTTGCGCACCAGGGAGACGACATAAGGCTTGCCGTCCGGCCCCGCATCGGCGGCCAGCACCTGCAGCTTCACGGTCGAATCCTTCGGGCCGCGGATCTGCTGCACCACGTCGTCGATGCGCCAGCCCAGCACGTCGGTGAACTTGTCCGAATCGCCCTGCGCCACGCCGATGATGCGGTCACCCACCTTCAGCTTGTTGGACAGGCCGGCCGGGCTGCCCGGCACGATTTCGCGGATCACCGTGTACTCGTCGCGGTTCTGCAGCACGGCGCCAATGCCTTCCAGCGACAGGCGCATGGCGATGTCGAAGTTCTCGGAAGCGCGCGGGCCCAGGTAGTTGGTGTGCGGCTCGATCGACATGGCATAGGCGTTCATGAAGATCTGGAACACGTCTTCGCTATTCAGCTTGCGCGAACGGGTCACGTAGTTTTCATAGCGCTTGTCCAGCGTTTCGCGGATGGCCTTGTCATCCTTGCCGGCCAGCTTCAGGCGCAGCCAGTCATTCTTGACCCGCTTGCGCCACAGGTCCTTGACCTCGGCCTCGGACTTGGGCCACTCGGCCTTTTCGCGGTCGAACTGGTAGCTCTCGTCCTGCGTGAAGTCGAATTTGGTCTTCAACAGCTCGCGCGCATACGCCATGCGCTCGTTGAAACGTTGCTGGTAAAGGTTGTAGATGGCGAAAGGCGTTTGCAGGTTTTCGCTGGTGATGGCGTCGTCCAGGCGCGCCTTCTCCTTGTTGAAGGAGTCGATATCGGCCTGGGTAAAGAACAGTTTTTCGCCGTCGAGCGATTTGAAGTAGCGGTCGAAAATCTTTTCCGACATCGCGTCGTCCAGCGGCATAGCCTTGTAATGGTAGCGCGACAGCACGCGGGACGCCCACAGGGCGGCCTGGGTCTGCTGTGCTGCAGGCTTGATAGGTACGTCTGCTGCCTTGTCTGCCTGGGCTGCGCTGGCAAAAGCGGTCATCAGCGCCAGGGACATGGTGGCCAACAGGGTGTGCTTCTTCATCGGCTTCGCTCCGAACGTAGGTAAATCTTCAAGAATATTGCTAATCCCATTCTACAGGATAGGACATGCTTTGGAAGTAAGGGTAATGCGCGTGCGCTAACACAGGCTTAAGCCAGCCTGAATAATGTCATTCCTTCAACCTTGATCCACCAGGCGGCGGCGCCCAGCAGCAACAGCGGCCAGGAACGCAGGGAAAGCTTCCAGTCCGCCGCCGACGGCCAGCAGGCCAGGAATTGCGGCGCGAGCAGGAAAGCCAGGCCGGCGTCCAGCGGCACGAAATGCCAGCCGGGACGGGTGCGCAGCACGGCCACCCACCACGGCAGCAGGACCAGCAGCAAAGGCGCCAGCGCGGTCGGGGCGGCGTTGTACCAGCGCGCATTGGCCAGCTTGACTTCGCCCAGCCTGCCCTGGCGCGGGACGATGGACATCGAGGATGGCCGCGCGAACGTGAGCAGCCCGACCAGGAAATGGGCCAGCTCGTGGCACAGCGTGCCCGGCAGCTGCAGCAGCACGGCCAGGCGGTAGCGCCGCGCCAGCACCCAGATGGCCGCCGCCAGGGCCAGCGACGGCGCGAGGTAGAACAGCTTGTCCAATCAGCCGGTGTAGAAGCAGCGTCCGCAAGCCTGGCGGTAGGCTTCGTTGCCGCCGATGCTGATCTGCTCGCCTTCGCGGATGCGCTCGCCATTTTCATCCACGCGGATGTTCATGGTGGCCTTCTTGCCGCAGGTGCAGATATTCTTGATTTCCTCGATATCGTCAGCCAGCGCCAGCAGGTAGGCCGAACCCGGGAATGGCTCGCCGCGG
This sequence comes from uncultured Duganella sp., assembly GCA_966112955.1. Classification (GTDB taxonomy): domain Bacteria; phylum Pseudomonadota; class Gammaproteobacteria; order Burkholderiales; family Burkholderiaceae_D; genus Rugamonas. Next base: position 3,408 of record CBHWEO010000025.1, on the reverse strand, counting down.
AAGTCGCTGCGCAAGCCGTAGCAGATCACCGGCACGCCCTTGGCCTGAGCCAGCTGGTGCAACTGCTTGACCTGCTCCGGCGACAGGAATTGCGCCTCGTCGACGAGCACGCAGGCCACTTTCTGCATGTCCTGCAGGAAGTTGGTCCTGGCATCGAACAGCTCGACTTCGCGCTGCGGACCCAGGCGGGAAGTCACCTTGCCCACGCCATAGCGGTCATCGATGGCGGCGGTGAACAGGCGCACGATCAGGCCCTGCTCTTCGTAATTGTGGGCGACCTGCAGCATGGAGGTCGATTTGCCTGCGTTCATTGCAGAATAGCGGAAGTAGAGTTTTGCCACAGTGAAATATCTGTTAAATGACCTGCGCGATTATAAGGCGGGAGGCGGCCAGCGCCAAAAAAGGTATAAGCTAACGCAAAGAAATTCCTTCTTGGTTCAATCGGGGCAGCACACAATGCGCGCTTTTCACAAGGAGAGAAAATGCAGACCGACCGTCCTGCAGCACTTTTCAGCTTGATCGGCAATACACCGCTTGCCGAAGTCACCCGCCTGGACACCGGCCCCTGCCGGCTGTTCCTCAAGCTCGAATCCCAGAATCCCGGCGGCTCCATCAAGGACCGCATCGGCCTTTCGATCATCGAGGCCGCCGAACGCGAAGGCTTGCTCAAGCCGGGCGGCACCATCGTCGAAGCCACCGCCGGCAACACCGGCCTGGGGCTGGCCCTGGTGGGCGCCATCAAGGGCTACAAGGTCCTGCTGGTGGTGCCGGACAAGATGGCTACCGAAAAAATCCTGCACCTGAAGGCGCTGGGCGCCGACGTGCGCATCACCCGTTCCGACGTGGGCAAGGGCCATCCCGAGTATTACCAGGATTACGCGGCGCGCCTGGCCAGCGAAATCCCGGGCGCCTTCTTCGCCGACCAGTTCAACAACCCGGCCAACCCGCTGGCCCACGAAACCACCACCGGCCCGGAACTCTGGGAACAGATGGCGCGCGAGATCGACGCCATCGTGGTGGGCGTGGGCTCTTCCGGCACCCTGACCGGCCTGGCGCGCTACTTCCGCAAGGTGGCGCCGCACGTCAAGTTCATCCTGGCCGACCCCAAGGGCTCAATCCTGAAGGAGTATGTCGACACCGGCAAGGTGGCCGAGACCAGCGGTTCCTGGGCGGTGGAAGGCATTGGCGAAGACTTCATCCCCTCCATCGCCGAGATGGGCGCCATCGCGCAGGCCTACACGATCACCGACCAGGAAAGCTTCGATACCGCGCGCGCCCTGCTGCGGGCCGAAGGCATCCTGGCCGGCTCCTCCACCGGCACCCTGCTGGCCGCGGCCCTGAAGTACTGCCGCGAGCAGGCCACCCCGCAGCGCGTGGTGACCTTCGTCTGCGACACCGGCACCCGCTACCTGTCCAAGGTCTACAGCGACAGCTGGATGTTCGACCAGGGACTGTCGCACCGCCCGAAACGGGGCGACCTGCGCGACCTGATCGGCCGCCTCTTCGAAAACGGCGACGTGGTCAGCGTGGCGCCCGGCGATACCCTGCTGATCGCCTTCAACCGCATGCGCGCGGCCGACCTGGCGCAGCTGCCGGTGATCGACAACGGCAAGCTGGTGGGCATCATCGACGAATCGGACATCCTGCTCAAGGTGGAAAACGACGCCGGCCGCTTCAAGGGCGAAGTGGGCAGCACCATGACCTCCCGCGTCGAAACCCTGGCCCCAACCGCCGGCATGGCAGCCCTCCGTGATACCCTTGACCGTGGCCTGACCGCCATCATTGCCGACGGCGGCAAATTCTATGGCCTGGTCACCCGCTACGACTTGCTTAACCACTTGCGCAGGACTTTATCTTGAGCGAAAAGAAAACCAAATCCCACCTGGCGACGCGCGTCATCCATGCCGGCCAGCACCCGGACCCGTCGACCGGCGCCATCATGCCGCCGATCTACGCCACCTCCACCTTCGTCCAGCAAAGCCCGGGCGTGCACAAGGGCCTCGATTACGGGCGCTCGCACAACCCGACACGCTGGGCGCTGGAGCGCTGCGTGGCCGACCTGGAAGGCGGCGCGCAGGCCTTCGCCTTCGCTTCCGGGCTGGCCGCCATTTCCACGGTGCTGGAACTGCTGGATGCGGGCTCCCACATCGTGGCCGGCGACGACATGTACGGCGGCACCTTCCGCCTGTTCGAACGCGTACGCCGCCGCAGCGCTGGCCATGAGTTCACCTACGCCGACCTGACCAACCCGGAAAACCTGCTGGCCGCCCTGCGCCCGGAAACGAAAATGGTGTGGGTCGAAACCCCGACCAACCCGATGCTGAAGCTGGCCGACCTGGCGGCAATCTCGCGCATCTGCCGCGAGCGCGGCATCATGGCCGTGGCGGACAACACCTTCGCCAGCCCCATCGTGCAGCGCCCGCTGGAACTGGGCTTCGACGTCGTGGTGCACTCGGCGACCAAGTACCTGAACGGGCACTCGGACGTGATCGGCGGCATTGCGGTGGTGGGCGGCGAAGAGCGCCAGTCGGCATGGCGCGAACAGCTGGCCTTCCTGCAGAATTCCGTGGGCGCGATCGCCGGGCCGTTCGACAGCTTCCTCGCCCTGCGCGGCGTGAAGACGCTGGCGATCCGCATGGAGCGCCACTGCCGCAGCGCGCTGGAACTGGCGCGCTGGCTGGAGCGCGAACCCAAGGTGAAGAAGGTGTTCTATCCAGGCCTGGAGTCGCACCCCCAGCACACGCTGGCCAAGGCCCAGATGGACGGCTTCGGCGGCATCATCTCGATCGACCTCGACACTGACCTGGCCGGCGCGCGCCGCTTCCTGGAACGCTGCGAAGTGTTCGCGCTGGCAGAGAGCCTGGGCGGCGTGGAGTCGCTGATCGAGCACCCTGCCCTGATGACCCATGCCTCCATCCCGGCGGCGCAGCGCGCGGCCCTGGGCATTGGCGATGGCCTGATCCGCCTGTCGGTAGGCATCGAAGACATCGAGGATTTGCGGCAAGACCTGCGCAATGCCCTCGACGCCATCTGAGCGCCATTGCAGCAACTGCGGGCGCCCGATGCGGGTGCTCGACCTGTCCGGCCATTACCAGCGCCGGGTGGAAATCGACACCTGCCCGCACTGCTGCCTGGTGTGGTTTGACGATACGGAATCGGTACGCCTGGCGGGGCCGGGCATCGCCGATTTCGTGCGCGAGATCCATGGCGCCATGCAGGCTGGCGGCGACCATGCCCATGCGGTGTCGCTGGCGCGCGTGCAGAGCTGCCCTGTCTGCCGCGCCGCCCTCAAACCGGTTGCCAACCGCACCCGCTTCGGGCGCACCGCCCACCTTGAGTGCCCGCAGGGACATGGCTATTACCAGACCTATATCCTCTACCTTGCCGAGAAAGGCTTCGTGCGCCCGC
>CBHWEO010000024.1:0-33438 GCA_966112955.1 uncultured Duganella sp. | reverse complement strand
CTTGGCGTCCAGGTTGGACAGCGGTTCGTCCAGCAGGATCACCGGCGGGTTGTACACCAGCGCACGGGCAATCGCCACGCGCTGCTGCTGGCCGCCCGACAGCTGGTGCGGGAAGCGCTCGCCCAGGTGGCCCAGGCCCAGCTGCTTCAGCACTTCGGTCACGCGGCGGCCGATTTCAGCCTTGTCCATCTTGCGCAGCTTCAGGCCGTAGGCCACGTTTTCCGCCACGGTCTTATGCGGCCACAGGGCGTAGGACTGGAACACCAGGCCCAGGTTGCGCTGTTCGGCGGGCATTTCAAAGCCCTTGTTGCCATCGAACACGCGGCGGTCGCCGATATCAATGGAGCCCTTGTGCGGGCTTTCCAGGCCGGCCACGGCGCGCAGCAGCGTGGTCTTGCCGCTGCCCGATGGACCCAGCAGGGCCACCACTTCGCCCTTCTGCAGGTGCATGGAGACGCCCTTCAGGATCGGGTTGGCGTGGGCGCCGGTACCGTACTCCAGGTGCAGGTCTTCGACGGAGAGTTCGTTCATTTTCAGGTCTCGTTTCATGATCCATGTCTCAGTTATGCAGCTTGACGCCGAAGCGCAGCGCGATACCCAGGCCGATGCCGACCAGGGTGATGTTGATGAAGGAAAGTGCCGCCACCAGGTCGGTAGAACCGCCCGCCCACAGCGACACGATCAGCGCGCCAATCACTTCGGTACCCGGGGACAGCAGGTACACGCCTGTCGAATATTCGCGTTCGAAGATCAGGAAAATCATCAGCCACGCGCCCAGCAAGCCGTACTTGATCAGCGGCAGGGTCACGTCGCGCGTCACCTGGCCGCGGCGGGCGCCGACGGCACGCGCAGCCTCTTCCAGCTCCGGGCCCACCTGCAGCAGCGCGGTGGAGATCAGGCGCATGCCGTACGCCATCCACACCACCGAATAGGCCAGCCATACGGCGAAGATGGTGGTGCGCAGGCTGCGCAGCGCTGGGATTGCGTTCTCGACCAGCCACACCGCCAGCGCATTCTCGGAACCTTTGAGCATGCCATCCAGCCAGCTTGGCACGAACAGGAACACCCACAGGAAAGCCAGGCCGGCCAGCAGCCCGGGAATGGCACGCGGCACCAATACGCTGTAGTCCAGGACGCGGGTCAGCAGGTCCGGCTTGCGGTGCATGGCCAGCGCGATGAAGCTGTAGCAGAAGATCGCCAGGCCGCCGCCGATCACGCCGATCAGCACCGTGTTGAGGATGCCGCGCATCAGGGAATGCTGCTCGAAGATGTCGCGGAAGTGCTGCAGCGTCAGCACGTCGGCCAGCTTGACGCCCTCACCCCAGTACTGCACGAAGGAACGCAGTGCGATGCCGGACAGCGGCACGAACACGGTGAACAGCAGCCACGCACCCAGCACCGCAAACGCCAGCCACTTCCAGCGGCCCAGCGGCAGCGCCTTGCTGCGCGCGCCCTTGCCCTTGATCGACACGTACTTGTTGGCCGATTTCAGCAGCCATCGCTGCAGCATCACCAGCGGCAAGGTCACCGCCACCAGGCACACGGCCACGGCGGCCATCAGGTGGTAGGACGGGGTACCGAGCTTGTTGGTCAGCTTGTACAGGTAGGTAGGCAGCACCAGGTGGCCTTCCGGATCGCCCAGCACCAGCACCAGGCCGAACACTTCAAAGCCGAGGAAGAACACCAGTACGCCCGCGTAAGCCAGCGCCGGCATGATCATCGGCAGCGACACGTTGAACATCACCTGCAGCGGCGAGGCGCCGGCCACGCGCGCCGCCTCTTCCACGTCCGAGCCAAGGCTCTTCAGCGCGGACGACGCGTACAGGTAGACGTGCGGCACGTGGGTCAGGCCGGCGATCACCACGATGCTGGTGAAGGAATACACATTCCACGGGATGAAGCCGACCAGGTCTTTCATCCAGGTGGAGTAGAAGCCCACCGGCCCCATCGCCACCACGTAGCCAAAGCCCATCACCATCGGCGACACGAAGATCGGCACCAGCAGCAGCGGGGAAATCCAGCCGCGACCCGGCAGGTCGGTACGCACCATCAGGAAAGCCAGCATGCCGCCCAGGGGCACGGCGATGGCGGCCAGGCCGGCTGCCAGCAGCAGGCCATTCTTGAATGCCACGGCGAAGTCCGGGTCATCGAAGATGAAGCGGAAGGCATCCAGTCCCACTTCCTTGCCGGGCATGAAGAACGGCGCCGACAGGAAGCTCTGGTAGAAGATCAGGAACAGCGGCAGGAAGATGGCGGTGCACGTCAGCACTGCCACGATCCCGCGCGGCCAGTTGATGCCGGCCCGTCCCGTTCCCTGCAAAGTCGCGGTAGTCATGACTGCTCCTTATTTCTTACCGGCGGTTTCTTTCCACTGCTTCAGGAAGGCCATGCGCTTCTGCGGGCCGAGGAATTGCAGCAGGATCGGGTGCACCGGCACCGGCTTGATCTTGTCCTGGCCAATGGTCTTGATCAGGTCGGCCGAGGTGGTTTCGCCGGTCACGTCGGCGCGGATCGCGAACAGCTTGGAATCGTTGGCGATCACGGTCTGGCCACGGTGCGACAGCACGTAGTCCAGCCACAGCTTGGCGGCGTTGACGTTCTTCGCGCCCTTGTTGATGAACATCACGCGCGACATCACCAGGGTGTAGTCCTTCGGCAGCTGCACGCCGATCGATGGGTCGGTCTTGGCGCGCACCAGGGCGTAGGAACCCAGCACGTTGTAGCCGATCAGGTTCTCGCCGGAGGAGATGCGCTCCATCATGGTGCCGGTGGAGGACTGCACGCGCACCTTCGATTCGCCGAAGGCGTTTTCCAGGTCCAGGAATTTCGGGAATTCCTTGGCATCCTGGGTCATGAACATGAAGCCGACACCGGACTTCTCGATGTCGTAGGTGGTGACCTTGTCCTTGAACTTCGGCTGCTGGATCAGCTTCACGAAGTCGGCGTGGGTCTGCGGCACTTCCTTGGCGTCGACCAGGCGCTTGTTGTAGACGATGGCGGCCGGCTCGAAAGTGGTGCCGTAAGCCTGGTCGTCCCAGATGGCCCAGCCGGGGATCTTGGACGCTTCCACCGACTTGTACTTCAGCGCATAGCCGTCGGAGGCCAGGCGCATCTGCAGGTCCATGGCGGAAGACCACATCACGTCGGCGGTGTTGCCGCCGGCGGCCATTTCGGAGATGAAGCGGTTGTACACCTCGGTCGAATTCATGTCGTTGTATTCGACCGTGATGCCGGGGTACAGGGTGTTGAAGTCGCGGATCAGCGGTTGCGCGGCCTTGCTGTCGGTCGCGCCGTACACCACCAGCTTGCCCTCCTTCTTCGCGGCGTCGATCACCTTCTGGTAATCGGCGGGATAGCCGGCTGGGGTTTGTGCGAACGCGGTGCACGCGAACAGGCCGGCAGCGGCGGCCACCAGGGTCGTCTTGATCATTTCTGTCTCCTAGATTATTGAGGGGTATTTCAGCGGACCAGGCCTAGCTGGCTGGCCCGCCTGCCGTAGTCGTCCACGGCTTTATGCACGTACTCGGTGAGTGCCTGACCTGTCAGGCTGAAGGGATATAGTCCCGCTTCCGTTCGCAATCGCGCGAATTCGGGTGTCGCCATGAGCTGCTCGAAGGTGCGCACCCATTGCCGGTAGTCGGCGTCCGACACCTGGGGCCCCATCCACACGCCCCGGATCACTGGCCAGACCAGGTCGTAGCCTTGCTCGCGCGCCGTCGGCACATTGGCGAGGATACCCGGCAGGCGCTGCTCCGACATGACGGCCAGCACCCGGATCTTGCCCTCGGCCAGGTGCGCCTCGGAAGCGTCGCCCGACACCACCTGCACGTAGTTGGCATGCATGGCGGTCAGGGATTCGCCGCCGCCCTCCAGCGCCACGAAACGCAGCACTTTCGGGTCCAGGCCGGCCTGGCGCACCAGCAGCGCCACCTTCAGCCAGTCCTGGCTGCCGATGGTGCCGCTGACGCCGATCAGCACCTTGGAAGGATCGCGCTTGAGCGCGGCCACAAGGTCGGCCAGCGACTTGTAGGGCGAATCGGCACGCACGGCGATCATGCCGTAGTCCGCGCCCAGCGCCGCCACCCAGCGCACGTCGTCCGCCTTGGCCTTGCCGAACTTGCCCTGGGCGATATTCAGCAGCGAGCCGCCGGAAAACGCCACCAGGGTGTTCGGCTCGGCGCGGCGCTGCGATACCAGCGAGTGCCATGCCACCGCGCCGATCCCGCCCGGGCGGTACACCAGCTTCATGGGCTGGCTGCCCGGCATCGTCGCCAGGCCATCGCGGGCCAGCTTGCACGTCAGGTCCATCGCGCCGCCCGGCTTGGACGGCACGATGCATTCCGCGGCGTGCGCCTGCCCTGCCAGGAGCAGGACAGCGGCGAAGATGGCGTGCAGGAGCTTCATGGCTTCATTATGATCAGAAGCGGTGCTGCATGCCAACCATTACGCCATGCTGGCTGTCGCCAAAGCCGGCGTCGTCGCGCGACAGGCCGACCAGCTGGCCATGTTTGGCCTTGGTGTAACCGACAGTCGCGTACAGGTCGGTGCGTTTGGAGGCGGCGTAGCGGTAGCGCACCACGTACATGGTCGGGTCGGCATCCTTGCCGGCCGCCACATTGCGCACGTCGATGTGGTAAATGGCGCCGGTCAGGGTCACGTTCGGCTGCAGCTTGTAGGCCACGCCGGTCCACAGGGTATTGCCCTTGATGTCGGCCACGCCGGCTTTGCCGGATTGCAGCTTGTAGCTGCGGCCGCCCACCCAGACCTTGAACGGGCCGGTGGCGTAGTAGCCGCCCAGGTGGATCGCGGTGGTTTCGTCGCGGTTGCCGGTGGCGGGCACGGTGTTGCCATTGATGCGCTCCACGGTGAACATGCCGCCCAGTGCTTCCGACTGGTAGCTCACGGCGCCGGCCCACTTGGCGCTGTCGGCATTGCTGGTGCCGGCGCCCTGCTGCTCGCCCAGGCCGTAGCTGAAGCCATATTTGAAATCGCCGGTTTCGCCGGAATACTTGATCAGGTTATCGAAACCGGTGGTCATGCCGTACTTGCTGGACAGGGTGGCGCTGCCGCCGGTGGCCCAGGAGTAGTACGGCGCGAAGCCCATCGGGTCGAAGCGGATCACGGTGTCGTACACGCTGGTGAAGGAACGGCCCAGCAACAGGCGGCCGTACTTGCCTTCCAGGCCGATGTTGGCCTGGCGTTTGAACAGGTTGCCGTCCTGGGCGCCGGTATCCATCAGGATGCCGCCTTCCAGCTGGAACACCGCTTTCAGGCCGCCGCCCAGGTCTTCGCTGCCCTTGATGCCCCAGCGCGAAGTATTCATGCCGCCGGAACTGACGTGGGCCACGCTGCCGCCGCTGGGAGTGGAATCGGAAGTCACGTCGACGCCAAGGTCGAGCAAGCCGTAGACCTGCACATTGGACTGGGCGTTTGCGTTGCTGAAGGCGGCACACATCATTGCGACGGCCGCTGCCATCGAAGTTCTTTTCACAATCTGTCTCCTGGGTTTATAGTTATTTCAGTCATGCCTCGCTCTGGCACGGTTCAACTATAAAATCGCCAACCTTTCAAACGCCTTTCAGGCAAATGCCATGCGAATATTGTTAGTGGAAGACCACACCGAATTGCAACACTGGCTGTCCAAAGCCCTGCGCGACGCCAACCTGTCCGTTGAAACCGCCGACAATGGCGCCGATGCCGATTCCCTGTTGCTGACCCAGGAATACGCCCTGGTGATCCTGGACCTGACCCTGCCCCGCATGGATGGACTGGAAGTGCTGAAGCGCCTGCGCGCACGCGGCGGCAAGACACCGGTGCTGATCCTCACCGCGCGCGGCGGGCTGGAAGACCGCGTGCAGGGCCTGAACCTGGGCGCCGACGATTACCTCGCCAAACCTTTCGAACTGGTGGAGCTGGAAGCGCGCGTCAAGGCTTTGCTGCGCCGCAGCGTGGGCAATGAAGCCCTGGTGTACGAATGCGGCGCGCTGCGCTTCGATACGGTCAGCCGCATGTTTTCCTATTTCGGCGAAACCCTGCAGCTGACGCCGCGCGAACACGCCGTGCTGGAAGCCCTGATCACGAAAGGCGGCAAGCCAGTCGCCAAGGAAAAGCTGTTCGACCAGGTGTTCTCGCTGGCCGACGACGCCAACCTGGACGCGATCGAGCTGTACATCCACCGCGTGCGCAAGAAGCTGGACCGCAAGGAGCCAGGCGCCGCGGCCATCACCACCTTGCGCGGCATCGGCTACCTGTTGCAGCCGGCCGAAGCCAAAGCCGGATGAAAGCCATGCTTGCCATGGGCAGCCTGCGCGGCCAGCTGCTGCGCTGGCTGCTGCTGCCGCTGGTCCTGCTGGAGATCATCAATACGGTATCGGTCTACTACAACGCGGTGGACGCGGCCGACATGGCCTACGACCGCTCGCTGCTGGCATCCACCCGCGCGCTGGCGGAGCGCGTGACGGTGCAGGACGGCCAGGTGGTGGTGGATGTGCCCTACGTGGCGCTGGACAGCTTCGAGACCGACACCCTGGGCCGCATCTACTACAAGGTCACCGGCATCAACGGCGAAACCGTGTCCGGCTACGACGACCTGCCCAAGGTGCCCGCCAACGTGCCCCGCTCGGAGAACTACCCCGCCCTGGTGCGCTTCTACCACGCCAACTACAACGGCCAGCCGATCCGCATCGCGGCCCTGCTGCAGCCGGTGTACGACGACAATATGCGCGGCATCACCCTGATCCAGGTCGGCGAAACCCTCGATGCGCGCAAGGGGCTGACGCGCAAGATCCTGTACGACACCATCGCCTGGCAATCCAGCGTGGTGCTGCTGGCGGGCCTGCTGGTGTGGTTCGCGGTGAAGCTGGTGCTGCGGCCGCTGATGCAGCTGAAGCAGGAAGTCGAATCGCGCGACGTGTCCGACCTGTCCGACCTCGACCCGGCCCTGGTGCACAAGGACGTGCGGCCGCTGGTGCAGGCCATGAACGCCTCGACCACGCGCATCGCCGGCCTGATCGCCAGCCAGCGCCGCTTCATCGCCGACGCTTCGCACCAGCTGCGCACGCCGCTGACGGTGCTCAAGACCCAGGCCGACCTGGCGCAGCGCGAACTGGAACGCTCGCCGGCCGCGCCGCCCGAACTGCGCCAGCTGGTAGCCAGCATGGCCGCCACCACCGACTCCACGGTGCACCTGGCCAACCGCCTGCTGATGCTGGCCCGTATCGAGCATGGCGCCAACGGCGAAGCGCAGCCGGTGCCGCTGCGCGCCATGGTGCAGCAGGTGGCGCTGGAGATGGCCGTCAATGCGGTGGGACGCGAGATCGACCTGTCGCTGGAAGGCGAAGAGGAAACCAGCGTGGCCGGCCAGCCGCTGCTGCTGCACGAACTGGTGTCGAACCTGGTCGACAACGCCCTGCACTACACGCCGCGCGGCGGCAGCGTGGTGCTGCGGGTGCTGCCGTCGGCGTCGCAGGTCGTGCTGGAAGTGGAGGACAGCGGCCCCGGCATCGCGCCGGAAGAGCGCGAACGCGTGTTCTCGCCGTTCTACCGCGCGCCCGGCACCATGCAGGCCAATCCCGGCGGCTCCGGCCTGGGCCTGGCCATCGTGCGCGACATCGCCGCCCTGCACCGGGCCGGCATCACACTGGACAGCGGCGCCGGCGGCAAAGGCTTGCTGGTGCGGGTCACGTTCCCGCGGCCCCCGTCGCCGCCGGCAGCGTGATGGCGATACGGGTGCCGGAAACGGACTCCATCGCGAACGTGCCGCCCAGCGCCTGCACCCGCTCGCGCATGCCGGCCAGGCCGACGCCGGCCGCAGTGCGGGCAGGGTCGAAGCCGATGCCGTTGTCGGTGATGGCAATGTGCAGCACGTCGCCGCGCCGCGCGACCTCCACGCTGGCGGCGGTGGCGCGCGCATGCTTGACGATGTTCGACAGCGCTTCCTGCACGATGCGGTAGACGGAAATGGCTGCCTCCCCATCCAGGCCCGCAAGGTCGCCCTCAACATGCAGGGTGAAAGCGCACGCCGCGTGGCTGCTGCCGACCTGGCGCACCATTTCCTCCAGCGCGCCCTGCAGGCCAAGCATGTCCAGCATTTCCGGCCGCAGCCGCCGCACCAGCGTGCGGCCGCTGTTGTAGAGACCCAGCGACAGCGCCGCGATCGCCTGCGCTTTCGCTCGGATCTGCCCCGCCAGCTCCACCGGCTCGCCGTCCCGCGCCGCGCCTGGTCCCGCTTCGGCAACACGCCCGGCAAGGCCCGCGATCTGCTGCGCCTCGAGCCGCACTGCGATCAGCGTCGCGTTCAACTCGTCATGGATTTCCAGCGCAATCGCCTTGCGTTCATCCTCCACCGCCGTGGTCACGCGCTGCAGCAGCCGGCGCTTCTCGGCATCCGCCGCGCGCACGGCCTGCATCGCCGTGCGCAGCGAGGCGGCAAAACCACTGGTCATCCGCCAGGCCAGCCCCGCGCACACCAGCAGGCCCGCCAGCGCCACTGCCAGTTCGAGCTGGAACCTTGCACGCGCCTTGCGCAGCATGGCGGTGGGCGACATGCGCACCTGTACATAGCCCATGGTGCCCACGTTGCGGTTGCCGCCGCCGTTCACGTACAGCAGGCGCTTATGGACCGCCGCTTCGTAGTAGCGCGCCTCCGGCTGTGCGTCGCCCCGCGCCGCCACGTCCAGCAGCGGCTTGCGCTCGGCGCTGAGCAGGGTCACGCGATGGATGGCGCTGTCCGATTGCAGCATGCCGTGGATGGTCGCGCGCAGCTCGTCGAACTGCCCGCTGACCAGACTCGCTTCGGCGCCAGCCACCAGCGCCGTTGCCAGCAACTGGCCGCGCTCGGCCAGTTCGGCGTGGACTTCCGACTGGCGCGACTGGTAGTTGTACCAGGTGAGCGTGGCGAACAGGGCCAGCACCGGCAGCAGGGTGATGGCGAGCAGCCGGCCGCGCGTGCCAAGGCGCCAATGTGTGCGCATCAGGCTTGCAGCACGCCGTGGCGCACCGCCAGGCGCGTGATATCGGCCGCCCGCTCCACGCCCAGCTTGTCCTTGATGGCCTGGCTGGAATTGCTGATCGTCTTGCTGGACACGCCAAGCCGTTCGGCGATCTCCGCGTTGGTCAGGCCTTCCGCCATCAGCCTGAAGATCTCCAGCGAGCGCTCGTCCAGCAGCGCTTGCGGCGACTGTTCGCCCAGCACCGACAGGCTGGCCAGGCGTTCCGCGATCGACGGCATGAAATACAGTTCGCCGCGCGCGGCACGCTGCACCGCCGTCGCCAGTTCCGCCGGATCGCAATCCTTGGTGATGAACGCGCGTGCGCCGATGCGGTAAGCCTCCTTCACCAGGCTGTCCTGGTCGAACTGGGTCAGGAAGATGATGCGTGCCTGCGGCGCAGTCTTCAGGAGCTCGCGCGCCACGTCCAGCCCGGTCAGGCTGCCGCCGAAACGTATATCGAGGATGGCAACGTCCGGTGCCAGGGCCTGGTAGGCGCTGATCGCTTCTTCCGGCGTCCGCGCCTGCCCCACCACGTCGATGCCGTGCCCGGCCAGCGACATCGCGAAACCGCCCATCACAATGGGATGGTCATCCGCCAGCAATACTCTGATCTTATCCATGGCATTCCTTATTTCCAGATGATGGAAGGATATCACGCCAACCCCTCGCAACAAAAATCGCTTGCCAATTTCCATTTGATGGAAGAATATCTTGCCATAGTCTGGCAATTCAGCCTGCCAGAAAGACGAAAGGAGCACTTCCATGAACTTCGACACCCACCGCAAGAATTACACTGGCCTCGCCTTCGTCGCCGTCCTGCACCTGGTCGCCGCCGGCATCGCACTGAAGAACTCTACCGTGTGGATCAGCCATCCCGAGCCGGGCTTCGTCAGCGTGCTGCCAGCCAAGCCCACGCCGCCGGATCCCCAGCCGCAGGCTAGCAACGATTTCGACATCCCGCGCACAAACCCTGTCACCACCCGTCTTCCGGACGAACTCGATATCAAGTGGGAAACCGAGAAGACGATCACGACCACGACGCCCGACGGCACGCAAGGCGAACGCGAACCGGGTGGCCGTGCCACCGGCGGCGGCAACGGCAACGGCAGCGTGGAACCCGCGCATCACGAACCGGCTGTGGTCGCGGCGGTCATCGACGCGGCCAGTTGCGCCCGCCCCGCCTACCCTGCGGCCGCCCTGCGCAACGGCGACGAAGGCACAGTCACGCTGGCCTTCCTGGTCGGCAAGGACGGCCGCGTGGCCAGCGCCCGTGTGGAGCGCAGCAGCGGCCACCGCGACCTGGACCGCGCCGCGCTGCAAGGGCTCTCGCTGTGCGCATTCAAGCCCGGCACCATCGACGGCGTGGCGCAGGAATCGTGGGCGCGCATGCAGTACGCCTGGCACCTGGACGAGTGACCAATAGAACGCGGCAGGAACGCGAAATCCCCTATCATGCGCCGGTTAACTATGAGTTGTACGTGTGTTGACCGGCGCATGCCCTATGTTCATCAAGCTTTCTTTCCGCCAATTGCTACTGGGCGTCTTCCTGTTGATTGCCCTGCTGCTCAGCGCGACGTCGATCCAGGCCTTGCTGACGCTGGACCGCCTGGCCGCCGAGAGCCGCGCCGTCGGCCAGCACGCGGTCGCGCTGACGGCCAGCGTGCAGCGCCTGGCCGAACGCAGCGTGGCCATGGAGCGCAGCGCGCGCCAGTACTTGGTGCTGGACGATCCCGCCTTCCGCGACCGCTACGCCGCCGCCTGGCGCGATGGCGAGGAAGCCCTGACCGCGCTGTCGGCCGGCCTGCCCTCCGTGCCGAAAGCCAGCTTCGCCGCCTGGCGCGACCAGGGCGAACAAGCCTGGAACGCACTGCAGGCGCCGCGCATCAAACGCGCCCAGCGCCAGCAGATGCTGAATGTAGCGCTGGCCGGCCTGCCGCCCATCAACGAGGAATTGGCGGAAGAAGTCAAACGCGAAGTGGACCAGCGCAACCAGCGCATCCTGCAGGGCCTGGAGCACCGCCGCAGCGTGCTGGCCGGGCAGTTGCTGGGCGCCCTCAGCGTGGCCGCCGCGCTGGCCATCGGCTGCGGCATGTGGCTGTCGCGTCCCCTGGCGCAAATCGAAGGCGCCATCGACCGCCTGGGCGGCAACCGCTACGACCAGCCGATCGACGTCGACGGCCCGGACGACCTGCGCCGCCTCGGCCAGCAGTTGAACTGGCTGCGCCAGCGCCTGGCCAGCCTGGAAGCCGACAAGTCGCGCTTCCTGCGCCATATCTCGCACGAACTGAAAACGCCGCTGGCCGCGCTGGTGGAAGGCGTGGCCCTGCTGGAAGACGAAGTGGCCGGGGCCCTGACACCCAACCAGCGCGAAGTGGCCGGCATCCTGCGCCAGAACACCGCCTCGCTGCAGAACCAGATCGAAGACCTGCTGCGCTATAACACGGCCAGCTTCGCCGCCCAGCACCTGCACCGCCAGCCCACCGACATCGTGGCCCTGCTGGGCGATGCGGTCGACGCGCAGCGCCTGCAATGGCAGGCCCGCCGCCTCGACGTGACGGTGGAAGGCAGCGCCCCACTCATTTCGATCGATCCCGGCAAGATGACGATTGCCGCCAGCAACCTGCTGTCGAATGCCGTGCGCTACAGCCCCGAAGGCAGCAAGGTGCGTTTCATTGTCGGCGAGCAGGCCGGCATGCTGGCCATCGACTGCATCGACCAGGGGCCGGGCGTGGCGCCGGAAGACGCCGGCATGATCTTCGAACCGTTCTACCAGGGGCAGCGCCAGCCGCCCGGCGCGCGCCGCGGCAACGGCGTTGGCTTGTCCATCGTGTTCGAATACGTGAGCGCGCACGGCGGTTCCTTGCAATTGATGCCGGCTGCGACCGGCGCCCACTTCCGGATCGAGCTTCCCTATGACCATTAAGCACCTCCCCTTGCTGTTGCTGCTCGCGCTTGCTGCCTGTGCACAGCGCCAGCCGGCGGCGCCCACGCTGCCGCCGCTGCCGCCGCCGCCCGCGCCGGCGCCGGCGCCCCTCACCCTGCTGGTCGCACCGCAGGACGAAGTGGCGCCGCTGCTGGCCTACCACCAGTCGCTGCGCCGCATGAACCAGGGGGAATTGCTGAAGGAATTGAGCGGCCTGTCGCAGCAGCAGAAGACACCGAGGGTGCTGCTGCAGTCGGCCATGGTGCTGTCGCTCACGCGCGGCAACGGCGACCTGGCGCGCGCCCAGGCGCAGTTCGACATCGTCGCCACGGCGCCGGAGCCGGAGGCGCAAGGCTTGCGCCAGCTGGCGCAATTGCTGTCCGCCCAGTGCGCCGACACGCGCCGCCTGGTCGACGAGGGCGAACGCCTGCGCACGCAGTTGAAGGAGAACCAGCGCAAGAACGAGCAGCTGATTGAAACCCTGGAAGCGCTGAAGGAAATCGAGCGCGGGCTGCCGGCGAGGGCCAGCAAATGAACGGTCCCGCACCGCGCCTGCTGCTGGTCGACGACGATGCCGACCTGCTGCGCCTGATCTCCATGCGCCTGGGCGCCAATGGCTACCAGGTGACCGCGGTCGCCAGTGCCGAAGCGGCGCTGGCCAGTTTGTCGATCGCATTGCCGGCCCTGGTGATCAGCGACGTGCGCCTGCCTGACCGCGACGGCATGTCGCTATTCCAGCAGATCCGCAACCAGCACCCTGCCCTGCCCGTGATCCTGCTCACCGCCCACGGCACCATTCCCGATGCGGTGGAAGCGACTTCGCTCGGCGCCTATGCCTACCTGACCAAGCCTTTCGACGCGCGCGTTCTGCTGGAGCGCATCGAGCAAGCCCTGAGCGTGGCCGCACCGGACGCCGCGCCGGAAGCGGGCAACGGGGCCTGGCGCGCCGACATCATCAGCCGCAGCCGCGCCATGGAAGAAGTGCTGCATGAGGCGCAACTGGTCGCAGCCTCCGACGCCAGCGTGCTGATACGGGGCGAGAGCGGCACCGGCAAGGAATTGCTGGCGCGCGCCATCCACCGCGCCAGCCGGCGCGCCGCCGCGCCCTTCATCGCGGTCAATTGCGGCGCCATCCCGGAACAGCTGCTGGAATCCGAACTGTTCGGCCACGTGAAAGGCGCTTTCACCGGCGCGGTCGCCAGCCGCGAAGGCTTGCTGCAGGCCGCCGACGGCGGCACCTTGTTCCTCGACGAGATCGGCGACATGCCGCTGCTGCTGCAGGTGAAGCTGCTGCGCGTGCTGCAGGAACGGGTGGTGCGCCAGGTCGGCTCCGACAGCGGCCGCACGGTCGACGTGCGCATCCTGTCGGCCACTCACCGCGACCTCGACGCGGCCATGCAGGAAGGCCAGTTCCGCGAAGACCTGTATTACCGCCTCAACGTCATCACGCTCACCCTGCCGCCGCTGGCGGAACGGCGCGAGGACATCGGCCTGCTGGCGACCCGCTTCCTGCAGATGCTGGCGGCGAAGTACGGCAAGACCGTCAACGGCTTCGCGCCGGAAGCACTGGAAGCGCTGTCGCGCGCCTCCTGGCCCGGCAATGTGCGCCAGCTCTACAACGTGGTGGAACATGCCTGCGCGCTGGCCACGGCGCCGCTGGTGCCGCTTTCGCTGGTGCAGCGCGCGCTGCGCGTGCCCTCGCTGGAAGTGCTCAGCTACACGGAAGCCAAGCAGCGTTTCGAGCGCAATTACCTGGTCCAGCTGCTCAAGCTCACCGACGGCAACGTGGCCGATGCCGCACGCCTGGCGGAACGCAACCGTACCGAGTTTTACCGCCTGCTGCAAAAGCATGAACTCAACGCCGCCCAGTTCCGCAATGAGCCTGTCGCCGTGGGGCGACAGCCATAAAGCCCGCCAAATCAAGGCTTTGCCGGAGAATGCGCAAAGCCTGTCGCCGGGCGGCGACAAAAACCTTGTTGCCGTCAAGCTAAGTCATTGATTTTCCTACATGGCACGCGCCTTGCAACGATAAGGACAACGCATCAGCGTTCAAATCGCCAACTCAAATGGAGAGAAGACACCATGAAGGATTCCAAACTGATCGCAGGCCTGTTCGCCGCCGCTGCCTTTGCCATTGCCTCGCTATCCGCCCATGCCCAGCAGGACGCCGCGATGGCTGGCGCCGCTGTCGCCACCGCCGACGCGACGCTGCTGGCCAAGGTCAAGGCAGCCATCGGCGAACAGAAGCAGATCACCGTTTCCGCCAACCAGGGCGTGGTCGTACTGAGCGGCACGGTGCCGGACACCGACGCCGGCGCCAAAGCGATCCAGGCGGCATCCGCCGTGGCGGGAGTGAAAGAAGTGAAGAGTGAGCTGACTGTCGCTGGCAAGTGATGCTGTCGCTACAGTAGTACCTCCCTTGGCGGGTGGCCTCCTGGCTACCCGTTTTTTTATGGGTCCGGCCCGGCGGGCCGTACCCGGTTTCCCGGTTTTACCGCACCAGCAAGTCAAACTCCCCTGCCCCAGCCACGGCAATCGCCAGTTCAGGATGCTGCGGGAAATCCCAGTGCCGCGCCGCCTGCCCCAGCTTGTACTCAGCCTCCAGCCGGCACCATGCGCGATAGAAGGCGGGCGCGCGCTCCGCAGGCGGCAAGCTGGCAATGTGCTGTGCCGTGGGCTCATCGAAGCTGTGCGCGGCCAGTGCCGCAAAGTCGCGCTGGCGTTCCTTCAACTCAACGTCCAGCCCGAGCGGCACTGCCGCGCTGACGGCGCAGGCGACCCAATGGCCGCTGTGGGAAACGCTGAAGAAAGGTAAGGTGCCCGGCATGTCGACCTGCGGCGGCAGGCCGGGACGTTCGGTGAACCGGATGCCGGCGGCAAGCGTGCCGGGACTGGCATCGGCCAGCGCGCGCTGCAACAGCAGGCGCCCTGCGAGGAATTGTGTGCGCCGTTCGGGCCGGCGGAAACGCCGGTAGCGCTGCTGCACGCTGGCGCCCAGGCTGTTGAGGCCCGGTGCCAGCGTGGCATCGTCGATGTCGGCCAGGTCAAGCAGCCAGAGGGTTGCTTGCGGCCGCATCGGATTACTTCTTCTCGACGCGGACGAAGTCGGCCTTGAATGCCACGCCGCTCATCAGGGCGCCGTCATGGCATTCGTACTCCGTCGCCGAGGAGAACGGCACGTTCTTGTAGTTGCTCTGGATGTTGACGATGGCGTTCGCATTCAGCGCGGTGGCGCGCTTCTTCAGCTGCAGCATGGCCGACAAGAAGGCCCAGTTGCAGGCAGTCTGTGCCGACTTGCCGACCGAGTTGGTCTTCTGGCTGGTCTGGTCGCTGCCCAGTTGCTCCAGCACTTTGCCGGCCGGCTTCTGGTCGCCGAAGTAGAACTGCACGTCATCGCCCAGGCGCGACTTGGCATCGTTCTCGGACATGGCGCCGGCGATCGGCAGCATCGTCTTGGTGTCGCGTGCCTGTACCGGAGCGACGGTGGCCATCAGGGCTGCTGCAGCGGCAACGGCCGCAAACATTTTTTTCATTCTTGTTTCTCCTTTCAGGTTATTGGACTTACTGCTTTACTGCTTTCTCGTCGGCGCCGGTCGGGCCGCCGCGAGCTGCTTCGAAATTGCCGATCAAATAGGCGGTCGCCAGGTTCGACACGCGCGTCAGCATCATGCCATCGCCCACGCCCATGGTCCAGCCGGCGCTCATGGCATCCGCGCGCTGGAAGAATTCAGGCGTCGCGATCACTTTGCCGTTGCCGTCCTTGATGTTCAGGCGCATCAGCACGCCCGAGCTGCCGGCCAGCGGGCCGAACATCACGCGCGTTGCGCCGCCGGTCAGTTCCAGCTGCTCCACGACGGGTTCCACGATCAGGGTGCGGCCATTCTGCGGGCGGCTGTTCCACTCGGGGAGCTTCTGCGCCAGGTCTTTCTTCATGTTGGCATCGATGCGCTCGACGCCCTTTTCCTTGCCCTTCACGCCTGGCGCGAACGTCACGCTACGCACCTCGATGCGGCCGAAGTTCTTGAACGCTTCGGCAGGCGGCGGGTTGGTCAGGCTGGCGGTCTTGACGTGGGTGGCGCAGCCCTGCACCAGGGCCAGGGCAGCCAGGCCGGCGCCCAGCAGGATCTTACGACGGGAATGCATCATTTGCTTCCTTTCTTGAAGATGAGGGAGGTGTTGATTCCGCCAAAGGCGAAGTTGTTCGACATGACATAGTCGCACTGCATATGACGCCCCTCGCCGGCAATATAGTCGAGGGGCGCGCATTCGGGGTCGATGTCCGCCAGGCTGATGGTCGGTGCGAACCAGCCTTCGTTCATCATCTGGATGCTGATCCAGGCTTCCAGGGCGCCGCAAGCGCCCAGGGTGTGGCCCATATAGCTCTTGAGCGAGCTGATTGGCATGCTGCTGCCGAACACCGCATGGGTGGCTTGCGATTCGGCGATGTCGCCGTGCTGGGTCGCGGTGCCGTGCGCGTTCACGTAGCCGATGGCGGAAGCCGGCAAGCCGGCGTCCTCCAGAGCCAGGCGCATGGCTTGTGCCATGGTCGCCGAATTGGGCTGGGTGACGTGGCAGCCATCGCTGTTGGTGCCGAAGCCGACGATCTCGGCGTAGATATGGGCGCCGCGCGCCTGCGCATGCTCCAGGTCTTCCAGGATCAGGCAGCCGGCGCCCTCGCCGATCACCAGGCCGTCGCGCGCCTTGTCGAACGGGCGCGGCGTGGTGTGCGGCGCCTCGTTGCGGGTGCTGGTGGCGAACAGGGTGTCGAACACCGCCGCCTCGGTGGCACACAGTTCCTCCGCGCCGCCGGCGATCATGGCGGTCTGCTTGCCGCTGCGGATCGCCTCGTAGGCGTAGCCGATGCCCTGGCTGCCGGAAGTGCAGGCGCTGGACGTGGTGATCACGCGGCCGGTGGCGCCGAAGAACACGCCGATATTCACCGGCGCGGTATGCGACATCATCTTGATGTAGGTGGTGGCATTGATGCCGCGCGTGCTGCGTTCCTCCATCATGCGGCCGAAATCGCCGATGGCGCTCGGCGTGCCGGCCGAGGAGCCGAACGAGACGCCCATGCGGCCGCTCTTCAGCAGTTCCGAATCCAGCAGGCCCGCGTCTTCCAGCGCCAGCTCGGTGGCGCGGGTCGCCATCAGCGCCACGCGGCCCATGCTGCGCATGGTCTTGCGGTTGAAGCGCGGGCTCAGTTCGAACGCCTGGGCCGGTGCGCCGAGGCGCGTATTCAAGCCTTCGTAGTCTTCCCAGTCCGCCATGCGCACGATGGCGTTGCGGTATTCGCCCAGGCGGCCACGGATGGTGGCCCAGTCATTGCCGAGCGGGCTGATGCCGGCCATGCCGGTGATGGCGACGCGGCGGCTCATGCCAGGCCCCCGTTCACGGAAATCACCTGGCGGGTGATGTAGCCGGCTTCCTCGCCCACCAGGAAGCTGACCGCGGCCGCCACTTCGTCGGCGGTGCCGACGCGGCGCGCCGGAATCATTTTCAGCACTTCGTCCATCGGCAAGTCTTCGGTCATGTCGGTGTCGATCAGGCCCGGCGCCACGCAGTTGACGGTGATGTTGCGCTTGGCCAGTTCCAGCGCCAGCGCCTTGGTGGCGCCGATGATGCCGGCCTTGGCCGCGCTGTAATTGACCTGGCCGCGGTTGCCCACCAGGCCCGAAACGGAAGCCATGGTGACGATGCGGCCCGGCTTGCGGCGCTGGACCATCGGCATCACCAGCGGGTTGACCACATTGTAGAAACCGTCCAGGTTGGTGCGCAGCACGATGTCCCAATCCTCGCCGCTCATGGCGGGGAAGGCGTTGTCGCGCGCCACGCCGGCATTGCACACCACGCCGTAATAGCAGCCATGTTCGGCGATATCGGCCTGCAGCGCAGCGGCGGCCGCCTCGCGGTCGCCGATATCGAACTGCAGCACGCGCGCGTTGCGGCCCATCGCGGCAACCTGCCCGGCCACCGCATCCGCTTCCGCGCGCTGGCTGCGGCAATGCACCACCACGTCAAACCCATCGCGCGCCAGGCGCAGCGCGACCGCCTTGCCAATACCGCGCGACGATCCCGTCACCAGGACAGACTTATTCATTTGAAACTCCCCGCAAAAACTCATTGACATCATCGGGCTGGAACACGGTCAGCGTGGCGCTGGCCAGTTCCTGCCCTGGATTGCCTGTGTCGGCAATTGAACACGCATAGGCGCCGAGACCATTGTCCCCGCGCATTTCCATCTTGACCTTCACATGCAGCACCTGGCCGCCCGCAAACAGCGGGCTGTGCGTGCTGTAGCGCCGCGAACCAAGCAGGAAGCCGACCTTCACCTCCCCGCCGTCGCGCTTTGCCAGCCAGCCCGCATGGGCCGCCACGGCTTGCGCCATGTATTCCACCCCGACCCAGCTGCCGACGCCGCCGCTGGCGGCCGTGTAAAACAGGCTGGCATCGTGGATCGCCACTTCGGCGGTCAGGGTCTCCGCGTCCGCCGCGACCACCCGGTCCAGCAGGCACATTGCGCCGGCGTGCGGCACCAGGGTGCGGATGTCGGGCATCGTCATGCCATCCTCCCCAGCACCAGCGCGGCATTCGAGCCGCCGAAGGCGAACGAATTGCTCAACACATAGCGCAACGGGCGGCCCAGCTTCGCGCCGGGCGACGCCACGTTCAGCGCCGGCAGCGCCGGGTCGGCCACGCCATCCCACAGTTGCGGCGGCAAGCGGCCCTCCGGGTTATCGTCCTGCATCAGCAGCCAGCACAGGGCTGCTTCCAGCGCGGCGGCGGCGCCGAGCGCGTGGCCGGTGAATGGCTTGGTCG
The DNA here is from genome assembly GCA_966112955.1 of uncultured Duganella sp. GTDB lineage: Bacteria > Pseudomonadota > Gammaproteobacteria > Burkholderiales > Burkholderiaceae_D > Rugamonas. Next base: position 14,709 of record CBHWEO010000024.1, on the reverse strand, counting down.
AGCTGACCGGCACTTCCGCGCCGAACATGCCGGCCACCACGCGCGACTCCATCGCGTCGTTCTGCTGCGTGGCCGTGCCGTGCAGGTTGATATAGTCGACCTGCTGCGGCGCGATGCCGGCGCGTTGCAGCGCCTGGCCGATCGCCAGCCGCGCGCCGCCGCCTTCCGGGTCCGGGGCCGACATATGGTGGCCGTCCGACGATTCGCCCCAGCCGCACAGCGCCACGGCCGACGGTTCGCGGCTCATGAGGAACAGGCCGGCACCTTCGCCGATATTGATGCCGTTGCGGTTGGCGCTGAGCGGATTGCAGCGCGCCGCGCTGACCGATTCCAGCGCGGAGAAGCCCGCCACGGTGAACGCGCACAGCGTATCGACGCCGCCGGCCACCACCGCATCGCAGGCGCCCATGGCGATCAGGCGCGCCGCGCTGGCCAGGGCCTTGGCGCCGGACGAGCAGGCGCTCGAATGCACCAGGGCCGGGCCGCTGATGCCCAGTTCCTGCGCCAGCAGCAGCGCGGGCGCGCCCATTTCCTGCTGGCCGTAATGGAAATGCGCCGGCAGTTCGCCGCCGGCCACGCGCGCCGCCAGCGCGGCCTCCGATTCGCCCACGCCGGAGGTGCTGGTGCCGATCACCACGCCCACGCGGTGGGCGCCGTGGCGTGCGATGGCCGCATCGACGGCCGGCCGGATCTGCGCCAGCGCCGCCAGCGCGAACTGGTTGTTGCGGCTGCGCTGCGCCAACGGCAGGTGGTCCACCGGTGGCAGCACCGCGCCGGCCGCCAGGCCGAGGGGCAGCACGCGGCCCGGCGAGCACGCCTCGGTCGGCCGCACGCCGCTTTCGCCGCGCAGCAGCGCAGTGCGCACGGCGTCCTTGCCGTCGCCCATGGCGCAGACGATGCCGCAATCGTTCAGGTAAAAGGCCATTACTGCAACTCCGATTCAATGGTCAGGCGATACTTGTAGCGCAGGTTTTCCAGCACCAGCTTGCCGCTCCAGCGCGGCAAGCCGCTGTATTGGATCACCATGATGGGCTCACCGTTCAGCGACAGCGTACGGCGCAGGCCCTGCTCTTCCACTTGCCAGCCCGGCGGCAGCGCGGCACGCACCGCCGCCACAGGCCACAGCGTCAACTGCATGTCTTCCAGCACGTCTTCCGCCTTCACCTGCGACGGCAGGAGGGCGTGGCGCCAGGAAGCCAGTTCCTTGCCGTCGTAACTCAGGGACAGCACACGCTGCCCCAGCGCCAGGCCGACCAGCTCCAGCTTGTCCTGGTCCACTTCCAGCGCCACATCCAGCTCGTCGCTGCGGCCGTTGCGCTCCACGCGCAAATGCTGCTGCACGCTGAGCGGCTCACCCAGCGCGGCCGGCGCAAGCTTCATCCCCAGGCGTGCGGCGGCCGGCGGCGCGCTCGCCGCGCAAGCCGACAGCAGCAGTACAGCCGTCAACTTAAGCCAGTTCCACATGCTCTACACCTTCCACCTTCACAAAACATGGCACCAGCAGCCACACCAGAGCCGTCCCGGCCAGCATGGTCAGGCCGAATGCCCGCAGCGCCGGCGTGCCGCTCAAGCCAAGCAGGCCGAATCCCAGGATGGCATTCGCCGCCGACATGCCGACCGCCAGCCACGGCGCCACCGGCCCCCGGCTGGCGCGCTCCGCCATGAAGACGCCATAATCCACGCCCACGCCGAGCAGCAGCATCAGGGCCAGCACATGGAACAGCTGCAGCGGCATGCCGGCCCACCCGAACAGCGCCAGCGACGTGGCGCTGGCCAGCAGGGTCGGCGCCAGCACGCGCCAGGCATTGCCCCGGTAGCGCGGCAACAGCAGCAGGAACACCACGGCATAGGCGGCGGCGACCACCCAGGCCATCATCACCCGGTAGCGGCCCAGCACGGCCGAAATCTCGTCCACCTTGTCCACCCATTGCACGCCCGGCATGCCGCCGGCGGCCGCACGCAGCCGCGGCAAGCCGCCGTACTGCATGCCGCGCAGGGCAACGATGCTGGCGAATTCCTGGCCGTGCCGGCCCAGCCACAGGTGGCGCCACGGTTCGCTCGCCGGCGACGCCAGGAAATCCCGCAGCGCCAGCGGCGCGGCGCCGGCCATGGCCGACGCGCGCAATGCCGCAATCCATTCCTGGCCTTCGCCAGCCTGCTGCGCCACGGCGGCCAGCGGACCGGCATCGGCGAACAGCTTGTCCTGCACCAGCGCGCTGCGTGCCGCCTGCAGCTTGGCCGAGGGGACCCAGTTCGACACCGCCTGGTAGCCGCCGATCACGCCGGCGGCGGCCAGGCGGTCCAGTTCGCGCTTCAGTGCTTCTTCGCGCTGCAGTACCTCTTCCTCGCTGGCGCCGCGCACCAGGTAGTACTGTGCAGGCGACGCCGCATCGAGCAGCTTGCCGAGGCGGAGCTGGTCGTCCGTCAGCGCCTTCGGGGAATTCTGCAGCAGGCGGATATCGTCATTCGCGCCGAGGCGGGCAAAGCCGACGCCCAGCACCACCGCCGCCACTCCGCACGCCACGGCGAGCAGCGGTCGGCCGGCCGGCGTGGCATCGCGGCGCGGGAACGGCCAGCGCGGCCAGTGCGCCAGCAAACGCACGTAGGGCGCCACCAGCGGCCCCTTGCGCAGCACGCCGCCCCGCACGAACAGCGGGAACCAGGCCATCACCGTCAGCCAGGCGAATACCAGGCCCACGGCCGAGAACACCGCCATCGCCCGCAAGCCTGGGAAAGGCGTGAACGCCAGACCCGCATAGCCGATCACGGCGGCAAGCAGCGTCAGTACCAGCGCGGGCAGCAGGCGGCGCAGCAGCGCTTGCGAATCGAGCGCCGGGTTGGCCTCCATGCGGTTGCACAGGAAATCGATGCCGTAGTCCTGCGCCACGCCAATCAGGCTGGCGCCGAACACCAATGTCATCATGTGCACCTGGCCGAACACCAGCCAGCACACGGAGAATGCGCCCAGCACGCCGATGGTGATCGACAGCAGCACCAGCACGATCGGGCGCACGGCGCGGAACACCAGCCATGTCAGCGCCACGATCCCGATCAGCGATCCGGCGCCGATCGTATGCATTTCGCGCTGCGCCTGCGCGCTGGCCGCGGCCGCGTGCAGGACCACGCCGGCCGCGAGCAGGTCGGCTTCCGGCACGGCCGCGCTGGCGGCAGCGGCGGCACGCTCCAGGAGAGGCAGCACGGCGTCCTGCGCCGCCATGGAAAATGCCGGCACCTTCAGTTCGAGCGGCAGCAGCACATACTGCATCCTGCCGTCGCCGACGCACAGGTAACCGTCGCGCGGACGCACCGGCGTTTCCTGTGCGCGCTCCTGCACCCAACCCGCGAACAGGCCAAAGGGATCGTCCTGCCAGCGCCCGACTTTCGGGCCGCCGAACGCGTTATACAGGCCGCCCAGCGCCGTTTCCGTCCACGCCTGCGGGTCCAGCTCGCGCAACTGGCGCTCCTGCTGCGCCGTCAGCAGCACGCTGCGGTGCCGGCGGAACAGCTTCAGCCAGTCGTCGTGCGTCTTCTCGCCAGCCGCCGTCAGTGCCAGCAAGCCGGGCTGCGCGGCGATCACCTTGCTGTAGGCATCCGCCGCCTGCTTCGCCTTGTCCCAGTCGGCCGCGCCCACCAGCACCACCACGCGCTGCTGGGCCGAATCGACCATGTGCTGGAACGATTGCTGCAGCACCGGGTCGCGCTCCTGCACTGGCAGCAGCGCCAGGATGTCGGTGTCCGGCACCACGCGCTGCACGAACCACAGCCACGCGTTATGCCCGGCCACCAGGGCCGCGACGATGAGCCACAACAGGGCGAAGCGCTTGGCGTTCATCAGAATTGCGCCGCCTCTTCCGCGGTCATGGCGCCCTCGCCCGACTGCATATTGGAGAACACGATGCTGGTCTTGTCGCCGGTCGCTTCGTTCATCTCGATGCGCTTGACGTAGGCGCCGCCTTCCAGGCTGATGGCGCCGACGGCCTTGGCCAGCGCCGGCTCGCGCGCCTTCAGCGCCACCTGCCAGCCATCCTTTTCGGCGCTGCCGTCCACGTCGAACAGCTTGTCCAGCTGCGCCAGGTCGCCGCCCAGCAGCGAGAACAGCACGCTGTTGATGGTGCGCACCACCGGCTCGGATTTCGCATCCATGCGCAGCGCCACGCGGTCGCCCTGCAGGTGGACGATTTCGTCGCGCGTCAGGCGCAGGGTGTTGGGGAACGGCTTCAGCGTGCGCCACAGTACGCCCTTGCCCTTGACCACGCAGAAGCGGCCATTGGACAGCAAGGGCTTCTTCATGCCTGCCAGGTGCTTGGTCTGGTCGAAGCGGCCGCACAGCACGTCCGGCTTGGCCAGCATGGCCTGGATCTTCGCCACCGGAGCGGCGGCCTGCGCGCAGGCGGCGGCGCCCACCAGCGCGGCAAGGGCGATCAGCTGCTTCAGCATGGCGCGGGCACTCCCAGTTTCTCGAACAGCACGGGCGGCGACACGAAGCACATTTCTTTCGTCGCCATGTCGACCGCGACCTGGATGGTGCTGGCCTTGTTCAGGCGGCGGCCGGTGGCGGCATCGCTGACCAGGTAGTCGATCTTCAGGCGGTTTTCCCACTCGACGATTTCGGCGCGCAGCTTGAGCACTTGGCCGAAGGTGGCCGGCGCGGCATAACGCAAGTGCATGTCGATGATCGGCCAGGCATAGCCGGACGCCTTCATCTCGACGTAGTTGTAGCCGATCTTGTCGAGCAGCGCGCAGCGTGCCACTTCGAGGTATTTCACGTAGTTGCCGTGCCAGACGATTTCCATCGGATCCAGGTCGAAGAACTGGACCTGCATCTCGACTTCGGCGAACCAGCGCGACTCGCTCTTCTTACGCATACAGTTCCCACGCCTGGTTGCGGATGCGCTGCACCAGCAGGCGCAGTTCCGGGTCGAGGCGGCGGTCTTCCGCCACCACGGCGATGTCGTCGGCCAGCAGCTGCTGCATCTGCGCCAGCGCCGCGTGCGGCACCATGTCCGGATTTTCGCGGCAGCGCAAGTGCACGCCCTGGCGCACCGTCACCAGCAGGGCAGCGGCGCACTGCTCCACCAGCTCCAGCACGCGCAGGCAGTCGCGCGCGGCGATAGTGCCCATGCTGACCTTGTCCTGGTTGTGGCACTCCGTCGAACGGGAGAACACGGAGGCGGGCATGGTCAGCTTCAGCGCTTCCGCGGTCCAGGCGGACACGCTGATCTGCAGCGCCTTCAGGCCGTGGTTGATGGCCGCGCGCGGGCCGGTGGCGCCCGACAGGTTGCTTGGCAGGCCATGGTTGTAACGGGTATCGACCATCAGCGCCATCTGGCGGTCCATCAGGTCGGCCAGGTTGGCCACCGCGTTCTTCATGCCGTCCATGGCGAAGGCGATATGGCCGCCGTAGAAGTGGCCGCCGTGCAGCACGGTTTCGCCGTCCGGGTCGATGATCGGGTTGTCGTTGGCGCTGTTCAGCTCATTCTCGATGGCGGTGCGGAAGAACGGCAGCGCGTCGGCCAGCACGCCGATCACGTGCGGCGCGCAGCGGATCGAATAGCGGTCCTGCAGGCGCTTGCCGTTGCGTTCCAGCAGTTCGGTCGGCAGGTCGCTGCGCAGCCAGGCCGCCACCTGCTGCATGCCGCTGTGCGGCTTGACGGAGAACAGCACCTCATTGAAGTGGTGGGCGTTGCCGTCCAGGGTGAACGATGCCATGGCCGTGATGCGCGTGCACAGGCGCGCCAGGTATTCGGCGCGGTCGTAGGCCAGGCAGGCCAGCGCGGTCATGACGGCGGTGCCGTTCATGATGGCCAGGCCTTCCTTCGGGCGCAGGCGCAGCGGCGTGATGCCGGCTTCGGCCAGCGCCTGCGCCGCCGGCACCGTCTCGCCATTGCGCCACACTTCGCGCTCGCCGCACAGCACGGCCGCCAGGTAGGACAGCGGGGTCAGGTCGCCGCTGGCGCCGACCGAACCTTCGCTCGGGATCAGCGGCAGCAGGCCGGCGTCCAGCAGGCGCGCGATCTGCTCCAGCAGCTCCAGGCTCACGCCGGAGTAGCCCTTGGACAGCGACGCCAGGCGCGACGCCAGGATGGCGCGCGTCTGCGCCGGGGAAAAGTGCTCGCCCAGGCCGCAGCCATGGTAGGTGTACAGGTGGTGCGGCAGCTCGGCCACCAGTTCCGCCGGCACGTTGACGGTGCAGGAGTCGCCGTAGCCGGTCGTCACGCCGTAGATATTGCCGTCCTCGCGCAGCAGGCGGTCGAGGAAGTCGGCGCCACGCTGGATCATGGCGCGGTAGGCCGGGTCGTCCGACAGCACGGCTTGCGCACGGCCGGCGGCGATATCGACGATGTCTTCGATCGTCAGTCGGGAACGGTCGAAGCGCACGGCGCGCTTCGCATGGGTCAGGTCAGCCAGGTGCATCGCTAGTATCCAGTTCGGGTAAATGCCAGAAATCGTAAAAATTGAACCATTGCAGCGGGGCTTGCAGGCAGTAGTGCTGCAGGCGCGCGGCATAGCGCTGCACGCATTCCTGCAGCGCCGCCTCGCGCGCCTTGCGCGGCAGGCGCAAGCCTTCGCTGAACAGCTCGAAATGCAGTTCGCTGCGGCCTTCGCGCTGCAGCGGGAAAATCAGGTAGACCGGGCATTGCAGCACGCCCGCCAGCACGTAGGGGCCGACCGGGAACGGCGCCGGCGCGCCGAGAAAGTCTGCCATCGCCACGCGCGGCTGGTCGCTCACCGGCACGCGGTCGCCCGCAATCACCACCAGCTCACCGCGCGAGACGCGCTCGGACAGCTGCATGGCCATCGCCGCATCCATGTCCGTCACCTGCAGCAGGTTCAATGCGGCCGCCGGATTCAGGCGCGCCAGCATCCGGTTGAAGGCTTGCGCGTGGCGCGTGTGCACCAGCACCGTGATCTTCACGTCCGGCCGCTCCAGCGACAGCACGCGCGACAACTCCAGGTTGCCGAAGTGCGAGCACACCAGCAGGCCGCCCCGCCCTTGCGCCAGCATGCGGTTGACCGGTTCGACGCCATGCAGCGTGACGCTGGGGGTATCGAACAGGCCGCCCCACAGCAGCATCTTGTCGAGGATGCTCTCGGCGAAGGCGGCGAAATGGCGCAGCACGCCCAGCGCCGGCACCGGCGCGAAGGCGCCCACGCGGCGCAGGTAATCGGCCGAGACGCGGCGCGCGCGCGGCGCGGCCAGCAGGTACCAGCACAGCACCGGATACAGCATGGCGCGGAACGGCCAGCGCCCCAGCACGCGGAAGGTCCAGAACAACAGGCGCATGCCCGCCACGAAGCTCACTTCGTTGATTGCGGCCCAGTGGCGTGGCGCGGCCTTGTTCATGCGGCGCTCCAGCGGCGCGCCAGCAGGCGCGGTGCGCGCCACAGCATGCCGAAGAACAGGCGGGCGTGCATGCGCGAGATCAGCACGTTGTCGCGCCAGACCTGGAAATGCGACACGCCGTCGGCCGGATAGCCGACGCGGGTGGCGCGGTTCACCATCGGCACGCCTTCCCAGAACAGGCGCACCAGGATTTCGATGTCGAAGTTCATGCGCAGGCCGAGGCGCTGGCGCGCCATCAGGGCCAGCACCGGCTGCAGCGGATAGACGCGGAAGCCGCACATCGAATCCTTGATCTGCAGCGACAGCGTATTGATCCAGACCCAGATATGGGTGGCGTAGCGGCCGTACAGCCGGCCCTTCGGCACCGACTGGTCGTAGATCGGGTAGCCGACCACCAGTGCATCCGGGCGCTCCCTCGCGCTGTCGAGGAAGGCGGCCACGTCGTCCAGGTTGTGCTGGCCGTCGGCGTCGACCTGCAGGGCGTGCGTATAGCCCAGGCGCGCCGCCTCGGTAAAGCCGGTCATCACGGCGCCGCCCTTGCCCTGGTTGACCGCATGGGTCACCAGCGTCACCTGCTGCGGGTGCGCCTGCGCCAGGCGCGCCAGTTCGGCGGCGCATTCGGCGCGGCTGCCGTCATCGACCAGCACCGTGTGCAGGCCGTGCGGCAGCAAGCCCGCCACCACGCCCGCGATCGCGTGCTCGTGGTTGTAAACGGGGATGACGAAGCAGGGTTTAAACACCGGCATCTCCGGCGCGGGCGAAGCGCAGCAGCGAATGGCAGTAGCCGATGTTGTCGCGCGTGGTCAGCAGGCGCAGGCCGGCCGCTTCGGCCAGGCGTACGTAGTCGGCCGCCTGGTAGATCTTCGAGTTGCCGCTCGCCATGGCCGTGAAATACGGCGAGGTGTTGATCAGGCAGTAGGCGGCGATGTCGTACTGCTGGCGGTCCCAGAAGGTGTCCATGATGATCAATTGGCCGCGCTCGTCCAGCGCTTCGGCGGCGCGGCGCAGGATGCTGGCGATGGCTTTTTCGCTGAAGCAGCTGAGGAATTGGCTCATCCAGATCACGTCCATGCCTGGCGGCAGCGGGATCGCGTCGTCCAGCAGGTCGATCGGGTGCAGGGTGGCGCGTTCGCGCACGCCCGCCGCCTTCAGGTTCTGTTCCGCCACCGCCAGTTGCTTCGGCAGGTCGACCAGGTGCATTTTGACGTCGGCGTTGTAAGCCAGCGTTGCCAGGCTGAATTTGCCGGTATTCGCGCCGATGTCCATTACCTTGCGCGGCGCGGTGGCGAATACGTCCGGCAGGATGTCCGGGAACGAAGTGTCGGAGTAATAGTGGTCGAAGGCGAACCAGCTGGTTTTCGCCGACTCGGGCAGTTGCGACAAGCCCTGGTACAGGGTCGGCCAGTCGCCCAGCGCTTTCAGGCCATGCGGTTTCTGCTCGTCCAGCGAACGTTCCAGGTCGAACAGGCCCAGGTAGTTCACGTCGTGGTTGAAGTCCAGGTTGATCTGGGTGATCTTGTCGGTCAGGACGCAGAAGCCGACTTTATCGAGCACGTAGCGGCCTTCCTTGATCGAGACCGCGCCGGCGGACAGGCAGGTTTCCAGCACCACCTTCAGCGCGTACTCACTCCATTCGCCCCTGGCGGCCATCTGTTCGATGCTCAGGCCTGCTCCGCCGGCGTCGGCCAGCGCTTGCAGCATGCCGCGCTTCCAGGCGTAGCGTACGCACTGGAAGACGACTGGGCCAAAGGCGATCTTCTGCGCCTCGTAACGGGCGGCGAAGGCGGATTGGCGCGGCGGGGAGAACGATTTGTCTTGCATGGGTATCCGGTCAAAGGTTGTGGATCAGGCGGCGGCGAACAGTACGCGGCCACTGGCATGTTGTCCGGCTTCGGACAGGTATTTGAATTGCAGGCTGCCTTTAGCCGCGTCCCAGGCCAGTTCCAGCTGCACGGTGGCGCCGGGCGTGATCACCTGCTGGAATTTCAGCATGGCGATGTCGCGGAATACCGGCGGCGTGGCGAAGTAATGGCGGCCGCGCGCGATGGCCCAGTCGACCTGCACCACGCCGGGCAGGATCGGGCTGCCGGGGAAGTGGCCGTCGAAATACAGCAGGTCCGGCGGCACGGTCAACGACAGCCTGACCGTCGCCTCGCCGCGCTCCAGTTCGCGCCATGCCGGTTCGGTCGGGCGGCCCGGGGCTGGCGCGGCGGCGCCGGCATCGCCTGGCTCGCCGGACAGCAGCGCGGCCAGCGCGGCGTGCGTGGTCTTGCCCTGCGCGTTGACCGGCATGTGGTGGACGTAACGCCAGCGGCGCGGCAGCGCGACGGCCTCCGCGTTCGCGGCGAGCACGGCGCGCAGGCTGCGGTTCATGGCGAGCTTCCCTTCCGCCTGCAGTTGCTGCCTGCCTTCCGGCGCCAGTACCACGATGGCGGCCAGGCAGGCACGCTGGCTGCTTTCGTCCAGCAGTAAGCGGGCTTCCTTCACCGACGGGCTGGCGCACAGCGCGGCTTCCAGCCCGTCGAGGGAAATGCGTTTTTCTTCCAGCTTCACGATGCGGTCGGCGCGGCCGCGCAACTCGAATCGGCCGTCGGCGGCCGCCTCGGCGCGGTCCGCCAGCGGCAGCCAGCCTGCATCGGCCAGATGCGGCGAGCGCACGGCCAGCGCGCCCTCTTCCCCGATACGCCATTCGACGTTGGGGAACGCGGTCCATGCCGCGGCGCCGGCTGGCCGCGAGCGCTGGCGCCAGGCGACGCCGCCGGTTTCGGAGCTGCCGTAGACTTCAATCGGGGCCTTGCCGAGCAAATCGGCGCAGGCATGGGCCGCCTCTTCGGGCAGCGGGCCGCCGGACGAGAACACGGCCCGCAGTTGGGCGCGCGCGTCGTGCCAGCCGGCCAGATCCGGCAGGCGTTTCAAATGGGCCGGGCTGCTCACCAGCAGTGCGGGACGCCGGGCCAGCAAGGCCGCCAGCTCCTCCGGATAGGCCACGCTTTCCGCCCGCAGCGGACGGCCGGCGCACAGCGGCCACAGTACCTTGAACAACAGGCCGTAAATGTGCTGGTGCGAGACGGTCGCGATCACCGCGGCATCGCTGCCCAGCGTTTCGCCAAACATCGCTTCCAGCACGTCCACTTCGCTGGCCAGCTGCGACAGGCGCTTGGCGATGGCCTGCGGCGCCCCCGTGCTGCCGGACGTGTGGACGACCAGCGCCTCGAACGCGCCATCCAGCGCGCCTGCGGCGGCCCCGCCGGCGATGGCCGCCGTCGGCGATTGCGGCGCGGCGACGGGCGCGCAGTCGGCGGGGAATTCGCCGAGGAAGCCGTCGACCCGCGCGCGCAGTGCCGCGCAGGAAGCCGGCAGCGCATCGGCCGTCAGCCAGACGGTCTTGCCGGCCTGCCAGGCGCCCAGCAGCGCCGCCGCGAATTCCAGGCTGTCTTCGATGTACAGCGCAAAATGACGCCCCGGCCGCGCTGCCAGCGCACAGCGCCATGCCTGGATACGCTCCACGAGCGCCGCGCAGCTGACGGCCTGCGCGCCGCGCCACCCGGCAACAGCATGGGCTGGCCGCGCAGCCAGCGCCTCCATCAAGTGAAGCAAGGCATCACGCATGCGACACCGCCTTCCGCATGCGCCGGCGCAGCAGGAATTCGCCGCCGAACATCAAGCCCATGAGCCCATACGCGATCACGCCGTTATACAGCGACCAGACAGCCTCCGAAGCCCACAGCGCGGTAGCCAGCGCCACCGAACCGTTCACCACGAAGAACACACACCACGCCTGCGTGACGCGGCGCGTATAGGCCACACCCTCCGGCGGCAAGTCCGGCTCGCGCAGGCGCGCCAGGCGTTCGATCATCGAGACCGGCGTCGCCAGGCTATAGCCGAACGCCACGAGGAAAGCCATGTTGACCAGCACCGGATACAGCTTGAGCGGCAGCAGCACATTGCTCCACACCGCCACGCCTACCAGCACCAGCGCCCCCGCCACCGACCAGCGCGCGGCGGCGCTGATGCGCAACGCCGGCAGGCGCGACGCCGCAGCCAGCAGCAGCACGCACGCCAGCCAGCGCGGCTCCAGCTGGCCATGGCCCAGCCAGATCGCCAGCGGATACAGCAGCGTGAGCGCCGCGGTCAACACGGTCCAGAACATCAGGCCGCCTCTTCGGTCGCCAATCCTTGCAGTGCCGCCACCACGTCATCGATGGTGCGGATAGTCTTGAAGGTTTCAGGGCCCAGGCGCTTGCCGGTCAGCTGCTTCAGCTTCACAGCCAGGTCGACCGCGTCGATGCTGTCGATGTCCAGGTCTTCGTACAGGTTGGTGGTCGGCGTCACTTCCGACACGTCCAGCTCGAACATTTCCGCCAGCAGGGTCACCACCCACTGGTACAGTTCATCCTTGCTCATTTCGCTCAGTACAACCACGGTGCTCTCCTTATTGCTTGCGTTGGGTTTCAACCAGGGCAGCCAGGGCACGCACGGAAGCGAAGTGGCGGCGGGTATCTTCCGAATCGGCCGACAGCGAGATGCCGTAGCGCTTCTGCAGCGCCACGCCCAGTTCCAGCGCATCGATCGAATCCAGGCCCAGGCCTTCCACGAACAGCGGTTCTTCGGCGTTGATGTCATCCGGCGTGATGTCCTCCAGCTGGAGCACGTCGATGATCATTTCTTTGACTTCCTGCTCAAACATGATGTTGGTATTTCCCTGCAAAGTAATGTTGTAGATAATCCGTCAGGCGGCGCGCCGCCAGCACTTCGCTCGCGCCCTCGCCCGTAAAGTGGCTGATCGCCACGTCTTCCTGCACCGTGATGCGGAACTGCACCCGGCGCGGCGGCACGCGCCACCACTTCTCCCCTTTGCCAAGGGTGGGCGGCGCGCATTGGATGACGACCGGCGTGATATCGCGTTCGCCACGCACGGCGATGTTGGCGGCGCCGCGCTTGAGGGCGATCACGCCGTCGGCACCGGTACGCGTCCCTTCCGGGAACACGATCAGGTTGTTGCCCCGCTTGAGCGAGGCAATGCAATCGTCCACCAGGCCGGCCCCGCCGCTGTTGGCGATGTAGGCAGCCGCCCGCACCGGGCCGCGGGTGAAGGGGTTGTCGCGCAGGCTGGCCTTGACTACACAGTCGGCCTGCTTCACGAATGCCATCAGGAAGATGGTATCGATCAGGGTCGGATGGTTCGCCAGGATCAGCAGGCCGCCCCGTTCCAGTTTGTCCAGGCCGCTCACTTCGTAGCGCAGCACGCCCAGCACGCGCATCATTTCGATGTACACGCGGAAGCTGTGGCGGATCACGTCGCGCGACAGGCGCACGCGCGTCGCGTCGTCGCGCACCAGCAGGTTCAGGAGGGGGAACACCAGCACCCACAGCAGCACGCCGCCGATGCCGAACAATGCGAAACTCAGGCCGGTGGCAAGCACCCGCCAGTACATGAACAGCCTGTCAAACATGGCGCTGCCATTGCCACTGTCGACGGTCCGCCAGGCGCACCATCTGCTGTTCGCCGGACAGGAAGAAACGCAGCACCTGCAGCGCACCCGGCATCGGTTGCAGCGGCGCCTCGGCGCCCGCCTGCCAGGCCAGCGAGAACGCCGCGCCCTCGCCGGCGCCGGCCGGCTGCAGCAGCCAGGCGAAAGCGAAAGCCTGCTCGTCGCAATCCGCGAAACGGGAATACAGTTCCGGCAAGGCTGTATCGGCCATCACCAGCAGCACTTGCGGCGCGCCGTCGGCCAGCAGGCCGCAGGCTTCGATGACGGCGTGTTCCAGCGAGCTGGGTCCGGCCGCGAGCGCAATGTGGTTGGCCTGCTCCTTGCGGGCGATGGTGAACAATCCGGGAATGGCGTTGTGGACCGACATGCCGAACGCGGTCGGCGACAGCGCCTCGCCGCGCGCCATGGCATCCAGCAGCTCGACCGAGCGCCCTACTTCGCCGTGGCGCGAGCAGTAGACGATGGGGATGCCGGCGTCGCCGCCCAGGCATTCGTAGGCCACTTCGAGCGCCATCTTGCCCAGCTGGCCGGCGCGGCGGCGCAGCATTGGCGGCATGGCTTTGACGCCGGGCTCGCCCTCGTTACCGGGCAGGAAGGGCGCGCGCGACCAGTCCAGCCACGCCTCCGGCGTAGCCAGGGACGGCGCCCATGCCGCATGCCTGACAATCGAAAAACTCACCCCGCTCATTGCTTCTTCTCGCGCTTGTTGCTTTTTATGTACCCTTTTTCGGGAAGCACGCATTATAAACGAAGCGGTTTAACGGGATGCCCAAATATTAATCAATCGACAAAAATAAATTTCCGACGGGCATCAAATCTATCGAATTGTCACAATTTGGATGCTGGATGACAACAGATAGCGACGGGGGCCGACCCTTGGGTCGTACCCCGGTTGTCCGGTTTTGGCGGTTTTTCCGTTGAGAACCGAGGAAAACCTGAAAACCGGGGTACGACCCGCAGGGTCGGACCCCGTCCCCCCGTCTTACGCCAGGTTTTCCAGGCGGATCTTGGTGACGCTGCCCACGATGCTGGACAGCTTTTCGATCTTCTCGATCGCCGCCACCACGTTCTTTTCCTGGGTCTGGTGCGTCAGCAGGATGATGTCGGTGTGGGTCTCGCCTTCCGCCGGTTCCTTCTGCATCATGGCGTCGATGGAGATGGTGGCGTCGGCCAGGATGCGGGTCAGCTCCGCCAGCACGCCCGGACGGTCAGCCACCGTCATGCGCAGGTAGTAGCTGGTGGTGATCTCCGACATCGGCAGGATCTTGATGTCGGTCATCGCATTCGGCTGGAAGGCCAGGTGCGGCACGCGGTGTTCTGGGTCAGCCGTCGCCAGGCGGGTGATGTCGACCAGGTCCGCGATCACGGCGGAAGCGGTCGGCTCCGGGCCGGCGCCTTTGCCGTAGTACATGGTGGCGCCGATGGCGTCGCCCTGCACCAGCACCGCGTTCATCGCCCCTTCCACATTGGCGATCAGGCGCTTGGCCGGGATCAGGGTCGGGTGCACGCGCAGCTCGATGCCTTCGCCGCCGTTCACATTGGCGCGGCGGGCGATGCCCAGCAGCTTGATGCGGTAGCCCAGTTGCTCGGCGTACTTGATGTCGATCGCCTGCAGCTTGGTGATGCCTTCCACGTGCGCCTTGTCGAACTGCACCGGGATGCCGAAGGCGATCGCCGACAGGATGGTCGCCTTGTGCGCCGCGTCCACCCCTTCGATGTCGAAGGTGGGGTCGGCTTCGGCGTAGCCCAGGCGCTGCGCCTCTTTCAGCACGGTGCCGAAGTCCAGGCCCTTGTCGCGCATCTCGGACAGGATGAAATTGGTGGTGCCGTTGATGATGCCGGCGATCCATTCGATGCGGTTGGCGGTCAGGC
>CBHWEO010000023.1:0-34499 GCA_966112955.1 uncultured Duganella sp. | reverse complement strand
AGCGAGAAGTTCATATCCTGCAGCACCAGGTCGAACTGGCCGGCGGCCAGCGCCTGCAAGGCTTGCTGCGCGTCGTCGCAGCAGCGTGCCTCATAGCCAGCCTGTTTCAATAGCAGTTGCAGCGAAACCTGTACGGCGCTGTCGTCGTCAACGATCAAGATACGGCGCATGTCTTCCTGTTATTCATGGTGCAGGGCGGCGGCAGGGTGAAGTCGGCTCGCGCGCCAGCCCGGATACAGCGCGCACAGCAAGGATAGCAGATAGATAACGCCCATTGAAAGGGCCGCGGCGCCGCCAAACACCTGCCAGTTGAGCGATTCGCCCAGCGCACCGGTCAGCGGCAACTGCACCAGCAGGGCCAGGCCGGCCAGCATGGCTACACTGCTCAGCAACAGCTGTTCGGCCACGATCTGGCCTGAAATGCCGCCTGCCGTGGCGCCCATGGCACGGCGCAAGCCGATCTCCGGGATGCGGCGCGTGATGTTCTGCCACAGCACGCCGAACAGCCCGAAGCCCACCATCGCCAGCAGGAACAGGGCAACCACGGCCAGGATCTTGAGCGGTATCAGCACTTCGGCAATGGAACTGGCGCGCGCCTCCGTCAGTGGAACGATGCGGTAGCCCCAGTCGTTGCGCACCTGCTTCAGCTGGCGGTGCAGGTCGGCCTCGAAGTTGCGCGGCGTGCCGGGCGCGATCCTGACCAGGAAAGTGCGCAGTCCGCGCTCGCCCGACACCATCGAATGGCGGCTGATGACGACGTTGCGCGGCGACTGGAACTCGCCCCAGCCGCGGTACTGGCCGGTCACTCCCACCACGCGGAAGCGCTGGGCGTGCTTGGGATCCGAGGCCTCCACCACGATTTCCTTGTCCAGCGGCGACTGGTCGCCAAACAAGGCCGTGGCCATTTGCCGGGTGATGACGGCTGCGGTGGCCGCGCTGCCTTCGTCCTGCTCGCCGGGCCAGCGGCCCGCCTGCAGTTGCATGCCCATCGTGCTCCAGAAGGCATCGCTCGCCTCCATCCAGTCGGAGGGCACACGGCGGCTGGAGCCCGGCAGCGTGAAGGTCGTGCGCATGCTGGAGCTCTCGAACGGCGAGAAATGGGTCAGCGCCGCCTGGCGTACCTGGGGCATGGCTTCCATTGCGCGCTGCATGCGCAGGTACAGGCCCTCGGCGGGTTTGAAGTGGCGATCTTCGGGCGGCATCAGTTGCACCGCCCACACATCCTGGTATTGGAAGCCGATCGGCATCTGGTACAGCTGCCAGTAGCGCACCGCGGTGGCGGCGATCGCGAAAACGATCACGAATGCCAGCATGATTTCGAGGCTCAGCATGAGGTTGCGGTTCTTGCGCTTCCAGGTCAGCTTCAGCAAATGTTGCAACATCAGGCGACTCCCTTCAAGGCGTGGACAGGGTCGAGGCGCGACATCTTCCAGGCCGGGATCACGCCCGACAGCACGCCGAAGACGACGGTGATCAGCAGGCCCCAGCCGAAGACGGCCAGGTTGACGCTCACCTTCAGGTAAGGAATGGGCCCGGCCGCCTCCAGCCACCACAGCACGCAGCGCGCGCCGAACAGGGCCAGTGTGCCGCCGAGCAGGCATAGCACCACGTTTTCCAGCACCAGTTGCGCCGCCAGTTGGCCGTTGGTCGCGCCGAACGCCTTGCGCACGCCGATTTCCGTACCGCGTTCCATGATGCGGCCAACGTTCAGGTTGACCAGGTTCAGCGCCGGCAGCAGCATGAACAGCACCATGAATCCGGCGATACCCGCGACGATCTTGCCGGAGCCCGGATCGATTTCGTCGCTGCCGGTCAGCAGGCGCGCCAGCATGTCGATCTTGCTGTCGGCCCACAGGTAAGTGGTGTGGAAGTCTTCTTCGCCGATGTCGATGGACTTGGCCACCTGCGCGACCTGTTCGCGCACGCGCGGCAAGTCCTCCGGACGATGCGCCATCAGCAGCGCGGTGAATGTGCCGGTGTACTGGTGGCGGTATTCCGTGTTCGGATAGGTGGTGACCGGTACCCACATGTCGGCGTAGGCGTTCAGGTGCATCGCATCTTCAACCACGCCGATCACGGTAAAGAACTGGCCGCCGGCTTCCAGTTTCCGGCCCAGCGGCGCTTCGCTGCCGAACAGCCTGAGTGCCATCGAGCGCGCCAGCACGGCGACCATGCGGCCTTGCGCCACGTCCTCCGCGCTGGGCACACGGCCGGCCAGCACCTTGAAGTCCAGCACCCGCCAGTACTCGGCGTCGGCATGGCGCAGCTGCACCTCGGTGAGGTTGCCGTTGATGATGACGGACGTCGGCTCCAGTCCCGAGACCGCAGCCACCGCCTCCAGCCCGGGCAGCGGCTTCAGGAATTTGTCGATGACGCGAAAGCCAAGCGGGCTGCGGCTGCTGCCGGTGCGATTGTCGTTGGTGGCGTGGAGCTGGTTGACCTGCAGGAAGCGGTTGCTGCGGTGCTCGACGCCGGTCGGGTAGAACGCTTCCTGCAGCATGGCGGTCACCACCAGCAGCACCACCAGGGTCAGCACGATGCAGGCGAGGTTGATCGCCGTGAACAGCTTGCGGCGCTGGAACACGTTCCACGCCGTCAGCAGATAGTTTTTCAGCATGGCCGCCCCTTATGCCACCAGCTGGCCGTCGAATACGCGCACGATGCGGTGCGCGCGGCGCGCTTCGGTCTCGTCGTGGGTCACCATGACCACGGTGGTGCCTTCCGCATTCAGCTTGAGCAGGATATCCATCACTTCCGCGCCCATCTTGCTGTCAAGGTTGCCGGTCGGTTCGTCGGCCAGCAGTACGTCCGGCTGGCCCACCATGGCGCGCGCGATGGCGACGCGCTGCTGCTGCCCGCCGGACAGCTGGTTGGGGTAGTGCTCCATGCGGGCGCCCAGGCCCACCTTCTCCAGGGCGGCGCGGGCCCGTTCGCGGCGCTCGCTGCCGGACATACTGCGGTAGAGCAGGGGCAGTTCCACATTGTCGATCACGCGCAGGTCGTTGATCAGGTGGAAGCTCTGGAAGATGAAGCCGAAGGTATCGTTGCGCAGCCGCGCCACGTGCTTGTCCTTGTACGACTGGACCGGCCGGCCGCCAATGTGGATGCCGCCGCTGCCGGGGCGGTCCAGCAGGCCGATGATGTTGAGCAGCGTGCTTTTGCCGCAGCCGCTCGGGCCCATGATGCAGACGAATTCGGACTTTTTCACGTGCAGGTCGATGTCCTTCAGCGCCAGGGTTTGCACCTTGTCGGTGTGGTAGGTCTTGCTGACTTTTTCGAGTTTGATCATTGCGAGATCCTGATGGTGTCGTTGTCTTTGAAGCGGGTAGTGTCGGAAATGACGATGCGGTCGCCGGCGCGCGCGCCGCCGAGAATTTCAACCTGTTTGCTGTCGCTGGCGCCGATATCGAGCAGGGTTTTTCGCGCCGCTCCGCCCTGCACGACGAAGACGGCTTGCTGCCCGCGTCCGTTGAAGGCAGGGCCGCGCGCCACCACGAGGGCGTTGTCCTTGCGGGCGGCAACGATGTTAGCGTCCACGCGCAGCTTGTTGCGCAGCTGCGGGTGGCTGGGCTGGTCGAGCGTGACGAGCAGCTTGACGGTGCCGTCCTGGATTTCCGGCAGGATGGTGTGGACTTTGCCTTGCAGTTGCAGCGCGCCCTGTTCGACCAGCACCTGCTGGCCCGGCTCCACGCGGCGTGCATGGAAGTCGGACAGCGTGGCCTCCACGCGGTAGTTGTGCAGGTCCGAGACGCGCGCCACCAGTTGGCCGGTGGCGACCGCCGCGCCTTCGTCCTGCAGCAGCCAGGTCAGCGTGCCGTCGAACGGCGCCCTTACCTGGGTGCGTGCCAGCAGCTCTTCCTGCTGCGCCAGCTGTTTGCGCAGGATGTTCTGCTGCAGCAGGGCGCCTTCGATATTGCTGGCCGTTGCGCGCCGCAGGTCTTCCACCTGTTCCTGGTGCTGGCGCAGCTGGATTTCGTTGCGCTTGACATTCAGTTCGGCGGACAGCAAATCTTCCGCCGACACCCCGCCGTACTGGCGCAGGGTTTGCGAGCGTTGCAGCTTGGCGCGCGTGGATTGCAGGTCCAGCTGCAGCAGTTCCATGCTGCTGGCCAGTTGCTTGCGCTTTTCGTCCTGCTCCAGGCGCAGGGTCTGGATGCGGTTGTCCTGCTGCGCCATCTGCTCCTTCAGGCGCTCGATTTCCAGCTTGACGGATTGGTTGTCCAGCTCGAGCAGCAGGGCGCCGGCGGCTACTTTCTGGCCAGGCCGCGCATGCACTTTGACGACACGGGTCTGGATCGGGCTGGGCACCTGTTCTTCGTGCACCGGCACCACGACGCCGGCCGCGCCGATCGTATCGGCGATGCTGCCGACGCGCACTTCGGCGATATTGAGTTCACTGGCGCCGGCAGCCGGGGCCACCGCGCGGTTGACGCCCCAGACGGCGGCGCAAGCCAGGGCAAGTGTGACGCCGACAGCAGCCAGCGTCGTACGCCGGCGGCGTTTGATGATAGAGGGGTTGATTGCTTGGTCCATGACACGGGTATTGCAAACTCCGTGCCATGGCTGGAAGCCGCATGTTTCCGTGCTTTTCACACGGCGTGGCGGGCGGCTCCGCACACTGGTGTCCGTTTCCGGACAGTGGACTCAGGCCGCCTTGCGGGGCTTGCGCTCCTTGCCAGCGGCGGGCTGCCGGCCGCCGCTGGCGATCTCCGGCAGGCCGCCGGCGGCGCGCATGCCGTGGCGCTTGTCCGCTGCGGGCAGGTGGAACACGCTGACCGTATCGGCCATGGCATGCGCCTGCTGCTGCATCGAGGCGGAGGCGGCGGCAGCTTCCTCGACCAGCGAGGCATTCTGCTGCGTGGCGCTATCCATCTCGGCGATGGTGGCGTTGACCTGGGCAATGCCCGCGCTCTGTTCGCGGCTGGCGTCGGCAATGTCCTGCATCAGCGATGCCACGCGCTGCACGGATTCGACGATCTGGTGCATCGCCTCGCCCGCCGAATCGACCTGCCTGCTGCCTTCGTCCACCTTCACTTCGGAAGCGCCGATCAAGTCTTTCACCTCGTGCGCCGCCTGCGTTACGCGGTGCGCCAGGCTGCGCACTTCCTGCGCCACCACGGCGAATCCGCGGCCTTGTTCGCCGGCGCGTGCCGCTTCCACGGCCGCATTCAGCGCGAGGATGTTGGTCTGGAAGGCGATGCCATCGATGACGTTGATGATGTCCGCGATGCGCGACGAACTGTCGCGGATGGCGCCCATCGTGCCGATCACTTGCAGCACGAGGTGGCCGCTGCGCTCGGCCAGCGCCGTGGTGTCGGCCATCAGCTTGTTGGCTTCGTTGGCGTTGTCGGCAGTCGTGCGGACGGCGCCGGTGAGTTCTTCCATCGTGGCGGCTGTTTCTTCGATATTGGAGGCTTGCCTTTCGGTGCGCTCGGCCAGGTCCTTGTTGCCCATTGCGATTTCGTCGGCCGCCATATTGATGGTATCCGACGCAACGCGCACTGCACCGACGGTCTGGCTCAGTCGATCGACCATATTGCGCATCGCCGCCAGCAGGCTGTCGCGGTCCCCATCGCGTAACTGAACCTGCACGCCGAGGTGGCCGGCCGCCACTTCGCGCACGACCTGCGCCGCGTAAGCAGGCTCCCCGCCCAGCTCGCGCTGCAGGCCACGGATCAGGCGCCATGCCACCGCCACGCCTGCCAGCACGCCGACCACCAGCAACGCCGTATTCACGCGCAGGGTGGTCGCGGCGCTCTCAGTGGCGGCGGCAAATTCCTCGCGCGCCACGTCGTCCTGCAATTGGCGCAGCCGCATCAACTGGGCGCGCGCCGCGCCAAATGCCTGGTCCAATTGGGGCAGGGCGGTGGCGGCCTGGGTGGCATCGTCCTGCAGCTGGCGCTCGAGTTGCTTGCGTTGCTGCTCGTACGCGACCCAGGCCTGGCTGAAGGCTTCGGCGATGAGCTTTTCGTCCGGCGTGAGATAGGTGGCGAGATAGGCCTTCCACTGTCCATTGGCCTCGTCATCCAGCTTCGCGTTTTCCTGGATTGCGCGGTTCATTTCGGACGGACGTGTCGCCACTACGGCACGCGCGAGGTTGGCTTGCATCTGGAATGCGGCATCCATGATGCGGCCGATTTGCAGGAGCGGGACGGTACGGTCCTCGTAGACCGTGCGCAGTTTCTCGTTGCTGTATTGCGTGCCGCGCAAGCCGCAGACGCCAACCAGCGCCGTTGCCACAACCAGCATCGCCACCAGCATCGCCAGCCGCATGCCTACCGTCAGATTCTTGATCATATTCCGAGCCTTTTCAAAGAGGCCCGCAGTATAGATCGGTTATTACTTTTTATGCACTATTGTTTAACTGCGTTATTAACAAATAGCACTTTGATATCGCTATCATCGCCTATTGTCCTACGCGGGCCAAGCGCCATTTGCTTTTCGGAGGTTAATCGTGGCGTTGCAATGCAATGATTCCGAGGAAAGTGGTCGGCCCGCCATTCGATGATGGAGCGCGATAACAGCCTACAGCATCCAAGTGCTTGACCGACATGGCAGCCAGTTCCCAAGCCATCGCTTCGCCGTCCACGTCAAAAGCGTTTTCAAATCCAAACAACGCGATTCCGGTAACAACTTCCAGCTCCTTCAGCTTTTCCGCGCGCTGCCGCAGCCAGGGCAGCACGGTGTCATTACTCCAGGCCCACTTCCAGGTGTTCGACTTTGCCGAATAGCTGCCCAAATCAACGACATCCGCTTCAACCGTGAGCCGGTCGTTCTCGTCAAAGAACTGCAGGTTGCCGGTCGATTGCTCGTACTGCCAGCGGCTGGCGCTGCCAAGTCCAAACTTGTCCTTCAATTCCGCTTGCTTAAGCCGAAGCTCGGCATTTGCACTATCGAGGAATTCCTGGAATTCGTCATCGGTCATGGCCATTAGGTCACTCACTTCTTGCGTGAAAAAATAGCGCTGAAAGCGCCAACGAACACCCCGACAAACACCGCACGAGTGAAGTCGAATTCCCGGGCAGGGCTAAGAAATCCAGTGTAAATGAGCGTGCCAGCAGCGAAGCTGGTGGCGACCAGCGCAGAGTTCAGTAAGGTCTTTTTCATGAGCGGTTTGATGAGGGCATTGTGCAACCAAATTATCCGTTAAGTGGCAGTGACAAGGAAAGTCTAGTCACCTGTCCCTTGGTCCCGTACCAGTTTTGCATGGGAGCGCGGTAAGCATCGTGGCTGCAGCTTCGAGAAATCGCCTGTACTTCTTGGATGTTCCGTGTAAGCGACCACGTGCTGGCCGTGGATGAAGACCAAAGCGTTGACCACGTCACTCCCTGTGATTGAAGTCTTCGACTCGGCGTCCCAGTTGAAGCCCAGAACTTGAGCGGCCATTTCATTCGTCGTGTATGGAGTCAAAACGCACATGCGTTCCCAAGAGCTTGGGCCAACAACCGACAAGTCAACGAAGCCTGATTTCCTGCTGTCTTCAACCTGCGCAGTGATCTGGCCGCTGATGCCGGAGTCCGTGCCTGAACAACCGAGCAAAAGCAGGGCTGCCAAGGCGGATAATCGGCGTGCCGTGAGTCGAAGCGTGTAGTGCTGACTAAGTTCCATTCGTGCCTCCATCGAAATTTCGCGACCAGAGCGCATTGTAAGAGCGCAGCCGCCGCTTCGAAAGCCGCTGCGGCTGAATGAATAGGCGATTCCGTTTTGGTGGTCGGCGATTAAGCTGTTACGACGTTTGCGTCATGATCCGTCATTCAGTCTTGACATCACTTGGCTGTGGCGCATTGGCGGGCAGGGCGATTTTGAGCAGGGGAACAGTGTGGTACTCTGGACCCGATTCAGGAGGCTGGTCATGACTGAATTCTCCCTGATCAAAGGCCAGAAAAACATCCATCGCAAACTTCGACAGGCCGACATCGTCAGCGCCATAGGCCCACGCGAATAGAGAATTCATCGCCCGGTCGCCGTCGTTCCATGAGATGTCTCCGCGAAGGTAGCCTTCAGCGATCTCTTTGGAAAGCTCATCGCACAAATCATGCAACCCGATTCCCAGCTCAGCGCATGCGGCAAGCAGTTCAGAGGTTTCGGGCTGCCCTTTCATCGCGATTTGGATGAGCCTATGTGCGTTCATCTATGAGCTTTCAATCTTGGCGAGGGCTTGCTGCAGTCGGCAAATCATTTCTTTGGTTTGAGAAGCATTCAACTCAACCTCGGTTATGGCGACAACATCTTCATCGGTCAATGCTTCGATACTTCCGATCGAGGCGGCTTGATCTGGATGAACGTTCCAGACCTCAAGGTTAATGTGATCAGCGTGAATCCCCGGAGTGATCTCAACGAAGCCTGATCGGTACGGCACGTCTTTACAGTGAATGCTTGCTGAGTTCATGGTGCAATAGCGATTGTGTGCAAATAGTACGAATGGTTTAGCCTTCTGGGCGGAAGTGCAACTCGAAACCTGCATTAACGAATACCTCAAGTGCGGCGATGTCGTCAGTATAGTGGTCATACATTCCCCCGAACTCCTTCAGACGAGCGAAGTCTATACGGTCATTTTCAATCTTGTGTTGATTGAAGTCCCACGCGTCGTTGATCCCGAGGATGTCGGCGAATTCCCTGCTTAGCGATGATCCTTCAGCGATACCGAAGAGACGACGTGAAATAATCGAACCTTTTGCAGTCCGAACATACTGTTCTGGCCGATAGTCCAGGAATGCGACAATCTCCGTAGAAAACGGACCGATCGCAATAATCTCAGCGCACATACCCATAACTGCCTTTCGTGCATACTCAGCAGGGCCGCCAGGCGTCCGCTGGTTTTTGATGGTTGAGGCTTAGTCGACTGGATCTTGCAGCCATGCTTCGAACGCTCCACGAAGAATTTCCTTTTGATCTGGCCGATAGCCAGGCACCGAGTCGAATGAATCGCTTTCTAAAAATGAGGCAATTTCGTTCCGATCAAAGCTTGCGTCTACTTCACGAAAGTCCTTGTGCCATACCGTGAGCCGCGAGTCGCTCCTCTCGAAGATGTACCACTCACAAGAACGGGTATAACGAAGATATGCCATAACTCTTGATGTAGTTGAGTACCGTCGGCGGGGTCGCGCACCGCGGAAGAAGCCCATCGCTGCAGTTGCGAGCAGCAATGCGAATTTGTAGGCCCGCATCAGAACTCCCCAAGCTGGCGAGCGTCAAAGCAGGAACGCTAGCCAAAGGAGCGAGGAAGAGCGATTTCCACGGAAAAGGTCGGATTTGCATGTGGTCTAACGTGACGGTTCAATGGAGCAGTCATGCGTCCACCGGAACGTGATGTTGGGCAGACTACGTTCCATTGAAGGCACCCGCCGGAAGAAACTTTGGAACCTTTGCCTCGAGGAGCCGAATCAGGCCAGGATCCATGTATTCATATTCGTCGGGGATCTCAAGGCAGACAATCCGCTTTCCGTTCAGTGAAGAGCGGAATTTCTTTTGAATCTTGTTCCGGTGCGCACGTTCCATGACAATGATTATGTCGGCCCACTCCAATACTTCCGAAGTCACAGGATTCTCAGCATCGTGGTTTGTACCGGCAGACGTGACTTCAAGCCCCTTCCATGTCGAGAACACTTGTTCCGCGGTGGGGCTTCTGAGCCGATTCTGACTGCAAATGAATAGCACCTTCTTCATATGGCTCAATGTAAAGTAGACGACAAACTGACGTTTTGAAAATGTTACTACAGGACGAGAAGGACGAAGTACCGGCGAGAAGAACTCGCACTGATCGTTCGGCGGCGAAGATGTAGCCGACCGAGAGAACGACCGCCCGCTCGATTCCCGCGGCATTCAGCTCGCGGACCAGCGCTCGGCCATCCCGTACGGGCAGTTTCGCGATCGGTGCGAAGGCAGGGCTGACCAGGTGCTGGTGGTAGTCAATGATTGGCGCGCTGCGGGGCGCGGTCGTGGCGCAGGCGGTAAGCAGGGGCAGGGTGGCCAGGACGAGCGATAGCTTCATCGGCATGCCATCATTTGCCGCAGAACTCCGCGCGTTTGGCCGGCGAACGTAACACTTGGTTGACGTAATAGCCCAGTGCGGCCTCCGTGTACTTGGGATCCGGATGCATGGCGACGAAGGAAGCCCCTTGCTGCATCCACGTGGCGACGCAAGTCGCGGTGGGTTGGTCGCTTTCGGCGCAGGCAGTGAAGGCATCGAATGCGCGGCGATAGCTGGAGAAGGCGGCGTGATCCATCGGCAAGCCATGGCCCGGCACCAGGGTCTGGAAATCCAGCTGGTCGATCTCGGCCAGCGCCTGCCGCCAGCCTTCCGCGCAGCCGGTATCGAAGAAG
Organism: uncultured Duganella sp.; assembly: GCA_966112955.1. Lineage (GTDB taxonomy): Bacteria > Pseudomonadota > Gammaproteobacteria > Burkholderiales > Burkholderiaceae_D > Rugamonas. The sequence goes on along the minus strand of CBHWEO010000023.1, from coordinate 24,176 downwards.
GGCAGCGGCACCACCACGAGGTCGCCGGCGAAAACGGTTTTGCTGGCGGGGTCGTGCACCCAGACATCGCCTTCCGTGGCGGCGTATTTCGCCAGGTGCAGTTGCAGCTCGCGCTCGCCCAGGCGCAGTGACGTCGCTCCTCTGACCGGCTGGTCGGGAACCAGGTTGGCAGGATCGTTGATCGCGTTCAGGTATAGCCTGGTGTCGGCCTTGCGCGGTTCAGGCACGGCGGGATCATCCAGGCTGGCTTTGGCCTTGTCGACATTCCGGACCAGGAAGCCTTTCAGGGCGCCTTCGACGGCGGTGCTGGCGTAAAGCTTGGCGCCAGGGTAGGCGGCGCGGATGCGCGCATTGCCGGTCGCATGATCGAGGTGCCAGTGCGTATTGATGATGGCGGTGATCGGCTTGTTACGGGCCCTGGCCACGGCAATGATTTTGTCGGTGTGCTCGGGATGACGGCCCGTGTCGATCACCACGATTTCCTTCGGCCCTTCGAGCACAATGGAATTCCCGTCCGGCTGGACGTTTTCCGGCACCTTCCCTTCGATGAAGGTATATGGCGCTGAGCCCAGCCCCAGCGTCAGCGTCAACGCGGCGATCGACAGCATTGGCTCTCCTTATTGGCGCGAGCGCGCCACCAGGGCATCCAGCACCTGCAGCGATGCCGCGATCACTTCATCGCGCTGCAACTGGCGGTTGGCGTCTGCCACCATGGAAGGCTCGGTGGCGTACTTGCCGTTGACGATGATGGTCGGGGTGCCGGTCACGCCATAGTTGTCGGTCATGCGCGCCAGGGTCTTGATCCGCATGGCGACGCCGAAGGAATTGTAGGCCGCGAGGAACTTGTCCTTGTCGATGCCATTGCGCACCGCCCATTCGAGGTTTTCCGCGTCGCTGCGCAGGCGGCGGTGTTCCTGGTGCCATGCCTTCAACACCTTGTCGTGCAGGGCGTCCTGCAATTTCAGCGCTTCCAGCGTGGCGAACAGATGGGCCTCGAAATCGCGGTCCTGGCCGCTGGACAGGTGCACGCGGCGGAAGTTCACCTTGTCCGCATTGGCCTTGGCCCAGGCCACCAGCGGTACTTCGACCGCATTGCACGCAGGGCAGTGGTACATGAAGAACTCAATCACTTCCACCTTGCCTTCCACCTTCGGCGTTGGCTGCGGCGCTGCCAGGGTGCGAAATTCCGCGCCATTCATGGGATTGGTGGGAGTCGCGAAAGCGGCACCGGCGCACAAGGCTGCCAGGGCCAGGGACAAGGCGATACGGCGCATGAAGTCTCCTGTCAGTTGGTAGTTTGGGGATCGGATTGGGAATCGACCTGTAATTCCTGGTCGCTGGCGAAGGCCGCCATATTGGTTTCGCCCATCACGCGGCTGGTGACGGTGCCGGCGGCGATCGAGCCGCTCACGTTCAGCGCGGTGCGGCCCATGTCGATCAGCGGCTCAATGGAAATCAGCAGACCCGCCAGCGCCACCGGCAGGTTCATCGACGACAGCACGATCAGCGCCGCGAAGGTGGCACCGCCGCCCACGCCGGCCACGCCCACCGAGCCGATGGTGATGATCGCCAGCAGCGGCACCAGGAAGGAGGCCGTGAAGGGATCAATGCCGACGGTAGGCGCGATCATCACTGCCAGCATGGCCGGGTAAATGCCGGCGCAGCCGTTCTGCCCAATGGTGGCGCCAAAGGAAGCGGCAAAGTTGGCGATGCCTTCCGGCGTGCCCAGTCGCTGGGTCTGCGTCTGCACGCTCATCGGGATCGAGCCCGCGCTGGTACGCGAGGTGAAAGCGAAGGTCAGCACCGGCAGGATCTTCTTCGTGTAGCGCAGCGGATTGAGGCCGCTGGCGCTCACCATTGCCAGGTGCACGCAGAACATCAGCAGCAGGGCGCTGTAGGAGGCGACGACAAAGCTGATCAGGTTGAGGATGTCGGCGTAGCTGGAGCTGGACACCACCTGCGCCATCAGCGCAAACACACCGTAAGGCGTCAGGCGCAGCACCAAGGTCACCATGCGCATCACGATGGTGTGCGCCACATGCACGGCGCAATCGAAGGATGTGAAGTGCTCCGGCTTTTTCTCTGCGATGCCGATGGCGGCCACGCCGACAAACACGGCAAACACCACCACCGCAATGGTGGACGTCTTGCGCGCGCCCGTCATGTCGAGGAAGGGATTGCTGGGGATGAAGGACAGCAGCATGTTCGGCAGCGAGATCGCCTGGGCGTCGGCCAGTTTGCCTTGCAGGTAGACGCCACGTGCCACTTCCGCCGCATTCGATGCCAGGCCGGCGGCGCTCAGCCCGAACAGCTTGGCCATCAGGATGCCGATCGTTGCCGCCACGGTGGTGGTCAGCATCAGGGTGCCGATGGTGAGGGCGCTGATCTTGCCCAGCGAGCTGGCGTTGCGCAGCTTGAGGATGGCCGACACGATGGACACCATGATCAGCGGCATCACGATCATCTGCAGCAGCTTGACGTAGCCGCTACCCACGATATCGAGGTACTCGCCAGTGAGCTTGACCTCCGCGCTGCCGGCGCCGTACACGGCTTGCAGGCCGGCGCCCAGGACGATGCCCAGCCCCAGCGCGCTGAACACCCGTACCGTGAAGCTGGCGTGGCGTTTCTGCTGAACGACGAGGAAGGCCAGCAGGATGGCCGCAACGGCCAGATTCAGGATCACTTGCAGGTTCATGTGGGGCGGCGGCCTATATTCTGGAATCGACAGATTCTAATGGAATTGGCAATGGCTTGCCATTTCCGGCCGCCCCGGCCGGGGATCAGGAGGTCGCCATGCGTACGGCGGCAAGCAGCAGGCCGATGAAGCAGCCGGCCGCGATCAGCGCGCCGGCAATCACGTAGCCAGGGCGCAGGGCGCCGACGTCGCGTTCGAAATCGCTGCGCCGGCGCAGGCCGATGAAGGACCAGGCGACGGCCAGCATGGTGTCGCCGAAACTGCGGGGTTTGGTCTTGTCCATGTCGTTTCCTTTCGAGGATGGGCCCATTGTGCGCCGGCCCAGCCCCGAAAAACAGGCGCAGATGCGCCCGGAAACGACCGTATCAGATGCAGCGCAGGCGGGTCAGGGACTGCAGCACCTTGGCGCGGCGGCCGCCGGCCCAGTCCAGGCGCAGCAGGTCGGCGTCGCCCAGCGATTCCAGGGCTGCCGCCACCTCGTCGCTGCCGCCGCCGTCTTCTTCCAGCATTTCTTCGTACAGCGCCGGGTAAGCCTGGATGCGCAGCATGACTTCGTCCGCCACCTCGTCATCGACCAGGGCGTCGCCCATGGCGAGCAGGCGTTCGGCCAGGGCGTGCAGGGGCGCATGGCGGTCCTGCGCCACGGCCTGCTGGAGCAACTGGTCGAACTGGTCCAGGGCTTCCTGCAGCTGGCGCGTGCAGGCCGACACATGGCAGGCGTACGTGGCGAATTCGCGCGCCAGCGGGCCGCCGTCTGCCACATGGTGCCAGCTGGCCAGCATGGCGTCGCCGCTCAGCGCGGGGCCGGTGCCCGGCACATGCCACGGCTGGGCTGTCGTCAGCGGGCGCAATAGCACTTCGGTGCGCGCCATCTTGACTTGCAAGTCGTCCAGCCGGCGGGCGAATTCACTGTTGGCGCGCGCTTCGCGCAGCTTTTGCAGCAGGTGGCGGGGCAGGGAATCAAGGACGCGCCATCGGCGTACGGCGGGCAAGGGGGCGGCACGCGCCGGCTGCGATGCAGTGGCCGGTGCCAGCAGGTGGTTTCTTGCACGGACACCGCGGCCGCGCAGCAGCCAGGTGTCGCCGGGTTTGAACTGCAGTAAAGAGTCCATCGCAACCTCCCTTGAGCTTGAAAGGGAATTCTGAACCTTTTGCCAAGTCCCGGCAAGCCTCTGTCGGCCCCTGCGGCGCGAAGACGGTCAGCTTGGTTGCCGCAGACTAATTTTGTTCTTCAGCGGGCAACCACGCCAACTGGCCGCTGGTGGCCTCGTTCAGGTGCGCCACCAGTCCGGGCGCGACGGTGTCGGCGATGCGGAAGACCAGCGTCACGCGCTGGTCGTGGCCCACCTCGCACAGGGTGGCGCCGGCGGCCGCCAGCTCGCGCCGCAGCAAGCCTTCCAGCGAATAGGGCACGCTGCAGCGCAGTTCCGTGGTGTGCACGATGGCGACTTTCTCCGCGCTGAGCAGGGCTTGCGCCACGGTGTCGGTATAGGCGCGCACCAGGCCGCCCGCCCCGAGCTTGATGCCGCCGTAGTAGCGCACCACGGCCGCCAGCACGCCTTCCAGGTCCTGGTGGCGCAGCACGTCCAGCATGGGGCGGCCGGCGGTGCCGCCGGGTTCGCCGTCGTCCACGGCCGCCGACTGGCCGCCGGCCAGCAGGGCCCAGCATACGTGGGCGGCGTCCGGATGGGCGGCGCGCAGACCGGCGACAATGGCTTGCGCCTCGGCGCGGTCGGCTACCGGGTGGATCAAGCCGAGGAAGCGGCTCTTCTTGACCAGCAACTCGCTGGTGGCGGGGGAGGCGATGGTTTGTGGCATGGGGCCAACATGATAACCGCTTTGCCGCCAGCTGGCGGCTGCCTTCCCGTACAATGCTGTTGCGAATTTTTCAACTGAGCAACATGTCGGCAACGTACCGGATCAAGACACTTGGCGTACAGCAAGGCTTCCAGCGGGAGCGGGTCGAGGCACGCCTGATGCTGTTGTTCCGCCGTCCGCTGGAGACGGTGCGCCCGATCGCGGAAGGCAATGGCGCCTTGCTCAAGAAGGGCCTCGACCTGCCCGGCGCCGAGCGTTACCGCGACGCCTTGCTGGCATGCGGCTGCGCTTGCGAAATCGAAGAAGAGCGGGCGCCGGCGCCGCGCGCCAGCCTGGCCGATTATGCGGCGCAGCTGCAGGCCCACCTGGAATCGCTCGACCCCGGCCGGCGCTGGCAATTCATCGACGGCGAGGGCGAATTGTTTGGCGTGCCCGGTCCGGAATCGCCTTATCCGCTGGAACTGGTGGTGCCGCTGGAACGGCTGTACCAGGAGTGGCTGACCGTATCGCTGGCGGCCAGCGAAGATTTGTTGCGCTATACGGCCGGCATGGTCCTGATGGGCAATACGCCGGGCACGGTGGAGGAGGCGGCGCGCTACCTGCTGCCGATCGTGCGCAACAGCGCCGAGCGCGGGCAAGCCATGCTGGCGGCGGCGCGCGGTTATTCGCCTTTGCTGTTCCGGCCCCTGTGCGAAGGGCTCGAAGTGGGGCTGGCCTATCATCGCGGCCGTGTCGTGCACCGGGTGGCGCAAGCCCACCTCGAAGCATGGGACATGGACGAAGATGCGGCCTTCGAGGCGGCGTTTGCCAACCTGCGCGCGCGTTCCAGCTTGCCGCTGCAAGCCTCGCCGCAAGGCGTGTTCGGCGGCGCCTGGAACGATGGCTACGACGCTTCGCGCCTGCTGCTGCCGGAATTGTTCGAGGGCCTGGCCGGCGACGGGCGGCCGGTGGCCATGGTGCCCACGCGCGGCATGCTGATGGTGTGCAGCGACCAGTCCGAGCCGGCGCTGGAAGCGATGCTGAAGGCGTCCATTGATGCGATGCGCGAAGAAAAGCTGGTCTCGCCGCGCATGTTGCGGCTGGTCGATGGCCGCTGGCAGGACTTCGTGCCGCCAAGCCTGTCGCGCCGCCTGAACAGCTTTGCCAAGCATGCGGAAGCCAACGACTACCGCCTGCAGAAAGAATTGCTGAAGGCGCGCGCTTTCGCGAGCGGGCAGGACCTCTACGTCCCGAGTTACATGGTGGGCAAGATGGGACCCGAGCAGCGCCGCACCAGTGCCTGTACCTGGACCCGCGGCATTCCCAGCTTGCTGCCGAAGACGGACCTGCTGTGCTTTGCCGACCCGGCCAGCAGCGGCGCGCCCATCACCGTGGCGTGGGATGCCGCGTTGCCGGTGGTGGGCGCGCTGATGCAGCGCACGGAAGACTGTCCGCCGCGCTATTTCGTCGAGGGTTTCCCGAACGAGGTGCAGCTCGCGCAACTGGCCGACTTGGCCGCCGCCGCGCGCCGCGAAGCGAAGGCACTTGCCGCGCAAGCCGCCAAGGCCGCGGCGCCAGGCAAACCGGTGCCGGCTGGCCCGGGCGTCAAGGCAGGCGCCGACCATGCCGCGGCCAATGACGCCGCGGTGCGCCGCCGGCCCGGCTGGCATGCCCTGCGCACCGTCTTCGCCCGCTGGGCCGACACCAAGCCCGCGCATGCTCGATAACAACGCGCTGGTGGCCGCCGCCACGCCGGTCTTCCTGGCGATGATTGCCGGCGAAGCCTGGCTGGCGCGCCGCCGCCGCATCGACGCCTACAAGCTGGCCGACAGCCTGACCAGCATGGGTTGCGGCATCTGGACCGTGACACTGGAAGTGTTCACCAAGTCCGCCATGCTGCTGGCCTATGGCTGGGTCTTCAACCACCTGTCATGGTGGCAGTCGGCGCCGGATGCCGCCTGGACTTGGATCTGGTCCTTCGTCGCGTTCGACTTCGTGTATTACTGGGCGCACCGCTGGTCGCATGAAATCAACTTCCTGTGGGCGGTGCACTCGCCCCACCACCAGAGCGAAGAATTCAACCTCACCACCGCGCTGCGCCAGGGCGCCTTCCAGGACGTGTTCCATGCGCCGTTGTTCATGGTGCTGGCGCTGCTGGGCTGCCCGCCGGGCGTCTTCATCATCCAGCTCACGCTGAGCAAGTTCTACCAGTTCTGGATCCACACCCGCCTGGTCGGCCGCGTGCCGCTGCTGGAAGGCATCCTCAACACGCCCAGCGCGCACCGCGTGCACCACGCTGTCAACGACGCCTACCTGGACCGCAACTACGCCGCCACGCTGATGCTGTGGGACCGCCTGTTCGGCACCTACATCGAGGAAGACGAGGCTTGCGTGTACGGGGTGCGCAAGGGGGCACCCGGCTGGAACGCCGTGTGGGCGCAATTCGCCTGGCCGGCCGTGATGTGGCATGACGCCGTGCGCACCAGGCGCTGGCGCGACAAGCTGGCGCTGTGGTTCCGCCACACCGGCTGGCGCCCCGCCGATGTCGCCGCCGCCGACCCTTGGCCGGCATTTGTCCTGCCCACCGGCCGCCTGCACACCGCCACCCGCGCAACGACGCAGGGAAGGCGCTGGACCATCGCCGCCGTGCTGATGTTCGCCGCCGCCGTCGTCCTGCAGAACCAGCTGGTGGCGCACGCCGCCACGCTTGGCCTGGCGGCCAGGCTGGCGCTGGCCGCTGCGGTCACCGCGGCACTGTTGCTGGCGGCGTACTGCCTTCGGCCCGATGCGGCGGCAGCGCCTTCCGCCGCCAGCGCACCAGCCAGAACACCGGCAGGCTGACCGCGCCCAGCGCAATGCTCCACCAGAACGCTTCCTGGCCCATGCCGTAGAAAGCCCACAGCGAGAACAGGCAAGTCATCACCGCGCTGAACGCCAGCATGGCGCCGCGCTGGCGCAGCTTGAACACGGCCGCGCCGCCCACCAGGTACAGCGGCATGCTGGCCGCCGTCACCACCATGGTCAGGAAGGTAAAGCCCTCTGCCAGCGAGCGGCTGTAGTTCATGCCGATCATCACGCTGGCCAGTACACCCATCAGCAGCAGCGACCAGGCGGGCGCTCCGTGCCGGTTGGGCGCCTTCAGGATGGCCGGGAAAATGCCGTGCGACGCCATCGACGCCGTCACTTCGCCGGCCAGCATGGTCCAGCCGTTCAGCGCACCCAGGCCGCTGAAGATCACCGCCACCGCCAGCCAGTCCCCCGTGCCGGCATCCCAGTAGCGCCGGAACAGGTCGACGAAGGGCGCGTTCGAGGCGGCCAGTTCGGCTTGCGGCAACAGCAGCAGCGGCACCGCGCACACGCAGACGTACACCACGGCCGCCACCAGCGTGCCGGCAATGGTGGCGCGCGGGATGGTGCGCTCGGGCCGGTGCACCTTGGTGGCCGGCAGCGAGGCGCATTCCACGCCCAGCATGGCGAACAGGGCGATGGTGCCGGCGGCCGCCGTGCCGTCCAGCGAGAACGGGGTGGCCGGCAGGTGGGCGGTATAGGCGCCGCTGTTGGTCGTCAGTATCCACGCGCCGAGCAGCACGATGGCGCCCATCGGCAGCAGCTTGAGCGCCGCCGACGCCAGCTGCACCCGTCCCGAAGCGAGCGCGCCGCGCAGGCTGACCAGCACGAAGAACCAGATGATGCCCATGGCCGCCAGCGGCGGCAGGGCAGGGTGGGCGGATAAGCCAGGCAGCAGGGTGCTCAGGTAACCGACGATGCCGATCGCCAGCGCCGCATTGGTGACCCAGATCGACACCCAGTAGCACCACATGGTGAAGAAGGCGACGCCGTTGCCAAAAGCGCGGCGGCAATAGCCATAAGGACCGTCTTCCTCCGGCATGGCGCGCGCCAATCGGGCGAAGACGTGGGCGATGAACAGGCAGCCGGTGACGGTGATGGCCCAGCCGGCAAAGGCGTTCCTGCCGAACGGCGCCAGCGCGGCGGGCAGCATGAAGATGCCCATGCCGATCATATTCCCCACGATCAGCGAGGTGCACATCCAGAAGCCGAGCGGCTTGGCGTTATCCCTGGCGTGCATAGGCGGCGCGCAGCAGGTTCTGGAAGTGCCACACGCCGCTTTCGCGCTTCGGGTTCAGTCGCCCGGCGCTGTATGAGCCGGACGCCAGGCCTTGCTGGACGTGCTCGCAGATGCTGATGTCCTCGGCCTGGATCTCGTCGCTGAAGGCCTGTTCCGCTTCGACGCGCGCCTGCACTTCCGGGTCGTCGGTGTAGTAATAGTCGAACTCCACGATACAGTGCTGGTGCCCCACCGGCAGGATGCGGTTGGTCTGCAGCCGGCCCGGCGTGATGTTCAGCATGATGTTCGGGTAGATGAAGTAGTACCAGGCATTGCCGTCGCCATAAATGCCTTCGTTGTTGCGCAGGGGGGAATGCTGCAGCGAATGCCACTGCGCCAGTTCGGTGTCGTAGACGCGGTAGTCGAGCACTTTCGACAGGCCCGGGTGCACGAAGGGCAGGTGGTAGCCCTCGAGGAAATTGTCGATGTAGACCTTCCAGTTGCAATCGAGCTTGTAGGTGTCGCGCTTGGCGAAGCGCATGGCCGACAGGTCGGTCGGTGCGATGCGGCCGGCGATGCCGGCGAAGACTTCCTCGAACGGCGGGGTGGCGGCATCCAGCGCCACGAATACCAGGCCTTGCCACTCGCGCACCTGCAGGCGCGGCAGGCGGATCGATGCCTTGTCGAAGCCCACGGCGTCCTGCATTTCGGTGGCGGCGCGCAGCGCGCCATCCAGCTCGTAGGTCCAGCCATGGTATTTGCAGTGCAGGGCGCGCGCGCCTTTGCCGTTGCAGGTCGCCAGCGGGCCCGCGCGGTGGCGGCACACGTTGAAGAAGGCTTGCAGGCTGCCGTCCTGCTGGCGCACGATGATCACCGGTTTGCCGGCGATATCGCCCACCACGTGGTCGCCGGCGCCCTGCAGTTCGCCGGAGTGGGCGGCCAACTGCCAGCTGCGGCCGAAGACTTCCCTTTGTTCGACTTCCAGCCAGTGCGGGCTGGTGTAAAAGCTGGCGTGCAGCGCGTGCGCCTGGTCCAGCGGCTCGATACGGCAATGCTCCTGCAGGGTCATGGCTTCTCCGTAGCGGGAAAAACCCACTGTCTCACAAAATCGCGGAGAGGTGTTAGAATGGTTAGGTAGCCTACCTAAATGTGTGTGCAAAATGTCAAAAACGAACGAGGCGCGGGTGCGCGCCGTATCGGAAGAATTGCGGCTGGTGCTCAAGCGCCTGGTGCGCGAAATGCGCCGCGACGCCAGCGAGAACGGCGGCGACATCCCGCTGGTGCAGTACATGCTGCTGGCCATCATCCAGGAGCAGCCGGGCATCGGCGTGGCGGAACTGGCGCGCATGGAGAACGTGCGCGCCGCCACCATGAGCGGCCATATCAAGGCGATGGAGGAGGCCGGGCTGGTGGAGCGCAGCGCGCCCGACCCGCAGGACCGCCGCCGTTCCGGCCTGCAGGCGACGGCGCTCGGTGCGCAGCGCATCGATGACCTGCGCGAAAAGCGTCGCGACTGGATGGCCCAGCGCATCGCCCGCCTGACGCCGGCCCAGCTGGCCGCGCTGGAAGCGGCCATTGAACCCCTGAACGAGATTGGATCGCCATGAAGAACACCCCCATCACCGGGCGCGAAATCCGCGCCGTCTACCTGGCCATGATGGCCGTGCTGGGCCTCAGCGCCCTGGACCAGAGCATCGTCGCCACCGCCTTGCCGCGCATCGTGGCCGATTTGGGCGGCATGGCGCATCTGTCGTGGGTGGTCACGGCTTACGTGCTGGCGTCCACCGCCACCATGCCGCTGTACGGCAAGCTGGCCGACCAGTATGGCCGGCGGCCGATGATCTTCGCCGCCATGGCGGCCTTCCTGCTTGGTTCCGCGCTGTGCGGGCTGTCGCAGGACATGACGCAGCTGATCGTGTTCCGCGCGCTGCAGGGCGTGGGGGCGGGCGGTTTCCTGCCGCTGGCGCAGATCATCATCGCCGACATCATCCCGCCGGCGGAACGCGGCAAGCGCATGGGCATGGTGCCGGTGGTGTATGCGGCCACCAGCCTGCTCGGCCCCGTGCTGGGCGGCCTGATCACGGATGCGCTGTCCTGGCACTGGACCTTCTACGTCAACCTGCCGGTGGGCGCCGTGGCCTTCTACGCCATTGCGCGCGCCCTGCACAAGGAAGAAGTCCGCCACGCGCACCGCGTCGACTATCTCGGCTCGGTGCTGATGACCGCTTCCATCACGTCGGCCCTGCTGGTGCTGGCGCTGGGCGGCACGGAGTGGGCCTGGGATTCGCCGCAGGTCCAGGTATGCGCGCTGCTGGCCGTGGTGCTGGGTGCGTGGCTGGCGGTGCACGTGCGCAGGGTGCCCGAGCCGGTGCTGCCGCCGGACCTGTTCGGCAACCGCGTATTCAATATCGCCAGCGTGGTGATGGCGCTGACCTTCATGGGCCTGATGGGCGCCACTGTGTTCTTCCCGCTGTTCTTCCAGGTAGTGATGGGCAGCAGCCCTGCCAGTTCGGGCCTGTTGACCGTGGCCATGATGATCGGCCTGGTCGGCTCCTCGATGATCGGCGGCCGCATGCTGGCGCGCACCGGCAAGTACAAGGGCGTGCAGCTGGGCGGGCTGGTGGCGGCGCTGGCGGCGTTCGCCACGCTGGCCTGGGGCATGGAGGCAGGGTGGGGCTACGGCATTATCGAGCCGGCGATCTTCCTGCTCGGCGCGGGCCTGGGACTGGTGATGCCGAACATGACCATCGCGGTGCAGAACGCCTTGCCGCAGCCGCGGCGCGGCGTCGGCACGGCGATGCTGACTTTCTTCCGCTCGCTGGGCGGGCTGCTGGGCGTGACCGGTTCGGGCGCCATGCTGGCGCGCTCACTGCATGTCCACGGCGTGAAGGCGGTGGCGGCGGTGGGACCGGGCGTCAGCGTGCTGCCGTCAACCGTGGCCGTGTACCGGCACGCGATTGCCGGTATCTTCGGCGCGGGCGCGCTGCTGGTGCTGCTGGCGCTGGTCGTGCTGCTGTCGCTGCCGGAAATCCCGCTGGCCGGCCACAAGGCGAATTAAGCGCCGGGACGCACCAGCAGGCCGACGAACGCGAAGAGCCAGAGCAGGCAGCCGATCACGCACCACACGATGTTGGCCGGGGTGAGGGTGTCGTTGCTGCTGCCTTCCGGGTCGCCACAGCGCGCGTTGACTTCGCCCTGCACCTGCCGCAGGATCAGCGCCGTGGGGATGATCGTCAGCCATGCCAGCAGCTGCATGAGCGACGAGCCCCTGCTGGTCCACGACAGGATGTAGTTGATGACCATGACCAGCACCAGCGGCGTGGCATAGCTGTCGCTGTCCCAGCCACCGCGCTTGCCGGTGGCGTCGTGCAGCGCGAAGTTGCGGAACAGGCTGTGCGTAAAGAACACTGAGAAGATCGAACGCGGCACCGGCCACACGCTGTCGCCGGTGGCTTCGCGGTGCTTGACCCAGTTCTTGTAGTACCAGTAGACCATGTACAGGCCAGCGGTGGCCAGGATCATGATCAGCAGCTTGCGCTGCGAGACCACGAAGAAGCGGTCGTCGGCGGCGAATTCGACTTGCTCGTCCAGGTTGGCGAGCGGGGCGGCATAAAGATTGTTGGACATATGCAGTTCGGCAAAATTCGAAGTGCAAATTGTAACGATCGTTACTGAATATAAACTATCAAATAGTCACAGGCTGCAAAAAAAATGGTCCGCATGCGCCGTCTTGGCCCGCATGACTCATATGTTTTCGGAATATCAATACTGAAAGAAGCAATACTTTGATATTGGTAGTCTTGCGTAACATTGCCTCCACCAAAACCACAATAAAGGAGACAACTATGCGTAAAACTGTATTGGCCGCGCTGATCGCTGAAATGCTGTTGCCGCTGGGGGCGTATGCGCAGGAGGCTACGGAACCGATCGATCCAAGTGCGAAAGTCGTGGTGAGCGGCGTGCGCGCTTCGCTGGCATCCTCGCTGGCCACCAAGCGTTTGCAGGAAGGCGTCGTCGACGCCGTGTCGGCGGAAGACGCCGGCAAATTCCCCGACACGAACATCGCGGAATCGCTGCAGCGCGTGACCGGCGTGCAGATCCAGCGTAACAACGGCGAAGGCCGTTACATCTCGGTGCGCGGCCTCGGCCCCGAGTTCAACAATGTGCTGATCAATGGCCGCACCATGACCAGCGACACCGGCGGCCGCGACTTCTCGTTCGACTTGCTGTCGTCCGACCTGATTTCGAAAGCCATCGTCTACAAGACCTCCATGCCCTTCCTGCCGGAAGGCGGCATCGGTTCGACGGTGGACATCCAGACCGCGCGCCCCCTGTCCGGCAAGGCCGGCCACAGCGGCGTGCTGAATGTGTTCGACTCCTACGACTCGAACTCGAAGAAGAACACGCCCAATGTCAGCGGCATGTATTCCTTCGCCAACGAAGACAAGACTTTCGGCGTGTCGGGCTCCCTGTCCTACACCGACCGCGCATCGAAGCAGAACAAGGCCATCACCGATGCCTGGAACCTGCGCGATGTCTACATGATCAACGGCGACCTGAATTCCAAGGGCCTGACCATGGCCGACGTGACCAGCAAGAAGCTGCTCATGCCGCAAAGCTTCGGCTACCAGCAGGAAAACGAAAGCCGCAAGCGCCTGGTCAGCAATGTCACCGTGCAGTACAACCCATCGGCGGACCTGAAGCTGACCGCGGACGCCCTGTATTCGCGCCTGAACCAGCGCAATGACGTGATTGCCATCAGCGACTGGAACAACCCCGTGCAACTGGGTGTGAAGTATGACTCCAACAACCAGGTCACCAGCTTCCTGCGTCCCGGCGCGACCTTCTACGCCAACAATCCTGCCCTGGTCGGCGATGGTACCGGTATCTTGACCGACGCGAACTCGAACGACATGATCGTGAAGGGCGGCGACCGCCTGTCGATCACCAAGGCCTTCGGCCTGAACGCCAAGTGGAATGCGGCGCCGGAACTGAAGCTGGAAGGCGACGTGTCCCATTCCCGCACCACCACCAAGACCCCGGACCAGTGGATCGTGGCCGGCATGGTGCCGAAGAATGGCGACACCCTGACCTTCGGCAGCACGCCAAGCCTGGTGTTCGGCGACGGCATCACCGACCCGACCGCCGTGCGCGCCCACGCCGTGTCCAACAACGATGTGCGCTTTGCCGACGAAATCAGCGAAGGGCGCATGAACGCCAGCTGGTCGCATGAAATGGGCGCCTTCAAGGGCATCGACACCGGCCTGTCGTATTCGCAGCGCAAGGTCGGCCGCGAGAGCTGGGGCAGCGATTCCTGGAACGCCTTCAGCGGCTACCACGTGGCGCTGCCGTCGTCGCTGTTCACCGTCAAGTCGCTGGACAACGCTTTCCCGGGCGCGCCGGCTGCGTACCTGAGCTTCGACCCGTATGCGTACATGAATTTCCTGAACCAGCCGGAAACGCTGAAGCTGTCGAACGACCCGGCCCTGTACCAGGACAAGACCAAGTTCCCGAACGGCCCGATGGCGATCGACTACACCAAGCCGAATATGTGGAACGTGAAGGAAAAGGTATCGAGCTTCTTCGTCGACTCCAAGTGGGAAGGCGAGCGCTGGTCGGCCAACGCCGGCGTGCGCGTGGTGCACGTGAATTCGACTTCGTCCGGCATCAGCCGCGTGCTGCTGGGCGCGACCAAGAGCCCGAACGACACCACCTACATCCTGAACTGGGGCCCGGCCACGGTGAACTCGGTGGAGAACAGCTACAACAGCGTGCTGCCATCGGGTAACCTGAAGTTCGACCTGACCAGCGACATGATCCTGCGCCTGGGCGCTTCCAAGACCGAAACCCGTCCGACCCTGAACCAGATGGGCGTGGACAACTGGTACGGCGGCCGTTACGGCGACGTGCAGACCGGCGGCGGCAATCCTTACCTGAAGCCGATGGAGTCGAAGAACCTGGACCTGTCGTACGAATGGTACCTGTCGAAGACCAACTTCCTGGGCGCGGCCGTGTTCCAGAAGAACGTCTCGAACTTCCTCGAGAAGCGCCTGGAAGACATCCACATCCCGCAGTTCACGGAAGTGGTGCATGACACCCGTATCCGCAACGGCCAGAAGGGCAAGATCAAGGGCATCGAGCTGGCCGGCCAGTACGCCTTCGACAACGGCATCGCCTGGCTGCGCGGCTTTGGCGTGGCCGCCAACTACACCTTCGTGGATGCCACCGCCAAGCGCGACGGCGACACCGCGGCGCTGGATTGCGGTTATCCAGGCCTGTCCAAGCAGTCGTGGAACGGCTCGGTGTTCTACGAGAACGAAACCTTCTCGGCACGTGTGAGCTACAACTGGCGCAACAAGTTCGCCGTCGATTGCGGCGGCGGCAGCACCCAGCCGCGCACCCGCGCAGCGTACGGCCAGTACGACGCCAGCCTGCGCTACAACCTCACGCCGAAGATCGCGCTGTACCTGGACGGCATCAACTTGAGCAATTCGCGCATGCACGAATATGCCAACAACGAGAGCCAGTTCCTGACGCTGGAAGATGTCGGCCGCCGCGTGAATGCCGGCCTGCGCTTCGCCTTCTAAACCAGCAGGGGCGCCACCTCGTCGAGGTGGGCGACGTCGAAAGTTGGCTGGGCTTCCGTGCCGTTGGCTGAACGGCCCGGGTTGAACCAGCAGCTTTCGATGCCAAAACGGTTGGCGCCGAGGATGTCCGCATCCAGCCGGTCGCCCACGATAATGGTCCGTTCCTTGCTGAAGGAGCGGGCCATTTTTGTTGCGTAGTCGAAGAAGCGGGTGTCGGGCTTGGCGAAGCCGCACGCTTCCGAGGTGGCGGTGAAGGAAATGAAGGCGCCCAGGCCGGAGCTGTCGATGCGGCGCTGCTGGATGCTGGCGACGCCGTTGGTGATGATGCCTACCTCGCCGGCCGCGGCCAGCGTCTCGCACAGCCGCATGGCGCCATCGACCAGGACTACGGTTTCCGACAGGGAATCGAGGTAGCGCTGGCTGGCGTGCTGCGGATCGATGTCCAGGCCATGCGCGGCGAAGGTCCGGCGGAAGCGCTCGACCTTGAGAAATTCCTTGTCGACCTTGCCCGCCTCGAAGGCGCGCCACAGGTCGACGTTGAAGGCCTGGTATTGCGCGAAAATGCCTTCGGCTTCGCCATGGAAGCCAAGCTCGCGCAGCACGCGTTCGAAGGACAGCTTTTCCGACGCGCGGAAGTCCAGCAGGGTGTCGTCAAGGTCGAAGAGAAAGAGTGAGTGTTTCATCCGGGGGAGGGTAACACGCCTGCGCTCCCGGAAAAGAAAAAACGCCAGCCCGTGAAGGCTGGCGTTTTTCATCTTGAAACTGGTAGGCCGTGCGGGGCTCGAACCTGCGACCAACGGATTAAAAGTCCGCTGCTCTACCAACTGAGCTAACGACCCGAAGGGCCCAGATTATAGCGGCCCGGGATTGTTTCGGCAAGTTCGCCCCGTGGTTGCCAGAAAGGCATTCAAATAGTGTAAGATCGCCGCTCGGAAAAACCAACCGGGGATGACATCTCGATGCACGTAGAATTGCCGAAAAAGGGCGGGCTCGCTTCCATGAAGGCCTTTGCCGCCGAATACTCGATGATCGTGGTCAGTATCCTGACCGCGCTGGCGCTGGAACACGGCGCGCAAACCTGGCACCACAACCACCGCGCACATGAGGCGCAGGCCAACATTGAAGCGGAGATCCGCACCAACCTCGCCGAGGTACAAACCGCAATGCGCAGGAACCAGGAGGAGATCGCGAAGCTGGATGCGCTGCGCGACGTGCTGCGCAAGGACATCATCGACAAGGTCGATGGGAAGCTGCTGATCGACCACCTCAATCAAACCACCCATGGCAAGTTCGGCATCAGCCAGACCACGCCGACCTTGCGCCGCGAGGCATGGGAAGTCGCCGTTGCCAGCCAGGCGGTGAGCTGGATGGAGCCGGCGCTGCTGCAACGCTACGCGGGCGTGTATGCCTCGCAGCGCGACTTCAGCCAGACCAGCATGAACACCTTGCAGATGCTGCTCGATGCGCCGGCCCTGTTCAACCGCTCGGCGGACGTGGAGTTCGGCAGGATTGACGGCACCGGCCTCTACTATTCAGTGGTGCAGCTCCAGACTTCGTTGAAGGGCACGCAGCACTCGCTGGCCGACCTGGAAAAGGAATTGCAGCGCGCCGTGAACAAGGCGTGATGACTTAGGACTTGCAAGGCGCGCGCCACGTTTCTGCTCAGCTCGGCTATCATTGCGACCTTCGCAATACCGGCAGCAGACGTAATGAAGTTTGGCGTTATCAATTTACTAAAAGCGGTGGCCGCGCAGATGATCGTGCTGCACCACCTGGCGTTCTATGGCCCCATGGCGGACCATGTACGCCTGCTCCTGCCCGAGCTGATCGACTGGCTGGCGGGCAGCGCGCGCATTGCCGTGCAGGTTTTCCTGGTGGTGGGCGGCTTCCTGGCCGCCAAGTCGCTGGCGCCCAGCGCCCAGCCGGTGATGGCGGCCCCGGTGGCCGCGGTCTGGCGGCGCTACCTCAAGCTGGCGCCGCCTTTCCTTGCCGCGACTGTGCTGGCCGCGGCCGCTTCGGCACTGGCGCGGCAATGGATGGAGCACGATTCGATTTCGGCGCCAGCCACGCTGGCGCAGCTTGCCGCCCACGCCGCACTGGCGCATGGGGTGCTGGGCTATCCCTCGCTGTCGGCGGGGGCGTGGTATGTCGCGATCGACTTCCAGCTGTACGCCGCGGCGGTGGCGATCCTGTGGCTGGCGGCCCGCATCAGCGGACCGGTGCGCCGCCCATGGCTGGTGCCGTCGCTGGTGGCGGTGTGCGCGGCGCTCTCCGTGCTGCACTTCAACCTCGATCCCGAGTGGGACAGCTGGGCGCCATATTTCTTCGGCAGTTACGCGCTGGGCATGGCGGCCTGGTGGGCCGGCGACCCGCGCCGCAAGACGCGTGGCGCGGTGCTGGTGCAGGCAGCCATCTTCCTGCCGGCCTTGCTGGCGCTGGCCATCGACTTCCGCAGCCGCCTGGCGCTGGCCCTGATGGTGGCTTGCGCACTGGTGATCGTGGGCCGCGCCGAAGCCGCCGGCAGGGGCCCCGCCTGGCGCGTGGTCAACGGGCTGGCCAAGACGTCTTACTCCGTCTTCCTGATCCACTTCCCGGTCTGCCTGCTGGTGAACGCGGCCTTCACCCGCTTCGTGCCGGCCGACCCGCTGTTGCAGGGCTTCGGCATGCTGTCCGCATGGGCCGCCAGCCTCGCCGCCGGCGCCGCTTTCCACCGCTGGGTCGAAGTGCCGCTGGGACTCCTGTTCGAGGGCAGCCGTGGCAGGACCAAACGCGCGACAGATGGCGCCATGAGCGTATAAATCCGGTCCAACCTGGTGTATTGTGAAAGCAGGCATCAGGCGCGTGGAGGCAGTATGCGGTGGTACGCCATGTGGGCGGCGCTGGCCGTCAGCGGGGCCGTGTGCGCCCAGGAGGTGGCGCTGCGCGAAGTTCACGTGGGCATGGGCCTGCCCAAGCCACCCTACATCATGGAGTCCGGGAATTCGGGCTTCGACGTGGATATCGTGCGGCAGGCACTGGCTGCTGGCGGCTACAAGCTGGTGGGGCACATGCTGCCGCAGACCCGTGCCCTGGCAATGCTGCGCGCGGGCCAGCTCGATGGCCTGATGTCGATCACCGAAGGGATCGGCGGCCAGGACTACTTCACGGACAACTACATCGTCTACCAGAACGTCGCGACCACGCTGGCGCGCCGCAAGCTGAATATCCAGCAGATCGAGGACCTGGCGGCCCATTCCGTGGCGGCGTTCCAGAACGCCAGCATGGTGCTGGGCGACCGTTTCAGCATGGTCGCGAGCGCGCATTCCGATTACCGCGAAGTGCCGTCCCAGATCACGCAGAACAAGCTGCTCTTCACCGGCAGGGTGGACGTGGTGGTCGGCGACCGCCTCATCTTCCGCTACTTCAGCGAAAGGCTCGAGCCGCAAATCGACGCCACCCAGGCAGTGACGTTCCACAGGATTTTTCCTGAAAGCCCGCGCAAGGCGGTCTTTCGCGAAAGCCGCGTGCGCGACGCCTTCAACGCCGGCTTGAAGGCGATCCGCGCCAACGGCACGTACGACGCTATCGTGCATCAATACCTTGGGCCGCGTCCCTGAGCCGCCGGGCGTGACGGCGGCATGGAATCTGGCCCGGCGGAGTTATGAATGGGTGGCGCGGAACACGGCGGTCTGGCTGGAGTCCGCATTGTGGCTCATGAAAATCAGGACTGGTTTGCCGCCGGACATCGAGATCGGCATCACAATGCCCGTCTGCGGGGCGGCGAATTTGCATCCGGCGCCACTGATGGACCATTGCAGCTCATAGACGCCGGTCGCGCCGTACTGGCTGATCCTGCCCGTGAAATTGCAGTTGCCGACCGTGGCGCTGGCATTGCCGGCGGCATCGATGACAAAGGCGCTGGCCGGCGTACGCGGCTCGGAGATGCCGACGCTGCGCATGAAGGCGCCGTAGTTGCCCGCCAGGGTCGCCAACGGAATGGCATCCTTGTACAGCGTCTTGCCCGAACCGTCGCCCCAGGTCTTGGCATCCGTGACCGTGGCCGAGAAATTGCCCATGCCGCTGCTGATGGCGACCTCCAGTTTCCCCTGGCTTGCGCTGCGGCCGAAGCGCGGATCGCTTTCCATCCGGCCGACTTGCTCGACGTCGTCAATGAAGTTGGCCCAGGCGATGGGCTCCTTGTTGTTGATGCTGTTGGCGGAGGAGAGCTTGCCGTATGGATGGCCGGCCAGGACGTCGTTGCCGACAAAATGTGCGCCGTAGAAGCGGCCGTCGTCGAGCAGGGCATAAATGCCGCGGAATTGGCCATAGCCGACGTCATAAATGCCGGTGGCGCTGGCCGTGCCGCCGGCAGCCGTGGTGGTGGTCGTTGCCGTTGTCGTGGACGGGCTGGACGGCGAACCGCCGCCGCCGCAGGCAAACAGGGCCAGGCTGAGGGCTGCGGCGGCGGTAGTGCGGATTGCTTGCATGGGCGCTTCCTTTTGGAGTTGAGAGAGCCCAAGTGTGACGGTGGGCGTGGCGTCCGGCGTCCGTGCCGATCGGGCCGGACTTATTGGTGGAGGGCGCGAAACACCGCCGCCTGGCCGCCATCGCCCGCATTGCTCATCAGGATCAGCGATGGCTTGCCGCCGGCCATGGACACCGGCATGACGATCCCTGTTTGCCGCATCCTGAACCTGCAGCCCTCGCCGCCGGGTGTCCATTCCAGGTCGTAGATGCCGGTGCTGCCGTGTTGCCGGATCGTGCCGGCAAAGGTGCAACCGGTGGCCGTGGCGTTGATATTGCCGGTAGCGTCGATGCCAAATGCGGTGGCGTCGGCTTTGGGCAGGGAAATGCCGTAACTGCGTACGGTGGCATTGTAGCTGCCGGCCAGTGTCGCGAGCGGGATGGCGTCGTCGTACAGCGTCCGGGCGGAACCGTCGCCCCAGGTTTTGGCCGGGCCGGCCGTGGTGGACAGCTCGCCCAGGCCGTCGCTCCTGATCTCGACGCGCAGCCCGCCTTCAAGAAGGCTGCGCCCGAACTGGGCGTTCGACTCCAGGCTGCCCACTTGCTGCGCATCGTTAATGAAATTGACCCACGTAATGGGGTCTTTGGCGCCCAGGCTATTGCCTTTGCTTAAAGTGCCGTAGGGATGGCCGCCCAGCACATCGCCGGCAACGAAATGCACGCCGAAAAAGCGGCCATCGTCCAGCAAGGCATAGGTGCCGTGGAAGCGGCCGTAGCCGACATCGAAGATGCCGGTCGTGCTGCCGGCCATCGTACCGCTGCCCGCGCTGCCGGCATTGCCGGCGGCGGGAGCGCCGCCGCCGCAGGCCGACAACGCCAGCGCCATCGTGGCAGCGGCGAAACCAATCGTTTTCATGGGCTTTCCTGGAAGTGGTCAAGCCCCGACTGTCGCCGATTGCGGCGCGCCGGACGTCCTAGCCGATCGGCACGGACGCCTGTTCCTGTGTGGCCGCCCGCCATGCGGAGGGTGCCATGCCTGTCTGTTTCTTGAAGGCGGCGTTGAACGTGGACTTGCTGTTGAAGCCGGCTGCCATTGCCAGTTCCAGCAGGGGGCGGCCAGCCTGGGCGGGATCGCGCAACATGGCCTGCACTTCGCCAACGCGCAAGTTATTGATGTACTCGAAGAAGTTCACTTCCAGGACTTCGTTAAGGTACTGGGACAGCAATTGGGGCGAGGTGCCGATGCGCTCGGCCAGGTCGGCCAGCTTGATCTCGCTCTCCAGGTGATCGCGTGCCTGGGCGGCGCGCTGCGCCAGGCGCTTGCCGATCAGTTCGCGCGACCCCTGGTCCATGCCCGAGCGCGCATATTTTTCCGGCATGACCTCATTCGGCAAGCGGAAGATGGCCGGCTGGTGCAGGCCATACCAGCCCAGGCCGAACATCAGCAGCAGGCGGCCGAAAATCAGAACGTCGGTCCAGAAGCGGCTCGCCATCGTGGCCGGGATCCAGGCCACCAGCAGCACGAGCAGGCAGGCACACAAACAGCCAAGCCAGCGCAAGTCGCGCCCGCGCATGGACGAGTAATGCTGCTTCACCTGCGCATGGAAACGCCACACCGAGAGCAGTACGACGACGGCATAGACAAAGGATTGCACCTGGACGGACAGCAGGATGGCGCCGAACACCGGCCAGCCCTCGTGCACCAGCCAGTGTACGAAGGCATCGCCCGGCATCAGGATGCGGCCGCCCGCCAGCGCCAGCGACCAAGCCAGCGTGGGCAGGAAATGCAGCGCTTCGCGGCGTCCGATCGGCTTGCCGGTCAGGCTGCGCACATACATGTAGAAGCACGGCCCCATCGCCGGCAGAGGCCAGTCGAACAGGCCGAACAGCTGCTTGTTGCCAATACCGTCCGCCAGCGCCAGCGAGGAGAAGGCCCCGATGAACAGCCCCAGCCAAAGATTCGCGGGACGGGCGCGGCGCATGGCGACCAGGGGTGCCGCCAGGAAGATGCCCAGCAATCCGGTGCAGAACGACAGGTTCAGGATCATGTAGCGGTATGGCTAAAATTGCAAGTCCGCGCATGCTATCAGAAACTGCAGCTTACTGGTGTTGCCAAAAAACAAAATATATTTCACTTTTCAATGATGGGCGAGGACGGGAGGCTCGACCGGCGTGCTATTTCTTCCGTGCTGGAGCCATGCTGGCCTTGAAGCGCTCCGCACCGTCCGGCTGTTGGTCGAAGCTGTCGAAGCCTTGCGCCATCGCGGCCGAGAGGGCATCCAGCCGCGCGTTGAAGGGCGGGTGGGTCTTGAACAGCAGGGCCAGGCCGGCGTGGTCGGCGCTCACGGTCTGCAGGGTCTGCAAGACGGAGGGCAGGCCGTAAGGGTTGTAGCCGGCGCGGGCGGACAGGACCACCGCCATGCGATCGGCTTCGAACTCGTCATCCTTGTCCAGGCCACGTACGTACAACTGTGTGCCCACATTCGCCAACTCGCGCAGCCACGGGGTCAATTGGCCGTTGCCGGTGCGGAGGGCTTTCTGTTCCACCTTTTCGCTCAGGAATTCGGTGCCCAGCGAGGTCCGCATGCCTTTCTTGATGGCGGCCAGCTGGTGCTTGCGCAGCACATGGGCAATCTCGTGGGCCAGCACGCCGGCCAGTTCAGCCTCGCTGCGCAGGCTGTAAAGCAGGCCGCGCGTGATGAAGACATAGCCACCGGGTGCCGCGAAGGCATTGGCTTCCGCATCGTCCAGCACCGCGAAACGCCAGCTCAGTTCCGGCCGCTCGCCCTGTGCCGCCACCCATTGACCGACCTGGTTCACGTAGCGCTGCACGGCCATGTTGCCATACAGCGGCGCCGCGCCCAGCAGGTTGCTGGCCATTTCCTCGCCCAGCGCCGATTCTTCCTCGAGCGTGAATTCGCGCATTGCCTCGTTGATCTTCTTGCCCTTGTCGAACAGAGCCTTCGCGCTCTCGAGGCTTTTCGACAGGTTGCCCAGGTTGAGCTGGAACTGGGCGTGGGCGGGCAGCGACAGGAGCAGGGCGGCGGCAAGGGCCACCACGATTTTCAGCGGCTTCATTTGGCACCTCCGACGGCAACGTAATCCACGTGCTGCGCATGCAGTCCAGCCTTGGCGGCAAAGGCGCTCGCGTCGCCCGCGCCGGCGGCGACCGACTGCATCTGCTGGAGCGCGGCGGGGTTCGGGCGCGGGTTGGTCAACTGTTCTTCCTTCAGGCCGCGCACGCCCGTGGTGGCGACGCTGCCGCCGCTGCCTTTTTCGAGCGCGCTGCGGAACAGGTTGGGGGAGGCGTTGGCGCCTGCTGCCGCGGCAGCTGGTTCGAAGCGCAGGCTGAGCATGCGGACCCAGCCCGTATTCGGGCCGGAGTTGATTTCGATCCAGCTGGTTTCGCGCTTCAGCACATCCACGCGGCTGCGCTCCGCCACGCTGGCGATGGTGTTCGCGTCGGTAAACGGTTTGGCCTTCATGTCGGTCTGGCGGACCGTGACCGCCTGGTCGGCTGCCGCAGCGGGAACGCACAGGCTCCCCGCGACGGCCAGCATGCAGATGCGATTCTTCATTTCTTCCCTCCTAGTGGACCAAACAGGGAGACTTGTTGCTCCCTTCCTTTGACGTCGAACGCGCCATATGGTGTGAATTCGAAGGCGTCGCCGCAGCGCTCCACGGTGTCCGACGACACCAGGATGCGCGTGACGCCTTTGGTCAGGCCTTCGATGCGGCTGGCCAGGTTGACGGTGTCGCCGATGGCGGTGTATTCGCGCCGCTTGTCGGAGCCGATCAGGCCCACCACTGCAGGGCCGGAATGGATGCCGATGCCCACGTCGAAATCGAGGTCCTGCGCGCCCAGTTCTTCCTTGAACTTGCGCAGGACTTCCGCCATTTCGAGCGCGGCCGACACCGCGTTGCACGCGTGTTTGGGATCGTCCAGCGGGGCGCCCCAGAACGCCATGATGCAGTCGCCAATGAACTTGTCGAGCGATCCCCCGTGCCGGAACACGACGTCGACCTGCAGCGTGAAATAGCGGTTCAGCAAGGCAACCACTTCCTGCGGGCTGCGATTCTCGGACAGCGTGGTGAAACCGCGAATATCGGAGAACAGCACCGTGATGTCACGCGATTCGCCGCCGCGCGCGAGGTCGCCGTTCTGCACCAGCTGCTGTACCACATGGGGATTGACGAAGCGGCTGAACATTTTGACGGCCTGCTGGCGCGTGCGGCGTTCGGCGAGATAGGCCTGCAGGGCGCCGGCGATGTAATAGGCCCACAGCAGCAACAGGGCGGAAACGGCGGGCACGCGCCACTGCTGGCCGATCGCCCAATACGTGCCGAATATGGTGATGACGCTGCCGGTCCACAGCCCCGCCCCGAGCAGCACGATGTGCGTGCCGCGCTGGAACAGGAGGTATAGCAGCAGCATCGCGAGGAGCAGCGCGGCCGGCACCTGCCAGGCGTCCGGCTTGCGCATCATGCTGCCATGCTGCAGGTTGTCGAGTGCTGTAGCCAGCACCAGCGGACCGGGGTAGCGGCTGTCGATGGGCGTGTGGCGCAGGTCGTTGAGGCCCGTGGCGTT
>CBHWEO010000022.1:0-35173 GCA_966112955.1 uncultured Duganella sp. | reverse complement strand
CGGCTGGCGGCGGCGCGCTATGCGGCAAGCCATACGCAGTTCAGCCGGCGCGCCGCCTACCAGGAGCTGCTGGACGACTTCCTGTGCCAGCGTATCGCCGATCCGTACTCGCGCAGGATCAAGCGCATGCCGGCAAGCGGTCCCGTGCCCAGTTTCGGCCAGTTCAACTACTGGCTGCAGCAGGAGCAGATGATCGGCGGGCCGCCGCTGCCGCCGCCCCTGGCGGACAATGCGCCGGTGCAGAGGCGGGGCCGCCCGGGCGCCGCTTTCCGCCTCGACGTGCTGCCATTCGGCCTGCAGCTGTCGCATGGGCAGGACCGCAAGCTGCTGGCCGGTGCGCCGCTGCTGTATGTGCTTACCGACGTGTTCAGCGGCATGGTCACCGGTTGGTACGCGACGCTGGAGGCGCCCGGCTGGGGGCCGGCCATGCTGGCGCTGGCCAGCTGCGCGGCCGACAAGGCGCGCCTGGCGCGCCGCCACAACCGTTTGCTGGCGCCGCAGGAATGGCCTTGCAGCCATTTGCCGGAACGCCTGCTGCTGCCGCCGGAACTGATGGCGCGCGCCAACCGCGACAACCTGCTGGCGAACTTCAATGTGCGCTGCGTGCCGGACTACGAGGCGGCGGAGCGTCCCTGGCTGCCGGCCTTGCGCGCCAGTTTCGGCGCGGCCGCCGATGGCGCCGACGGCAAGCTGGATGGCGTGCTGACGCTGGCGGAGTTCCGTCGCATCGTGCTGGACATCCTGCTGGCATACAACCACAGCAAGGGTGCCGACGGCTGGGCGCCGCTCCAGCTGTGGGAGTGGGGCGCGCGCCGGCGCGGGGCATCGCTGCAGCAATTCCCGGAAGACGTGGTGCGCTGCTGCCTGCTGCCCACCAGCGAGGCATGGGTCACGCCGGAAGGCATCTGCGTACAGGGCTTCTATTTCAGCTGCCCGCGCGCCGAAGAAGAGCGCTGGTTCGACCGCGCGCGCTTGCGCGGGCGTTGGCCGGTGCAGGTGGCGGTCGACCCGGCCGGGGATGGCGTGGTGTACCTGGTCGATGCGGCGGCGCCTTTGCATTTCCAGCCGTGCCGGATCATCGGCCGCATCAGCATGGTGCGTGCACCATTGCAAGTCGAAGGGATGTGAAAAGAGCCGGCAAAACAAAGTCGTACCGGATCAGCCTTCAAAGCGCGCCTTGCAGTACAAGGCGCGCTTTTCGTTTAAGGAGTTTATTTTGCGGGCCGAATAGAGTGCTTTCGCCGGGTGTTGTGGCATGCGGTTTGCATGAACGTAGCCATCCAACACAGACGAGGTGGCAGATGGAAGAACGCTCGATCACGAGAAGGCAATTCCTGTACCGCGCGGCAGCCGTGGGTGGCACGGGCCTGTTATTCAACACCATGAATGCCTGGGGCATCGGGATTGCATCCAGGGTCCATGCGCCGCCGGTGCTGCAAGGCAGCGGCAAAGGCAAGCGGGTGGTGATCCTGGGCGCGGGCCTGGCCGGAATGACGGCGGCTTATGAGCTGGGAAAGCTTGGCTATGCGGTGCAGGTGCTGGAAGCGCGCGACTTTGCCGGCGGCCGCTGCCAGACGGCACGCAAGGGTTTCACGCTGACGGAGCTGGGCGGGGAACGGCAGGCCTGCACCTTCGACGAAGGGCATTACATCAACCATGGGCCGTGGCGCATTCCGCTGCACCACCAATCGACGCTGTATTACACGCGCCTGTTCAATGTCCCGCTGGAAGTGATGGTCAACGATAACGACCACTCCTTCGTCTACCTGGAGCATGGCGGCCCGCTGTCCCGGCAGCGCCTGCGGCCCGCCGCCATCAAGGCCGACATGCGCGGCCACGTGGCCGAGCTGCTGGCCAAGGCGGTCAAGGGCAATATGCTGGACCAGCAATTGAGCGCCGACGACAAGCGCGCCTTGCTGGACTACCTGGCGCATGAAGGGCAGCTGGACCAGGTCGACTTGCGCTACAAGGGCCGTAGCGGCCGCGGCTATGCGGTCAATCCGGGCGCGGGCCTGAACCCGGGGCAGTTGTCCGATCCCCTGGGTTTCGAAGAGCTGCTGGCTTCGCGCATCGGCAATGTCTACAGTGCGGTGCAGGACTTCCCGATGCAGAACACCATGTTCCAGCCGGTGGGCGGCATGGACGCCATCGCGAAGGCCTTCGAAAAGCAGGTGGGCCGGCACATCCGCTACAAGGCCGAAGTGCAGTCGATCCGGCACGGCGAACGCGATGTGACGGTGGCCTACAAGGATACCGCCAGCGGCAAGCTGCACGCCGTGACGGCCGATTACTGCCTGTGCACCATGCCGCTGTCCGTGCTGCGCCACGTGCAGACGGACTTTTCCGACGACTTCAAGCAGGCGATTGCCGCCGTGGCGTATGCGCCGGTCGGCAAGATCGGCCTGCAGATGAAGCGCCGTTTCTGGGAAGAGGACGAGCAGATCTACGGCGGCCATGTGCTGACCGACATGGAAGGCATCAACACCATTTCGCTGCCCTCGTCCAACTGGCAGAAGAAGAAGGGCGTGCTGCTGGGCTATTACAACTACCAGACCTCCGCCATCGAAGTCAGCGCCCTGTCGCCGGCCGAACGCGCCGAGTTCGCGCTGAAGGCGGGCGAGAAGATCTTCCCGGCCTACCGCGAGTCCTATGAAAGCGCCTTCTCTGTGGCCTGGCACCGCGTGCAGTACAACCTGGGCGGCTGGGCCGACTGGAGCGATGAAAAGCGCAAAACCGTCTACCCGTTGCTGCTGAAAGGCGAAGGCAGGGTGATGCTGGCCGGCGAACACCTGAGTTACCTGGGAGGCTGGCAGGCCGGCGCCATCGAGTCGGCATGGCAGCAACTGGAACGCATTCATGAAAGGGCAAGCGCATGACCTTGAGGACCATTCTGATCGCCGTGCTGCTGGTCGTGCATGGCGCCGCCCATGCCGACGGCAAGGCGATTTTCGCGAAGAATTGCGCGGCCTGCCACCAGGCCAGCGGCAAGGGGATTCCCGGCGCCTTCCCCGCGCTGGCGGGCAATGCCTTCGTGCAGGGAGATCCCAGCCAGGTCGCGGCCGTGCTGCTGAAAGGGCGGGGCGGCATGCCGGACTTCAGCCCGACGCTGTCCGATGCCGACATTGCCGAAGTACTGAGCTTCGTGCGCAGCGCCTGGGGCAACCAGGCCGGCCCGGTCGCGGGCCAGGACGTGGCGGTCCTGCGCGAAACGCTGAAGGTGCCGGCCTTCGCCGCCGGCCAGATGTCCAACAAACACTAAGGAAAACCATGCAAGCAAAAGCATCGATCGGGGCGGCCTTGCTGGCCCTGGGTTCCACCATGGTCCACGCGCAGGACATCGTCCGCCACAAGATTCCCAATTCGGACTTCCCGATCGCGCAGGCGGTCACGCTGCCGCCGAATGCCACCATCCATTTCATCAGCGGCCAGGTGCCGCCGGTGATCGACAAGAATGCCCCGGCCGATTCGCTGGCCGCGTATGGCGATACCAAGACCCAGACCATGGGCGTACTGAAGAAGATTGAGGAGATCCTGAAGGGCATGGGCTTGTCCATGGGCGACGTGGTGAAGATGCAGGTGTTCCTGGTCGGCGATCCGGCCAATAACGGCCGCGCCGACATCAAGGGCTTCATGGAGTCGTACACCAGGTTCTTCGGGGGAGCACAACCCAACCTGCCAGCCCGCGCGGTCGTGCAGGTGGCCGCGCTGAATGTGCCCGGCTGGCTGGTTGAAATCGAAGTCGTGGCAGCCAAGAAGTGACGCGGCACCTCTCCATCCTCATCAGAAAAGGAACACGCAATGCACAAGAAGGGCAAACTGAAGACCTGCGCCGCAGCCATCATGCTGCTGCACGCGGGCATGAGCTTCGCCAACCCGGGTGAACCGGCCGAGGCGCCGGCCGACAGCGGCGGCGGCGCCGGCGCTTCCAACGCGGCGCTGGCGGGAGCGGTGATCGTGACCGGCACCCGCGCCAACGGCCTCAAGGTGGAGAACAGCGCCTCGCCGGTCCAGGTGCTGGACGCCGGCACCCTGCAACGCACCGGCCAGCCCGACCTGATCCAGGCCCTGGCGCAAAACCTGCCCTCCTTCACGGCCCAGGCCTTCGGCGGCGACACCGCCAACTTGACGCTGTCGGCGCGCCTGCGCGGCCTGAGCCCCAACAACACCCTGGTGCTGGTGAACGGCAAGCGCCGCCACGGCACCTCCAATCTGGCCGTGCTGGGCGGCCCCTACCAGGGCAGCGCCGCCGCCGACCTGAACTTCATCCCGGTGGCGATGATCGACCACATCGAGGTCCTGACCGACGGCGCGGCCGCGCAGTACGGCACCGATGCGATCGCAGGCGTGATCAACATCATCCTGAAGTCCAACAACCAGGGCGCAAGCGGCAGCATCAGCGGCGGCGGCTACGCCGATGGCGGCGGCAGGACGCCGGACGCCACCGCGAATGCCGGCTTCAGGCTGGGCGAGCAGGGCTTCGTGAGCCTGACGGCCGAAGGCAAGTACCACGACTTCACCAACCGCGGCGGCATCGACCCGCGCGTAGCCGACCCGGCCAACATCAAGAAGATGCCCTTGCTGCAGGTGCCTGGCTACCCGAACCTGAACCGGATTTCGGGCGATGCGCAGTACCACCTGTACACCTTCGCGGCCAATGCTGGCTATGACCTGGGGCAGGGCACCGAGCTGTACGCCTTCGCCACGGTAGGCCGCAAGAATGCGCGCGCCTTCGAGAACTACCGCATGCCGAACCGCCTGCCGGCCGTATATCCGCTCGGCTTCAGCCCGAAGGAAACCATGCGCGAAGAGGACTTCGGCTTTACCGCGGGCGCCAAGGGCAGTATCGGCGCCTGGCACTGGGATTTCAGCAGCACCTATGGGCGCGACAAGGCGCGCATCGGGGTGGAAGACTCGGGCAACGTCTCGCTGTACAACGACACCGGCTTCACGCCGACCGTGTTCCATGCCGGCACCTTCATGGCCAGCCAGTGGACCAACAACCTGGACGCCAGCCGCGAGTTCGAGGTCGGCTGGGCCACGCCACTGACGTTCGCGGTCGGCCTGGAGCAGCGGCGCGACCAATATGAGATCGAAGCCGGCGATCCCGCCTCGCGCTACAAGGAAGGTTCGCAGTCCTATCCGGGCTTCTCGCTGACCGACGCCGGCAGCCATTCGCGCAACAATGCGGCGGTCTACCTGAACGTCATTGCCAAGCCGCTGGCCGCCTGGACGGTGGACCTGGCTGGCCGCTACGAGCACTTCAGCGACTTCGGCAACGCCAAGGTGGGCAAGCTCACCAGCCGTTACGATTTCACCCCGATGTTTGCGCTGCGCGGTACCTATTCCAATGGCTTCCGCGCGCCGACCGTGGCCGAGGAGTACTACTCGGCCACCAACGTCAGCCCGCGCAGCGCCTTCGTGCAGCTGGCGCCGAACTCGGCGGGCGCCAGGCTGGTCGGGGTGGATGGCTTGAAGCCGGAAGCGTCGACCAACCTGAGCCTGGGCATGGTGCTGAACCCCGCCAGCAACCTGGCGGTGACGCTGGACGCTTACCAGATCAAGATCCGCGACCGCATCGTGGGTTCCGGCGCACTGTATGGCTCGGGGGGCGCCGACAATTCGCCGGCCGTGGTGGCGGCAATCAAGGCCAATGGCAACGTGCTGGACCCGACGGTGGTGCAGACCGGCATCAACATCTTCTCGAACGCCGTCAATACCCGCAGCCGCGGCGTGGAGTTCGTGACGACGCTGAACAGCAACTACGCCGAATATGGGCGGGTCGACTGGTCGGTGGCCGCCAACTGGAACCAGGTCAAGGTGACCCGGATCAACCAGGCGCCGGTGCAGCTGCAGCCGCAAACCCTGCTCGACCAGCAAGCCATCTCGCACCTGGAAACGGCCTCGCCGAAGACGCGCATCAACCTGGGCGCGCTGTGGAAAAACGGCGCCTGGACGGTCAACCTGCGCGAATCGCTGTATGGGAAATCGTACGAATGGGCCAGCCCGGATGGCGCGGAATGGTTCAAGAACGAGATCGGCAGCACGGCCACCACCGACCTGAAAATCAGCTACAAGCTGGACAAGAGCTGGACCCTGACCGTGGGCGGCAACAACCTGTTCAACAAGTATCCCGACCAGGTGAACCCGCAGTTGCTGGCCGTGTACCGGGCCAACCTCGACAACTCGGCGGTGACGATCTATCCGTCGTTCTCGCCGTTCGGCATCAACGGCGGCTACTACTACGCGCGCGCCAGCTTCAGGTTCTGACGGGGGAGCGGGGCCGGACCCGCGTCGGGTCCGGCGCCCGCATGCCGCTGCCGGGTCAGAAGCGGTAAGCTACCCGGCCGTAGTAGTACGCGCCATTGATGCCATACGGCGAGAAGCTCGGGTACACATAGGCGTGCGAGTAACCCTGGCGGATGGCGTGGTTGGGCGTGTGGTTGAACAGGTTCTTCGCGCCGCCGCTCACGCTCCAGTGATCGCCCACGTCGCGCCCCACTTCCAGGTCGAAGATCCAGGCCGGATTCATGCGGTTGGTGTGGTAGGGCATGCCGCCGGTGTCGCCGTCGGTCACGGTCAGCTGGCTGGTGCCATAGCGGCTGACGCGCAGGTTGGCGTTCCAGTCGTCCAGGAAGTACTTGGCCGCCATCACCAGCTTGTCATGCGGCGTCGCATCGATGATCGGCGACGCGGCGGTCGGATCCAGGCCGCCCTTGCGGGTGACCTTGATGATGCGGTTCTGGTTGATGTTCCAGCTGGCCGTCCACTTCACCTTGCCCGCATCGCCGAAATCGCTGGTGTAATCGGCGGTGGCATCGAGGCCGCGGGTACGGGTGTCGACGCCATTGGTCAGGTAGCTGACCGTGGGTTTGGTGATGGCCGGGTCGAGCACGCTGCCATGCGCCACGATGGCGGCATTGGCGCCCGGACCGCTGATGGTGCCGGAACCGATGATGCGGTCGCGGATCGTGATCTGGTACACGTCCAGCGTGGCGTGCAGGCGCGCGGCCGGATTGGCTACCAGGCCCACGCTGATGTTCTTCGACTTTTCCGCCCCCAGTTGGCTGGCGCCGGCCAGCGCCGCTGCGGCCGAGTTGGTCGGCAACAGCACGTTCGCATAGGTCGGGCCGACATTGGTGTTCGAGTAGTACTCTTCCTGCAGGGTCGGGGCACGGAAGCCGTTGCTGACGGTGCCGCGCACGGCGAACGCCGGCGACCAGTCGTAACGGCTGGTGAGCTTGGCCGTGAAGGTGTTGCCGAAGTCGCTGTAATGTTCGGCGCGGCCGGCGACGCTGAGCAGCCACTGCGGCGACGGCTTGACGGTGGCGTCGACATAGCCGGCCACGTTGCTGCGGGTGTGCCGGCCCGCATCGGCCAGCGCGTAGCCGGGGAAGCCATCCGGGCCGAAGTCGTAGCGCGAAGCGGCATCGCCCGAGCCCAGGCTGTACGCTTCCTTGCGGTATTCCAGGCCCAGGGCCAGGTTCAGCGGCGCTTGCCAGCCGATGTCGATGGACTTGGTGAAGTCGGCATTGTTGGTCCATTGCGAAATGGTGTACTGGCCCAGGTAGAAACTGCTGGGCGAACTGCCCGTGTCGCGGAACAGCGGACGGTTGATGGTGTAGACCGAACCCAGGGCCACGTCATTGTAGCCATAGGTCGAACTGAGGTCCCAGTTCCAGCCGGCGCCGCTGCGGCCCTTGACGCCCAGCGTCAGGCCGTAGTCGTTCTCGCGCGTGCGCAGTTGCGGCTCGAAGCCGTCCGGATAGTAGAGCGGCGCCTGGAACGGCGTACGCCAGTTCTGCCAGGTGGCCGCCTCGCGGTAGGCGGCGGTGGCCACGCTGTAGAAGTCCGCGCCGGCCGCCAATGAATGGCCGGCATTCAGCGCCACGTTGGCAACCTTGGTGCGGGCATCGCCGGCCACCTTGCTGGGGAAGGGTTCGGACTTGGGGGAGCGCGGCACCAGCGGCGTGCCCCAGCCGGCGGTCGTCACCAGGTCGGCGCCGGTCTGGTTGGTGAAGTCATGGTCGCGCACCTGGGCCGACAGGCGGGCGAACCCATCGTCGCCCCAGCTGAAGCCATGGTCGACCTGGATGTCGCGCGTCAGCCCGTTGTGGCCGTGGTGCGGATTGACCTTGCTGTTGGCGTAGCGTCCGGCCGAGGCGCTGATGGTGCCGCCTTTCGGCGAGGCTTTCAGGATCACGTTGAACACGCCGGCAATGGCGTCCGAACCGTATTGGGCGGCGGCGCCGTCCTGCAGCACTTCCACGTGGTCGATGGCCGAGACCGGGATCAGGTCGAGGTCGGCCGCCGCGGCATACTGGTTGGGGCCTGCGTCGGCCGAGATGCTGGCCGTGATGTGGCGGCGCTTGCCGTTGACCAGCACCAGGACATGGTTGGGGCTCAGGCCGCGCAGTTGCACGGAGCGGATCATGTTGCCGACGTTGCCCGTCACCGATTGCGCGTTGTAAGAAGGGACCAGCGCGGTCATGGCGTCGAACAGGTTGCTGGCGCCGGTTTCCTGCAGGGTTTCGGCGGAAATCACGGCGATCGGGGCGGCACTGTCGCGCACCTTGGCGCCGGCGCTGCGGGTACCGGTGACGATCACGGTTTCGACGGTGTCCGCCTCGGCGGCCGGGGCTTGCTGCGGCGCGCGCAGTGCCGGCACTTGGGTCACCAGTAAAGCGGCCATGGTCAGGTGGATGGGCGCCGGCGGCCAGGGCCGGCGTGCCGGGTAATAGTTGTCTCTCATTTCGTTCCTGTTGAAATTGATCGGAGCATGCGTGGCCTGGCTTCTGTTCAGCCGCCGAGGTTGGACAGGATTACAACATGGAGTGAATAGCCATTTATTGCGATGACGGCCGGCAGGAAAGCAAAAGCAGCCGAAGTTGGGTGTCGAAAAAGCAGGCAGGCCTATCCGGCGTGCGGCAGCACCAGGGTAAACGTTGACCCTGCGCCGGGTTCGCTCGCCGCGCGGATATGCCCGCCCAGCAGGCCGGTCACGATGTTGTGGCAGATGTGCAGGCCGAGCCCCGAGCCGCCGACGCCGAGCTTGGTGGTAAAGAAGGGATTGAAGATGCGCGGCAGGTTGTCGGCGGAAATGCCGGCGCCATCGTCGCTGATGGACAGCTCGACGAAGCCGTCATCGCGCGTGTGCGCCGCAATGCCGATGCGCCCCTGGCCGCGGCCCTCGAAGCCATGCAGCACGGCGTTGCTGATCAACTGGGACAGGACTTGGCCGAAGGGTTCGGGATAACTGTCGAACACGATGCCATGCTCGATGTTGCGCTCGACCGCGATGCCGGCCGACTTGAGCATCGGGCACAGCGCCTGCAGCACGGCTTCGATGGCGGATTCCAGCGTAAACGCGCTGCGTTCCCAGCTGGTGCGGTCCACGGCCACCTGCTTGAAACTGGCGACCAGGTCGGCCGCCCGGCGCAGGTTGCGCAGCAGGATCTGGCTGCCCGTGGTGAACTCCATGATGTCGTGTTCCAGCAGCGAACGTTTGAGCGCGCCATGGGCAAAGACTTCGGACAGGACCTGGGATTCGTCGGCCAGGGCGCTGGCGACCATCAGGCAGTTTCCCAGCGGGGTATTGATTTCGTGAGCGATGCCGGCCACCAGCGCGCCCAGGGCTGCCAGCTTTTCGCGCTGGGACAATTCCTTCTGGGCCAGGTGCAGCGCGCCAATGATGGCCGCATGCTCCGTGGCGCGGATGTCCAGTTCGCCCAGCGGCGTGTCGCCTTCGTCGACCAAGGCGATGGCAACCAGTTCGTTGCCGCTGCGGATCGGGCATCCGAGCCGGCGCGGCGCCGCCGCCTCGGGCTGGGCGTCGATCAGGATGGGATGGATGGCGTCCTGCATCCGGCGCAGGATGGCTTTGCTGTTGAGCAGCTGGAGGTAGGCGCGCTCACCGCCCGGGGGCATGGCGGCGCCGGCGGAGGATCCCAGCACGGCCCCGTCGGGGTCGACGAAGTTGACCTGTTGGCCAATCAGGGTGGCCAGCGCTTTCGCCACGTCGTCCAGCGAACTGGCCGTCACGGCGGCGTGGGTCAGTGCCCGGTGGATGGCTTCCGAGCGCTCGATCACCTCGCCCTGGTGGCGGATGATGGTCGAGTGGATCTCTTCCGTGATGGAGCTGAAGGGAATGTCCCAGGGCAGTTCCAGCAGCGGCAGCCCGGCTTCATTGGCGGCGCGGATCGAGCCGGGCGGGAAGTGGTCGAGGAAATGTGGCACGGCGAGCACCACGCCGGCCAGTTCGCGTTCCCTGAGGGCGAGGATCAGGCGTTTGGCGCCGGCATCGTCGCGCGGCCAGTTGTAGCCGGTCGACAGCAGCAGATAGCCCGGCTTGACCCAGGTCGCGATTTCGGGATGGTCGACCATATGCACCCAGCGCACCTCGTTGCCAAGGTGCGCCTGGCCCGCTACCACTACGGCGTCGCGCAACACAGTCGACTGTAGCGCTGTGGAAATGTCCATGGGAGGCCCGCATGCCGGCGTATACCTCATAGTAGGCGTAACGCACAGCCGGGGCCACGAAATCTTCGTCAATCGCCGCTGAGGTAGCGGCTGATGGCCTGGCCCACGTCGGTGGTGCTGGCCTGGCCGCCCATGTCGGGCGTGCGCGGGCCTTCGGCCAGGCAGCGCTCGATGGCCTGCAGCACGGCGTCGTGCGCCGCCGTGTACTGCGCCTGGCCCTGGCCGAGGAATTCCAGCAGCATGGCGCCGGACCAGATCATGGCGATCGGGTTGGCGATGTTCTTGCCGTAGATGTCGGGCGCCGAGCCGTGCACCGGCTCGAACAGGGAAGGGAAGGTGCGCTCGGGGTTGAGGTTGGCCGAGGGGGCGATGCCGATGGTGCCGGTGCAGGCCGGGCCCAGGTCGGACAGGATGTCGCCGAACAGGTTGGACGCCACCACCACGTCGAAGCGCTCGGGCGACAGCACGAAGCGCGCCGCCAGGATGTCGACGTGGTATTTGTCCCACTTCACCTCGGGGTAGGATGCGCCCATCGCCGCCACCCGTTCGTCCCAGTAGGGCATGGAGATGGCGATGCCGTTCGACTTGGTGGCGGCGGTCAGGTGCTTCTTCGGCCGGCGCCGGGCCAGTTCGAAGGCGTACTTGAGGATGCGGTCGGTGCCGTGGCGCGTGAAGATCGATTCCTGCAGTACGAATTCGCGCTCGGTGCCTTCGAACATGCGGCCGCCGACGGCGGAGTATTCGCCTTCCGTGTTTTCGCGCACCACGTAGAAGTCGATGTCGCCGGGCTGCTTGTTGGCCAGCGGGCAAGCCACGCCGGGCATCAGGCGCACCGGGCGCAGGTTCACGTACTGGTCGAATTCGCGGCGGAACTTGAGCAGGGAGCCCCACAGCGAAATGTGGTCCGGCACCGTGGCCGGCCAGCCGACGGCGCCGAAATAGATCGCCTCATAGCCGGCCAGCTGTTCGCGCCAGTCATCGGGCATCATCTTGCCGTGCCTGGCGTAGTAGTCGCAGTCGGCCCATTCGAAGGGGGTGAATTCCAGCGCGATGCCGAAGCGGCGCGCCGCCGCCTGCAATGCCCGCAAGCCCTCGGGCATGACTTCCTTGCCAATGCCGTCGCCGGCGATGACGGCAATCCTGTGTGCAGCCATGGTGATCTCCTGTGCAAATATCTGCAGGATAAATGGAAACGCCGTGGTTATAATCTGCCTTAACGTAACCTTTGAGAACACGAACCGTGAATAATCTGCTGGAAAATGAAGACTTGAAGGTATTCGTCACTGTGGTGCGCAAGGGCGGCTTCGCGGCGGCGGCGGAGGAACTCGGCATGTCGGCCGCCTACGTCAGCAAGCGCATCGGCGTGCTGGAAGGACGGCTGGGCGTGCGCCTGTTCCAGCGCACCACGCGCCGCGTGGTGATCACGGAGGACGGCGAACAGGTGTTCGTGCGCGCGCAGGGCATCCTGGCCAGCCTGGACGAGCTGCTCGACGAAGTATCGGAACGGCGGCGCGCACCCAGCGGCCAGCTGCGCATCTGCAGCAGCTTCGGCTTCGGGCGCAAGGTGGTGGCGCCGGCCATCGCGCAACTGGCCGCCGCCTATCCGGGGCTGCAGGTGCGCTTCGAAGTGTTCGACCGCCTGGTCGATCCGGTCGACGAGGGCTTCGACCTGGACGTGCGCGTCGGCGAGGAAGTGGCGCCGCACCTGATCAAGCGCCAGCTGATGGCCAACCACCGCATCCTGTGCGCGGCGCCGGCCTACCTGGCGCGCCATGGCGAGCCGAGAGCGCTGCAGGAGCTGGCCGGTCACCAGTGCCTGGCCATCAAGGAGCGCGACCATCCGTTCGGCGTGTGGCGCCTGCGCGGCAGGCATGGCGAGGAGACGGTCAAGGTGTCCGGCGCGCTGTCGACCAACCACGGCGAGATTGCGCTGCGCTGGGCGATCGAAGGCGCCGGCATCGTGCTGCGTTCGCGCTGGGACGCCCAGCGCTACATCGATTCCGGCCGCCTGCTGCAGGTGCTGCCGGACTATACGCAGGAAGCCAATGTGTGGGCGGTCTACCCGCAGCGCCTGTCCGGTTCGGGCAAGCTGCGGGTGTGCGTGGCGTTCCTCGAGCGCTACCTCATGGCGCCGGGTTGACCCAGCCCGCCCCGATATTGCGCGTGACCAGGGCCATGCCTTCCCGGACTTCGGTGGAACAGGCGCGCAGGCGTTCGCCCTGCGCCGTCCAGACCCAGCAATCCTGGCAGGCCCCCATCAGGCAGAAGCCCGCGCGGCGGCCCTCGTCGAACTCGGAACTGCGCACGCTGCGCACGGCGCCCAGCATCGCGACCAGCAGGGTGTCGCCCTCGAGCGCGCTGGCGGGCTGGCCGTCGATGGTGAAGGAGACGGGCTGGCGGTCGGTTTCCGCCAGCCGGACAAAACGTTGGTTCATGCGACTTCCTCGATACGGATCAGGGATGACTGTTTCGCCAACAGCACGGCGGGCGGCTGGTGGCACAGCATATCACCGCCGGCCGGCAAGGGCTGGCGGGGCGGCGGCAGGCGGTTGCAGACGCCATCGATGCGGTGGCTGCAGCGGTCCAGGAAGGAACACAGGCCGGCGCCTTCGGCACTGGGCTGGAGCAGCGGCGGCAAGCCTTCGGCGCCGCGCACGGCGGCGCTCTCCAGCCAGCCCTGCTGCAGGCGCGGCACGGAGCTGATCAGCAAATGCGCGTAGGGATGGAAGGGCGGCGTGGCGACGGCTTCGCGCGGGCGCGCTTCCACCTTGTTGCCGGCGTACAGCACCACGATTTCGTCGCAGATGGCGCGCACGGTGTTGATGTCGTGGCTGATGAACATGTACGACACCTTCAGCTCGCGCCGCAATTCGGCCAGCAGGTCCAGGATGGCGGCCGCCACCACGGTATCCAGCGCCGACGTGATTTCGTCGCACAGGATCAGTTCCGGCTCGGCCGCCAGCGCGCGCGCCAGGTTGATGCGCTGCTTCTGGCCGCCGGACAGCTCGCCCGGCAGGCGGTCGGCGATGGCGGCCGGCAGCTTCACCAGGTCGAGCAGCTGCAACACGCGCTTGCGGCGCGCCGCGCCGTTCAGGCCGTGGTAGAAGGCCAGCGGCCGCGCCAGGATGCCGCCGATGGTGTGCGCCGGGTTCAGCGCCGTGTCGGCATTCTGGAACACGAACTGCACGCGCTGGTGCTGCTCGCGGGTGCGGCCGTGGTCGCACGATGGCAGTACCGCGCCATCGAGCCGGACTTCGCCACGCGCGCTGGGCACCATGCCGGCAATCACGCGCGCCAGCGTCGTCTTGCCGCAGCCGGATTCGCCGATCACGCCGATGGTCGCGCCCCGTTCGATCGACAGGTCGATGCCGTTGAGGATGCGTTTCGCGGGCAGGCCATCCTTGCCGATCGGGCCGTAGCCGGCCACCAGGCCGCGCACTTCC
Organism: uncultured Duganella sp.; assembly: GCA_966112955.1. Taxonomy (GTDB): domain Bacteria; phylum Pseudomonadota; class Gammaproteobacteria; order Burkholderiales; family Burkholderiaceae_D; genus Rugamonas. The sequence goes on along the minus strand of CBHWEO010000022.1, from coordinate 21,254 downwards.
AGCAGCGGCGGGCTGCGCCGCGCCAGGGCGGCCGCTTCGTTGCCCAGGTCGCGCACCGCCGGCGCGGCCGCGGCCAGCAGGCTCTGGGTGTAGGGGTTGGCGGGCGCGTTCAGCACTTGCGGGGTGGCGCCGTTCTCGCGCACTTCGCCGTCGCGCAGCACCACGATGCGGTCCGCCATCTGCGCCACCACCGCCAGGTCGTGCGAGACGTAGACGGCGCTGATGCCCAGCTGGCGCACCACGTCCTTGAAGGCGCGCAGCACTTCGATCTGGGTGGTGACGTCCAGCGCCGTGGTCGGCTCGTCCAGGATCACCAGCGCCGGGTCGGTGATGAAGGCCATGGCCGCCATCACGCGCTGCAGCTGGCCGCCCGACACCTGGTGCGGATAGCGCTTGCCGATATTTTCCGGGTCCGGCAGCGCCAGGGCGCGGAACAGGCCGACCGCCTTGGCCTCGGCGGCGGCGCGCGGCATGGTCTTGTGGATGGCCGTGCCTTCCACCACCTGGTCCATCAGCGTACGCGAGGGATTGAAGGCGGAGGAGGCGCTCTGGGCGATGTAGGCCACGGTGCGGCCGCGCAGGGCCGCCAGGCCCCGTTCGTCCAGCGCCAGGACATCCTGCCCGGCTACCTCCACCTTGCCGCCGGTGATGGCGCAGCCCTGGCGCGCATAGCCCATCAGGGACAGTGCGATGGTGGTCTTGCCGGATCCGGATTCGCCGATCAGGGCCAGCACCTGGCCCGGCGCGATGCTGAAATCCACGCCCTTGACGATGGGGATGTTGACGCCTTCGTCGTTGCGCGCGCAGACGCGCAGGCCGCTTACTTGTACCAATGGCTTCATTTCATGGCCTTTCCGCGGCGGCCGCGCAGGTTGTCGATCAGCAGGTTGACGCCGATGGTGAGGGTGGCGATGGCCAGCGCCGGCATCAGCACGGCCGGCGCGCCTTCCGCCAGGCCGCCGATGTTTTCGCGCACCAGCGAGCCCCAGTCGGCTTCCGGCGGCTGCACCCCGAGGCTGAGGAAGGACAGGCCGGCCAGCAGCAGCACGGTGAACACGAAGCGCAGGCCGAAATCGGCCAGCACCGGACGGATGATGTTGGGCAGCACCTCCACGCAGGCGATGTACAGCAAGCCTTCGCCGCGCGAACGGGCCGCCTGCACGAAGTCCAGCGCCTGCACGTTCACGGCCAGGGCGCGCGCGATGCGGTAGGCGCCCGGCGTGAAGCTGATGGCGGCGGTCAGCACCAGCAGCGTCACCGAGGAGCCGAAGGAGGCCACCATCATCAGCGCGAACATCTTGCTGGGAATGGAGATCAGCGCATCCAGCGCGCGGCTGAGGGTTGCGTCGGCCCAGCCGCCGCGCACGGCGGCGAACAGGCCGAGCAGGGTGCCGGTGGTGCTGGCCAGCATGGCCGCCGCCAGGGCCAGCGCCACGGTGTAGCGCGCGCCCAGCAGCACGCGGCTCAGCATGTCGCGGCCCAGGTAATCGGTGCCGAGCGGGAACTGGGCACTGATGGCGCCGAACACTTCTTCATCGACGATGGCGCCCGGGTCATGCGGCGCCATCGCGGGGCCGGCCACCGTGACGATGAGCCAGAAGCCGACAATGAGTGCGCCGATCAGCGCCAGCGGCGAAACGGGGAGCGGGCGGCGCCCGCGCAGGGAAGCAGGCATGTTCATGGGTAGCGTAACCTCGGGTTGGATGCAATGGCGGCGATGTCGGCCAGCATGACGAGCAGCAGGTAGGCGCCGCAGAAAATCAGCGAGCAGGCCTGGACCACCGGGATATCGCGGGTGGTCACGGCGTCGATCATCAGGGTGGCGATGCCGGGGTAGTTGAAGATGCTTTCCACAATCAGCACACCGCCCAGCAGGTAAGACAGGCTCAGGGCCACTGCGTTGGCGATGGGGCCGATGGCGTTGGGCAGGGCATGGGTCAGCACGATGCGGATCGGGCCGGCGCCTTTGAGGCGGGCCATCTCCACATAGGGTGCGCGCAGCTGGTCGATCACGGCGGCGCGCGTCATGCGCGCCATCTGCGCCACGATCACGCAGCACAGGGTGAACACCGGCATGGCATAGGCGCGCAGGAACTGGCCCAGGGTATGGATGTCGGCCGTGTGCGAGAGGGCAGACAGCCAGCGCAGCTTGACGGCGAACAGCAGCACCGCCACGGTGGCGATCAGGAATTCCGGCACCGACACCACCGACACCGCCAGCATGTTCATGCCGCGGTCGAACAGCGAGCCGCGGTACATCGCCGACAGGATGCCCAGCGTGAGCGCCAGCGGCACCGACACCAGGGCCGTGGCGCCGGCCAGCACCAGGGAGTTGGGCAGGCGTTTGCCGATCATTTCCGTGATGGGCTGCCCGCTCACCAGCGAGGTACCGGCATCGCCTCGCAGGATATGGGCCAGCCAGCGAAGGTAGCGCACCGGGGCCGGCTGGTCCAGGCCGAACTGGGCGCGCAGGGCGGCCACTGTTTCCGGCGTGGCGGCCTGGCCCAGCGATTCCTCGGCGGCGTCGCCGGGCAGCAGGTTGGTGATGGCGAATACGACGATGGAAACGATGAACAGCGTCAGCACCGCCATCGCGATCCGGGTCAGCAGGAGTCTTGCCATAGTCTTGTTCATGGCGGCCTCAGTGCAGCATGTCCTGCAGGCGGTAATAGGCGCCCACGAGCGGCAGGAACCATGCCTTGCCGTGATAGCCGGGAATCGCCGGCCAGTCCAGGTCGCGCCAGGGATTGCTCTCGGCGCGGCCGGCCATGACCTCGGCCATCTTCTGGCCCATGTGCACCGACATCTGCACCCCATGGCCGCTGTAGCCCAGCGAGTAGTACATGCCGTCGTGCTGGCCGGCGCGGGGCAGGCGGTCGGCCGTCATGTCGACCAGGCCGCCCCAGCAATAGTCGATGCCGGTTTGCGCCAGCTCCGGGAACACCCGTGTCATCGTCTCGCGCAGGATATGGCCGCTTTTCGCGTCCGATTTGGGATTGGACAGGGCGAAACGTGCGCGTCCGCCGAACAGCAGGCGGTTGTCCGGCGTGATGCGGAAGTAATTGCCGATATTCTTGGTCGTCACATAGTTGCGGCGGGTCGGCGTGATGCGGTCCAGCACTTCCTTCGGCAGCGGTTCGGTGGCGATGATGAAGCTGCCGACCGAGACCAGGCGGCGGCGGAAATGGCTGAACGGGCCGAGGCTGGAATTGCCGGTGGCCAGGAACACCTGGCCGGCGCGGATCTCGCCGCGCGCCGACTGGACGCGGAAGGCGCCGCCAGCACGTTCGATACCGTGCACGGCGGCGTCCTGGAATACCAGGGCGCCGGCGCGCACCGCGGCTTCGGCCAGGCCGACGCCGAATTTCCCCATGTGCATCTGGGCGCCTTGCGGCTGCAGCAGGCCGCCGTAGAACTGTTCGGAGCCGACTTCGGACGCGATGTCATCCGGCGCGATCAGTTTTACATCCGTTTCGACCTTGCGCAAATGTTCATAAGCGCGCGCCAGTTTGGCGTAATGCTCAGGCTTGGCGGCCAGTTTCAGCTTGCCGCAGCGCCTGAAGTCGCAATCGATGCCTTCCGCCGACACGATGCTGTCCACGGTGCGTACGGCGTCGTTGTAGGCGTCGTAGTAAGCGCGGGCACGCTGCTCGCCGAGGCGGGCCGACAGGTCGGCGTAATCGTGGGCCAAGCCAGTATTGCAGTGGCCGCCATTGCGGCCGGAGGCTTCGCCGGCGATGCGGCCGGCTTCCAGCACCACCACAGTGGCGCCGCGCCGGGCCAGTGCCAGGGCTGCCGACAGTCCGGTAAAGCCGCCACCGACCACGACGACGTCGGCGCGCTGCGGCACGGCTCCCTGCGCGGCCGCCTTGAAGGGCGGCGCTGTATCGAGCCAGTAGGATTCGAGCTTCATGCAAATTCCTGTAGGGGTTGAGCGTATATCCATTACAACATGTCGGCTGCTGCGCTTTATTCCATATTGCCTCATCCCGGGAACAGAATGAACGGTTTTTTCACCTGCGGGCAGCACACTTTGCTGCGCGCCCGGCACGCTTTCCGGCGCTGTCCTGAAGCTGTAGCACGATGTGCGAAAAGCGGCCCAACTTCACAAGCTTGCGCCTTGGCGCGCCCCTTCGACCGCATTTAATGCCGCAGCTTCGGCGTAGCATCGGATTCAGGCTCTTATCATTCCAAGGAATCCGCAATGCACAGCTTCGACCCAGATCAACTCTCCATTCAAAGCGCCCATTTCATCGGCGGCCAGTACGTGCCAGGCAGCGGCAACGCGCTTGATGTGCGGCGGCCATCGGACAACCAGGCCTATGCCGCCTTGCCCATTGCCGAAGCGGACATGGTCGACCGCGCGGTGCAGGATGCCTGGCAAGCTTATAAGAAGAGTAACTGGGCGAAGCGGGCGCCGCGCGAGCGCGCCCGCGTGATGCGGCGCTGGGCTGAACTGATCGAGGCCGACGTGCAGCACCTGGCCCGCCTCGAGGCGCTGGGCTCGACCCGGCCGATCGCCAATGCGGTCGCCTGGGACGTGCCGTTCACCGCCGACGGCATCCGCTTTTTCGCCGAGTTCGCCGACAAGATCGGCGGCGACGTCGCCGCCACGCGGCACGACGCGCTGGGCATGACGATCGCCGAACCGTATGGCGTGATCGGCGCCATCGCACCGTGGAATTTCCCGCTCGTGATGTCGTCATGGAAGGTGGCGCCGGCGCTGGCGGCAGGCAATGCCGTGGTGTTGAAGCCCTCCGAACTGACGCCGTTTTCCGTGCTGCGCCTGGCCGAACTGGCGATCAAGGCCGGCATGCCGCCGGGGATCTTCAACGTGGTGCAGGGGCTGGGCCATACGACCGGCGATGCGCTGGTGCGCCATCCGCTGGTCTCCAAGGTCACCTTCACCGGCTCCACCCGCACCGGCAGCGCCATCATGCAGGCCTGCGCGCAGCACGGCACCAAGCCGGTGACGCTGGAGCTGGGCGGCAAGAGCCCGCAAATCGTGTTTGCCGACGCGCCCGACCTGGACAAGGTGGCGCGCATGGTGGCCGGCGCCATCGCCGGCAACGCCGGCCAGGTCTGCGTCGCCGGTTCGCGCCTGGTCGTGCAGCGCAGCGTGGCGGACCAGCTAATAGAAGGCATCGCGGCCATTTTCAAGACCTTGCGCCCGGGACCGACCTGGAGTGCCGACACCACGCTGTCGCCCATCATCACGCCGAAAGATGCGCAGCGCATCGACGGCATGGTGCAGCGGGGACTGGAGCAGGGCGCGCAACTTGCCGCGGGCGGCTGGAGCGCCGCGCCCTGTGCCGGCGAAGGCGCCTATTACCAGCCCACCATCCTCACCGGCGTGAACCCGTCGATGGAGGTGGTGCGCGACGAAATCTTCGGACCGGTGTTGACCGTCCAGGTGTTCGACGACGAGGAGGAAGCGCTGGCGTTGGGCGACCACCCGGCCTATGGGCTGGCGGCCGGCGTGCATACGGCTGACCTGAACCGCGCGCTGCGCTGCGTGCGTGCGCTGGAAGCCGGGACAGTGTGGGTCAACCGCTACGGACGCAGCGACGACTATGTGATTCCAACCGGTGGCTACAAGCGTTCGGGCATCGGCAAGGACCTGGGACGCCAAGCTTACGAGGCCAATTTGCGATTCAAGAGCGTTTTGATCGATCTTTGAGCCGCCAAAACCGCACCATGGTGGTGCAAGTCGGGTGCATAGCTGCTTTTACGGTGCAAGTTTGCACACAGCAGCAAGGTGTGCTGAGGATTGTGCAGAAAAACACATAATCCCTTTTTGTGACCCGTTGATTACATGATAAATGGCAAGCACAGCATGTTGTAATCCTTCTCAGCCGAGGCAGCAACATACAACCAACCCAATGAGGAGTTTTGCTATGTACCCGACCCGCCACCGCACTTTGGCCCTGTTACTGGCCGCGGCCTATCCGCTGGCAGCGCTGTCTGCCGAGCAGCAGGCCGCCCCCGCCGCCGAGCCTGAAGCGGCCGCCCCCGTACCCTTGGCCGCCACCGCCGCGGAAACGACCACTACGCCGACCGAGGCCCCGGCAGCGCCTGCGGAAGCACCTGCTGTTGCGGCGGAAGCGCCCGCTGCAGGCGCCCAAAGCGAGGACAAGAACAAGAACGTGGTACACGTGCTGGCGGCGCGCCAGAACTACCGTGCGCTGTCCGCCACCGGTGCCACCAAGACCGATACCCTGCTGAAGGACTTGCCGCAAAGCGTGCGCGTACTGACCGCCGACCTGCTGAAAGACGTCGGCGTGGTCAACCTGGCCAGCGCGCTGGACCTGTCGAGCGGAATCACGCGCCAGAGCAACCTGGGCGGCCTGTGGGACAGCTACTCCATGCGCGGCTTCACCGGCGATCCGAACTTCGGCTCGGACTACCTGGTGAACGGCTTCAGTTCCAGCCGTGGCTACAACGGCTTGCGCGATTCGGCCAGCACGCAAAGCGTGGAAGTGCTGAAGGGCCCGGCCTCCGCCCTGTACGGCCGTGGCGAACCTGGCGGCACCGTCAACATCACCACCAAGAAGCCGCGCTTCGACCCGGCTTATGTGGTCGACCTGTCGGTCGGCAGCTTCCACACTTACCGCACCGCGGTCGACCTGACCGGCGGCATCACCGACGACGTAGCCTACCGGCTGAACGCCGCCTATGAAAAAGGCGACAGCTTCCGCGACACCATCGAAACCAAGCGTCAGTTCATCTCGCCATCGTTCATCTGGCTGATCGGCGACAGCACCAAGCTGTCGTATGAGGTGGAGTATTCCAAGCAGGACGTGCCTTTCGATCGTGGTGTGGTGGCCGTCAACGGTGTGCTGGGCCTGGTTCCGAACTCGCGCTTCCTCGGCGAGCCAAATGATGGCCCGGTCACCGTAAAATCGTTTGGCCACCAGGTCTTCGTCGAGCATGAACTCAATGAAAAATGGAAGTTGCAGGGAGGTTTCTCCTACCGCGACAGCTCGCTGAAGGGCTATTCCACCGAGGCGAATAACCTGCTGGCCGATGGCCACACCTTGCGCCGCCAGCGCCGCTTCCGCGATTTCTCCGGCCTGGACCGCTCCGGCCGCGTGGAATTGCTGGGCAAGTTCGAGACCGGCTCGCTCAAACACAGCGTGCTGTTCGGCGTGGACGCCTACCGCTTCGGCGACCGCCGCATCCAGTTGCGCCGCAATCCGAACGCGAACAACCCGTACGCCATCGACATCTACCACCCGGTGTACGGCGGCACCTCCGACCCGCTCACGCTGTCGATCGACACCGATGAGAAGCAGCGCTCCCACGGCTTCTACGCCCAGGACCAGGTCGACCTGACCGACCAGTGGAAGGCATTGCTCGGGGTACGGACCGATAAGTACGACCAAACCGTGAGCAACTTCCGCACCAAGGCCGTCAACGAACAATCGCTGAGCGCCACCAGCCCGCGCGGCGGCCTGGTGTACCAACCGGTGCCGACCATTTAGCTGTAAGCCACCGCGGCCAAGGGCTTCCGGCCGAACAGCGGCATCAGCATCGACAACAAGGGCTTCCCGGCGGAGCAGAGCCGCTCCTACGAAACCGGCGTCAAGCTGGAAACGGCGGATGGCAAGATCACCGGCACCCTGGCGTTCTACAAGATCACCAAGAAGAACGTGCTGACCACGAACCCGGTCAACACCGACTTCGCCCTCCCGGCCGGCGAAGTGGCCAGCAAGGGCGTGGAGCTGGACGTCTCCGGCGAAATCGCGAAGGACCTGCGCCTGTCGGCCTCCTATGCCTATACCGACGCCAAGGTCACCAAGGGCGACAGCACCATCGTCACCGGCAGCCGCTTCCCCAACGTGCCGCGCCAGAGCGGCAACCTTGTGCTGACGCAGGGCTTTGCCCTCGGTGGCGGCCACGCCTGGCTGGGCGGCGGCCTGACCTATGTCGGCGAGCGCATGGGCGACGTGGCCTTCAGCAGCAATTTCAAGCTGCCGGCTTACACCACCTTCAAGCTGATTTCGTCCTGGCAGCCGACCAAGAAACTGCGTATCGGCCTGAACATCGACAACCTGTTCAACAAGCGCTATTACGCCAGTTCGTACAGCCAGGTCTGGGTTGCCCCGGGCCAGGAACGCACGATCACCCTGAACCTCAATTACAAATTCTGAGAGGAGAGCACGATGAAGAAATTCGCAATGGCTGCCGCCCTGGCCGCCGGCATGCTGGTGGGCAGTGCACAAGCCCATGGCATCTGGTTCGCCCAGCGCGCCACCCAGCTGGCGTTCCTGTATGGCGTAGGCGCCGACGACCTCGATTCGCTCAAGCGGCTGCCGCAGGTCACCAGCATGGCGGGGTACGACGCGGCCGGCAAGCCGGTGCCCACCAAACTGGAACCGGATGGCCGCCTGGTGCTGGTCAACCTGGAGAACCAGCCGGCCGTGGTGGCGGCCGTGCTCGACAACGGCACCTGGAGCAAGACGCCGGACGGCAAATGGCACAAGAAGGGCAAGGATGAGGTGCCGACCGCGGTGGTCAGCGAGCACACCTGGAAATACGCCGTGCACCTGCGGGCGCCGTTGAGCGCACCGCTGGCCCCGCTGCCGGGCCAGGTGCTGCAACTGGTGCCGGTGGAAGCCGCGCTGCCCAAGATGATGAACGACCCGATCCGCCTGCGGGTGCTGTACCAGGGCAAGCCAGTGGCCGGCGCCAAGGTGATGCACGACTTTATCAACGATCCGGATGGCGCGCCTGTGCTGAGCGACAAGGATGGCTATGTGACGCTCAAGGTGCGCAATCAGGGCTTGAACGTGATCGTCGCCATCCTGGACACGGAGCCGGACCAGCCGGCCAAATACAACCGCGTCGAACACCTGGCATCGCTGTCTTTCGTGCTGCCGCACCTGCCTGAATGATGAAGGAGCTGAAGATGAAGAAAATCCTTACCGGGCTGCTGCTGGCCAGCGCCGTCCTGACCGCGTCCCTCACTGCCGGATTGGTTCGCGCGCATGGGACGCCACAGCCCAACCACGGCGGCATCGTGCAGGCGGTTGGCGAAACCTGGCTGGAACTGGTGCTGCGCGGCGACGCCGTCGACCTCTACGTGCAGGACGATGGCGACGATATGCCGAGTGCAGGCATGAGCGGCAAGGTTGCCGTCGTCGGCGGCGCCGGCAAGTCCGAGTTTCCCCTGGCGCCGGCCGGCGACAACAAGCTGACTGGCAAGGTGGCTGGCGCCGCCAAGGGCGGCAAGCTGCTGGTGGTGCTGGTGTTGGACGACAAGAAGACCAAGGTTAGCGCCAACTTCGACATCAAGTGACGCAAGGTCGTGTGTGTCTTGGGCGGGCAGCGATCCCCGCCTTTTTTTATGTGTTGGCTTGCGCGTTTCGGTGCCGGTTCTGGAGGGATTGGCCGGTCGCTAAAACCGGAAATGCAGTGTCAGACCCGCGGGGTCTGACACTGGTGTGCGTGCTGCCCAGGGCCTATTCGACCAGCTTATAGGTCGTGTGTGTCTTGGGCGGGCAGCGATGCACGCCTTTTTTTTGTGTTGGCTCGCGCGTTTCAGTGCCTGACCCTGCGGGTCAGGCCCTGCCGTACCGGTTCTGGAGGGATTGGCCGGTCGCTAAAACCGGAAATGCAGTGTCAGACCCGCAGGGTCTGACACTGGTGTGCGAGCCGCCCAGGGCCTACTCGGCGAGCTTGTAGATGTCGGCGAGGTCGCTAAGGTCCCAGTTCCCGCCGGTCAGGAGAACGCAGACTTTTTCGTCCGGCCTGACCTTGACGGCGCCGGCCAGCAGGGCGCCGATGCCGATCGACGCGGCCGGTTCGGCGATCAGTTTCGCATCCTTGGCCAGCGCACGCATGCCGGCGATGATGTGCGCGTCGTCCACCAGCACGATCTCGTCGACGTATTTTTCAATGATGGGGTAGGGATTTTGGCCTGGAACGCTGATCCTGAGGCCATCGGCAATGGTATTCAGCAAAGGCAGCGAGGTGCGCTCCTTGTTGATACGGCTGTGGTAATACTTCGGCGTCAGCGCTGGTTCGGCGCCGACCACCCGCACCGAAGGCCGGGTTTCCTTCAGGGCGGTTGCGATGCCCGAAATGAGGCCGCCGCCGCCCATGGGAATGATGACCGTGTCCACATCCGGCAAGTCTTCCAGGATCTCGCAGCCGATCGTGCCCTGGCCGGCCATGACCAGCGGGTCTTCGAAAGCATGCACCACCGCATAGTTGTGCTCCTTTGCGATTGCATGCACTTTCTTCCAGCGCGCGGCGGTGTCGCCGTCGAACAGGATGACTTCCGCGCCCAGCGCCTTGGTATTGGCGATCTTGATGCTTGGCGTCGTGACGGGAAGCACCAGGATGGCTTTGACGCCCAGCATCCTGGCGGCATAGGCCAGGCCCTGTGCATGGTTGCCGGAGGAGGTGGCAATGATGCCGTTGGCGATCTCGTCACGTGGCAGGGAAAGTGTCTTGTTCAGGGCGCCCCGGATCTTGAAGGCGCCAGTGATTTGCAGGGTTTCCGGCTTCAGGTAGACCTGGCAGCCGGCGGCCGGCTCGATCTTTTCCGCGCGCAGCAGGGGCGTATGCCGGATATGGGGTTTGAGGCGGGCCTGGGCTTCCCGGATATCCTCGATGGTAGGGTAGTTGCGCATGATGTTCGTCATTTTTCAAAGAATGCGAAGTAGCTACCGATCCCTTTTTCCACCGCGTTCCGGTAGATTTTCGAGGCGGTGGTGTTGTCCTGGATGGCCATGCCGGTGGAATCGAAGATGGTGATTTCCTCGTCGTTCTCCCGGCCGGGTTTCCTGCCAAGCAGGATCTCGCCGATTTCCGCGTGGATGCCGGCCTTGGTGATGATGTTCCCGTTCAGCGGATGCCAGGTTTCGCCTTTCTCCGTGCATTGCGCGATCGAATCGTTGACGATCCTGGCATGCCGGAAAATTTCCGGCTCGAGTTCCTGTTTGCCGCGCTGGTCGGTGCCGATGGCAACGATGTGGGTGCCCGGCTTGATCCACGCGGCTTCCACCAGGGAGCCTTTGCCGCGGGTGGTGGTGACCAGGATGTCGGCCTGCTCAACCGCTTCCCGCTTGGAGTTGGCCGCCACGACGGGGATGCCGAATTCGCGTTCGATGTCCATTTTGTACTTCGCCAGCGACTCGGGAATGCTGTCCCAGGCGTGGATCTCCTGGATCTTCATCACTTCGTTGATGGCGCGGATCTGCATCCTGGCCTGGTTGCCGGTGCCGATCGACGCCACTTTCCGGGCGTCTTTCCTGGCCAGGACTTTGACGGAAACCGCGCCGGCCGCGCCAGTCCGCAGGCCGGTAATCAGGCTGCCGTCCATGACGCAGGCCAGGCCGCCGGTACGGGCATCGAACAGGAGGATCGTGCCCATGCCGCTGGGGACCCCGTAGGTTGCGGGATTGTCGTTGAAGCCTCCGGAGGATGACTTCAGGGAAATCGTGTCGTTTTCGCTGAAGTAGCAGAATTTGAAGTCGATTTCCCCGCGCGGCGCGGGGAGATGGAAGCCGATGTAGTCCGGCTGGTCAACCTGGCCGCTGTTGAAAGCCTTGTACGCCTCCTCCACCGTGCCAATGACTTCCCGCATATCGATCAAGCGGCTGACTTCTTCTTTTTTCAGCAACAGTGTCTTCATGATGTCTCCCTTATGCGGGCCGGTAGATCACATAGACTTTCGCCACATGTTCCCGGCTGTCCCAGCTGCACTGCGCCGTCTGCTCAACGAGGAAGATGTCGCCTTTGGAGAAGGTGCCGCTGCGGCCCGCCTCATCGACAAAGGTGACGCTGCCTTCCAGCAAATACATCAGTTCAAAGTGGCGGTAGAGCATGGCGCGGCGCTGGTAGGGTGTCGAATCCCAGGTGCCGCACATGAATTCACCGTCGGCCGAACGGTAGTCCGTGTAGTTGCGGCATGCCGGCGGCGGCGAGACCAGGTATTCGGTTGGCGGCGTGCCGGACGGTTCCAGCTGCGGATCCTGCTTGATCGGCACAATGGCGCGGTCGCCGGGCTGGCTGCGGTTGTAGCGCGTAAACAGCAGGGTCACCGGACCGGGCGCCGTCCAGGAGAACGCGGCGCCATGCTGGATCACGGCGCTCTGGCCGGCTTCCAGCGTCAAGGTGAATTCTTTCTGCGACAGCGTCACGCTTCCTTCGTTGACGATGATGAACTCATCCGCCGGCAGCGCGGGCACGAAGCCGCTGCCGGCATCGAGGGCGATGACGCCGGCCGTCACCGGGCTCGGTGCCCAGTCCAGGATGCGGCGGCTGTACAGGAAGCGGTCGTCGCCTGCCAATGTGGCCGCCGGTACGCCCTGCTGTTTGTCGCGGGCGAACTGGCGCAGGTCTACGAAGGACGGCGGGGTGGCCAGGGCGGCTGCCGCCCGAAGTGGGTTCGACATAGGTGTTCTTTCAATGATGATGGATGGTTAAGCGATTTTCGCCTCAGGCTGGGCGAAGCGCCCGATGCTGTAATGCCCGATCGGCGTGGTGGTCGCGCCGGTATGGATCAGTTCGGCCATGACGTCGCCCACGCCCGGCCCGAGCTGGAAGCCGTGCCCGGAGAAGCCGAACGCGTAGTACAGCCCCGGCACGCGCGCGCTCGGCCCCATGACGGGCCGTTCGTCCTGCATATAGCCTTCGATGCCGCTCCAGACGCGGATGATGTTCAGGCGGCTCAGCGCCGGCACGATGAGGGGCAGCTGCGTGAACTGGCGCAGCGTGATGTGCGGGTTCACGTAGGCACGCCGCAAATCCAGGTCCACCGGTTCGTGGCCGCAGCCGCCGATCACGATGTTGCCGCGCTTGACCTGGCGGAAATAGATGACTTCTTCCTTGACCGTCGACGGCACGCCGATCGCCGGCCCGATCGCATAGGGCACCGGCTCGGTGACGCACATTTGCGGGCCCTTAGCCTGCATCGGCACCGGTTCGCCGAACTTGGCGCTGAGGCGGTCGGCCCAGGCGCCGGCGCTGATCTGCACTGCCGGTGCGCGGAAGATGCGGCCATCGGCGGCGGTGACGCGGAAGTCCACGCCGTCCTTCTCGATGTCCACAATCTCGGTATTCTCGAACACCTGCGCACCAGCGCGCACGGCGGCGCGCCCGAATGCCGGCGCGGCCAGGCGCGGATTCGCATGGCCATCGCCCGGCAGGTAGGAGGCCAGCAGGATGCCGGGACCGAGGTAGGGGAAGCGCTGGCGCAAGGTCTGGCCGCTGATCAGTTCGAGGTCGATGCCGTGGGCCTTGACGTCGCGCGCATAAGCTTCCATGCGCTCGACGTGTTCCGGCCGGTAGCCGGCGCGCATATTGCCGCTGACCAGGAACTCGACGTCCTCGCCAATCAGTTCCTTCAGCTTGCCCCAGATGGCGTGCGAACGCTGCGCCAGCGGCAACTGTTCGAAGTGGCGCCCTTGCCGGCGCACGTTGCCGAAGTTGACGCCGCTTGCTTGCTGGCCGATCAGGCCACGCTCGATCAGGATGACCGACACGCCGCGCTTGCGCAGGAAGAAGGCGGTGGCGGCGCCCATGAAGCCGCCGCCGACGATGATCACATCCGCTCTGTTTTCGTTCATTCCGTTTCCTCCCGCACCGCAATGGACAGCGGCTTGACCGGTGCCTGGCCGCGCAGCCGGCCGACCTGCTCCAGCGGTACGCCGCAGGCATGGGCGATGACTTCGGCGCCGGCCTGGCCGCAATACCTTCCCTGGCAACGGCCCATGCCGACCCGGCTGAAGGCCTTGGCGCGATTGGCTTCCTGTGCGCCCATTTCGTTGACCACGCGGCGCAATTCGCCGGCGGTGATGCATTCGCAGCGGCAGACAATGGTCTCGTCGCTGAGCTTGCCCGCCTGTTCGGCAGGCCAGGGGAAGGCTTCGACCAGGCCCTGGCGGAAGCGATCCATCTTGTGCTGGGCCGCGAGCAGGGCCTGCACGCGGTGCTGGTCCACGCTGCGGCCCATGTCCTTCAGCAGTGACAGGGCGGCCAGCCGGCCCGCATTCTCGGCGCCTTCCGCGCCAAGGATGCGGGCGCCGTCGCCGGCCAGGTAGACGCCGGGGACCGAGCTGCGGCCCTCCATCGTCACTTCCGGGAACCACTGGCGGGTGGCCGCATCGAAGCGGAAGGCGCAGCGCGCCAGGTCCGCCAGCTGGGTCTCCGGGCGCAGGTGGTAGCCCATGGCGACGGCGTCGCATGGGATTTCCTGCACGTTGCCGCCGCTGCGAAAGCGCACCGCGCGCACACCGTCTTCGCGGTCGCCGAGGATTTCGACGGGTTCCACGCCGCCGATGACTGGCACGCCGGCCTTCTTCAGCGCCGAGACATAGCCCATGCCCAACCTGAGCAGCGCTGGCCGGGCCAGCAGCTTGGGCAGGGCGGTGATGCGGTTCCAGAAGCGCGAGGTGTCCAGCACCGCCGCCACGCCGGCGCCGGCCTTCATGTACTGGTAGGCGACCAGGTACAGCAGGGGGCCGCTGCCCATGAACACCACGCGCGAGCCGACCGCGCAGGCCTGGGATTTCAGCGCGATTTGCGCGGCGCCCAGGCTGTACGTCCCGGAGAGCTCCCAGCCCCGCACCGGCATCAGGCGGTCGGTGGCGCCCGAGCACACGATCAGCGCACTGTAAGGAAGCTTACTGCTGCGCTGCCCGCTGACCAGGTGGACATGGCCTTGCGCGATATTCCAGGCCAGCGTTTCGGGACGGTAGTCGATGCGGCTGCGCAGCGCTTCGAAGCTGCGGTGCAGGTCGGCGGCGCGCACCGCTTCGCTGCCATACAGCGTGGCGTACTCGCGTTTGAAGTGGGCCGGCTGGCGGCGGTAGATCTGGCCGCCGTCGCGTCGTCCTTCCTCGATCAGCGTGGGGCGCAGGCCTGCGGCCACCAGTTCTTCGGCGGCGCGCACGCCCGCGGGTCCGGCGCCGATAATGATTACGCCTGGTTCAGCCATGTTGCCTCCGTATCGAGGGGCCTTTGGGGGATGGTTCGAGCATCATGCATGTTGTGGGTGGTTGGGGTGTATGGCCATTACACCATGCCCCGTGTTGCGCGTGATTTCATATTGCCAGAATGGCGAAACAGATTGCTTGGTTTTTGAATCCGGCGACAGCAATGTATGCCGTGGCGCGCCATCAGTAGCCGCGCCGGCGTTCCACCACGTCCTGCAGCGGCAGTCCGGCCATATGGCGGCGCAGGTTGGCCAGCAGGACCGGGGCGGCGGTTTCCGGCTGGGTCATGGCGCCGATATGCGGGGTGACCAGCACGCGCGGGTCGCGCCACAGGGGATGGCCGGCGGGCAGCGGCTCAGGATCGGTCACGTCGAGGATGGCGCCCCGCAACCGGCCGCTTTCCAGGGCGGCCAGCAAGGCTTCCTGGTCGAGGTGGCCGCCGCGGCCGGCGTTGACCAGGGCTGCGCCGGGTGGCAGCGCGGCGAACAGCTCGCGGCCCAGGATGCCGCGTGTCTCATCCGTCAGCGGCAGCAGGCAGACCAGGATGTCGCAACGCGCCAGGAACGCGGCCCGCCCGGCGTCGCCGGCAAGGCATTCCACGCCGGCCAGTTCGCGCGGCGAGCGGTTCCAGCCGATGCGGCGGAAGCCGAACTGCCCCAGGCGTTCGAGCACGGCCTGGCCCAGCACACCCAGGCCCATCACGCCGACGGTACGCTGGAACGCGGGCGTGACGGGCAGCGGCTGCCAGGCGCCTGCTTGCGCACGGGCATAGTGCAGCATGTCCCGGTGCAGGGCCAGCACGGCCATGCAGGCGTATTCCACGATCGATTCCACGATTCCCGGCTCCACCATGCGCACCAGGGGCACATGCGGGGGAATGGCATCCATATCGAGGTGGTCGACGCCGGCGCCGGAGGCGAAGAAGACTTCCAGCTGCGGCATGTCCGACAGCAGCTCGCGTTCCGCCTGCCAGCCGATGAAATAGCGGATGTCGGCCAGGTTGCCAGCCCGCGGCCAGGTGCGGAACTCGATCTCCGGGGCATGCGCCGCAAAATATGCTGCCCAGCGCGCGGCGCGCGCGGGATCGGTCTTCAGGAGTACGGTCATTGGCGGGCTCTCCGGCAGTAGAATAGGTGCTGCCAGTATAGGTCCGCCTGGTCAGCAAATTATGCTGACCAGGCGTATGCAAACGCCTCAAAGCACGCGTTGCGCGGGCCATCTGCGGCACCATTGGCTGGCTGGTGCTGGGTATGATGTTGTTCACCTGATTAACCTACGAAAGGGCTACCATGAGCATCGTCTTCCGGCCGAAATACATCAGCTTTGATTGTTACGGCACCCTGATCTACTTCCAGATGGCGCCAGTAGCGCGCCAGCTTTTCGCCGACCGCATCCGCGCCGAAGACATGGACCAGTTCTGCAATGATTTCTCGGCGTTCCGCTTCGACGAAGTGCTGGGCGCCTGGAAGCCATATTACGAAGTGGTTTACAACGCGGTGCTGCGCCTGGCGAACAAATGGAAGGTGCCGTTCCGCGAGTCGGACGTCAGCGCCATCTACAACGCGGTGCCGACCTGGGGGCCGCATCCGGACACCGTGGCCGGCCTGGCCAGGATCGCCGACAAGATCCCCCTGGTGATCCTGTCGAACGCGATGGACCACCAGCTGGTGCACAATGTAGAGAAGCTGGAAGTGCCGTTCCACCGCGTCTATACGGCCCAGCAAGCCAAGTGCTACAAGCCGCAGATGCGTGCCTTCGAGTACATGATCGACCAGCTGGACGCCAAGCCGGAAGACTTCCTGCACGTCTCATCGAGCATGCGCTACGACCTGATGACGGCGCACGATATGGGCATCAAGAACAAGGCCTTCGTCAACCGTGGCCACGAGCCGGGCACGCCGTTCTACGGCTATGCGGAAATCAAGGATATCGGCGGGCTGGCGGCGCTGGTCGGCCTGTAAGCGTATCTTTCCCGACGGCGGCGCAGGCCTGCAAGCCTGCGCCGCCGTTTTCCATTACAGGTCCAGCACGAGCTGCTTGCTGCGGGCGCGGGAGCAGCAGGGCGTGAAGCAATCGTTGGCGGCGTGCGATGCCGGTGCCAGGCACTGGTCGCGGTGTTCCGGTTCGCCTTCCAGCACGCCGGTGACGCAGGTACCGCAGACGCCGCGCCGGCACGATGAGGGAACGGCCAGCCTGGCAGCTTCGAGCGCCTCCAGGGCGGTCTGGCCGGCCTCCACCCGGATCACCTGCCCGGAACTGGCCAGTACCAGGTCGAATGCGGTGTCGCCGGCCTGGGGAGTGAAGTCGGCCGCGAAGCGCTCGGTATGCACGGCGCCGGCGGGCCAGCCGAGGCGTGCCGCCGTTGCGACGGCCGCGTCGTTGAAAGCGGCCGGGCCGCAGATGTAGAGGTGGGCGTCCCTGTGCGCGGCGGCCAGCAGGTGCTCCAGGTTGGCGCGGCCGCTCTCGGCCTCGATGTGCAGGTGGACCTGGCCAGCTGCCTGCAGGGCGGCGATCCGCTCGGGAAAAGCCACGTGGCCGCGCGTACGCACGCAATAGTGCAGCGTGAAGGGGCTGCCGCCGGCGGCCAGCGTTTCCGCCATGGCCAGGATGGGTGTGATGCCGATGCCGCCGGCCAGCAGCACGGCGTGGCCGGCGTCCGGGGCGAGGGCAAAGTGGTTGCGCGGAAGGCTGATCCGCACACAGTCGCCCGGCTGCAGCACGTCATGCATGGCGTGCGAGCCGCCGCGCGAAGGCTTGCAGCGCAGCACGGCGATGCGGTAGCGGTGGCGGTCGCGCTGGTCGCCGCACAGCGAGTACTGGCGGATCAGGCCTTCGGCGATGTGCACGTCGACGTGGGCACCGGCGCTCCATGGCGGGAGCTCGCGGCCGCGCGGGTCGGCGAATTCGAAGGTGCAGATGTCTTCGGCAATCAATGATTTGCCCAGCAACCGGAGTTCCAGCAGGGGCGGCGGGCGCGCGCTGCGCCGGCGCGCAAGCCATGCCGTGAAGCCGGTCCAGGCCAGCACGGGCACCGACAGGGCGGCCAGGAATTGCGCGAACTGCCAGGCAGGGCCGCCTGCCGCGCCGTAGTGCAGGGCCAGGCCCCAGAGGTAAACCTTGCGGCCGGTTCCGCTTCGCGCGTAATCCTCGCGGTGCAGCTGGGCGCCTGTGGCGGTGTCGTAATGGCGGATCCCGGCGGCATAGGCGTGCGGCGCGTCGGCGGCGGTCAGCTCGAGAACGATGGCGCCACCCGGCCCACGGGGGAACCGCCACTGCATCTGGCGCCATGGCGTGGTCGTGGCCTGGCGCCATGCCGCATCGAGCGCCGGCAGCAGTTGCGCGGGCGCGTGCGGCGATGCTGCCGGTGGTGATGCCGGCCCAAGCGCGGCGGCGGTCGACGCGAGCGATGGATCGAGGGCTGAGGCGATGGAGGGGAACGCTTGCGGGAGGCCGGTCAGCGCAAGCAGCAGCAGGATCGGCGCCACCCATGGCGCGATGCGCTGGTGATGCCGCAGGCGGCGCGCCGCCGGCGCCAGGACCGTGCGCCTGGCACGGTTCCGTCCACGCCGGGCCTGGACGGCCTGGCCCCGGCGCGGCCACCACAGCACCAGCCCCGCCGTGCCAAGCGCGAGCACCGCCAGCGCCGTGGCGCCCGCAATGTAATCGCCCAAGGAGGCATACCCGGCGATATGCAGCCAGGCCAGCGTCCCGAATGGACCACCGTACAACTGCTGCGCGCCCTGCACGCGGCCCGAGCAGGGGTCGACATGGATCCAGTGCCCATCGCCGAAGCGCACCCGCACGCTGGCGGCTGGATCGGCATAGAGCCGGATGGCGGAAAGCGGCCCCGCTGCCGGCGCGCTACCGCGTGCGGCGGCGACCAGCCGCGATGGCGGCAGCGGGGCGGTGCATTGCGGCACGCGCAGCAGGCCGGGATTGGTGAGCGGTTCTAGCTGGCTGCGGAACACCATGCCGGCGCCGGTCAGCGCCATCAGCACGAACAGCAGCCCGGCCGACAACCCAAGCCAGCGATGCAACTGCCGGGCCGTGCTGCGCGCTGCCATCACGAAGGCCGGAAGAGCTTCTCGTGGAAGCCGCTCACCTGCACTTTGATGGTCACGGGCTGGCTGCCTTTGTTGCGCCAGAACCAGCCGTGGATGCCGTCAAAGCCCGCCGTGAAGTCGCCGCGGCCGGACGTCTGCTGCGCTTCTTTCCAGTAGGTGGTGAACTCATTGGGCTTGGCGTTCTCCGGTTCGCCATGCATATCGGCCTTGACCGGAGCGCCGTCCGTGGCCCACTGGAACACGAAGTGCTCGCCTTTGCGGACGCGTGCCTTGACCTCGGCGCCCTGGCCCGGCGCCAGCGTCAGCGTCATTTCGTCGGAGCGCAGCGCGGCGGCCGTGCGCGCGACCGGCGCAAGGGCGGCGCCAGCGCCGGGCGCGGCGGGTTTCACCTCGGGCACCGGCTTGCCGCCATCGTTCATCTTCAGCAGCCCCAGGGCACGGCCAGCGCCGAAGGGATCGATGCCGTATTCCGCCGGCAGCACGGTGGTGGTCAGCACCAGGCCGGCCACGGCCAGCGCGATGCCGGTTGCTTTGGCCAGTTGCGCCAGCGAGGGCTGCGGCTGGTTGTCGAACGTGTGCGCCATGTCAGATCCCCTGTTGAGTAATATAGCCGGTCAGTTGATAACCCATCAGCACGAAGCCGGCGGCCATCAGCGCAACGTTGGCGCCAAAGGCCTGCCGGGCGAACAGCGCGCTGCGGCGCCAGTAGCCCATCGCGAGCAGGATGCTGCTCAAGGCCAGCAACTGTCCGATTTCCACGCCGACGTTGAAGGAAATGATGTTCGGCACCAGGCCATCGCGCGACAGCGCCAGTTCCTGCAGCTTGGCGGCCAGGCCGAAACCGTGGAACAGTCCGAACACCAGCACGGCGGCGCGGGTATTCGGCTGGAAACCCAGCACCTTCTGCAGCGCGCCCAGGTTGTCGAGCGCCTTGTACACCACGGAGAAGCCGATGATGGCGTCCACGATGTAGGGATTGACGCGGGTTTCCGTCAGCACGCCTGCCAGCAGCGTGATGCTGTGGCCAACGGCGAACAGCGTGACGTATGCCCCGACGTCCTTCAGGCGATAAAGGAAAAAGATCACGCCGACCAGGAACAGCAAATGGTCGTAGCCGGTGACCATATGCTTGGCACCCAGGTAAATGAAGGGCAGCAGGTGGATGCCGCTGGCCTGCTCGAAGTAGGCCTTGTCGTCATCGGCGACGCCGTGGGCAAGGCATGCGCCCGCGACCAGCAGGAGCAGGAAGGGCAACAGCAAACGAACGGTACGCATGATGGACCTCAGCTTTCCAGCCAGACCTGCTCGGCGCAGGCGTAACCCATGAACGCCCCCAGCGGGTGCGGGCTGGCGCCCTTGATCCGGCTGCTGAGCCCCTCCAGGTTGGTGATGAACAGCGGGATGCCGATGCCGCATTTTTCATGCACCAGCACCTGCATGTCCGCGTAATACTGCTTGCGCTTGGCGTCGTCCTTCTCGCCGCGCGCCAGCAGCAGCAACTGGTCGAACTGCTCGTTCTTCCAGCCCGACTCGTTCCACTGCGCGTCCGACCGGAAGAACTGGGTGAACAGCATATCGGCCGTTGGCCGGGCATTGACGTTGCCGAAGCCCATGGGCGATTTCATCCAGTGGTTCGACCAGTAGCCGTCGGCCGACACGCGTTTCAGGGCCAGGGTCAGGCCGGCCTTCTGCGCCGATTGCTGCAGCAGCATGGCCATGTCGACCGAACCGGTGGCGGCAACCGAGGCGACCACCGGCAGCGTCATGCCGAGCGCGCCGGCACGGCGCAGGTGATAGCGCGCGCGCTCCGGGTCGTAAGGCCGCTGCGGCAAGCCTTCGAAGAAGTAGCGGTTGCTGGGGGCAATCGGCTGGTCGTTGGCAAGCAGGGCGTAGCCGCGGAAAGCGGCGCGCTTCATCTGTTCGCGGTCGATCAGGTATTTCATGCCAAGCGTGAAATCGGGATTGCGGCCCAGGCCCATGTCCTGGCGGATGATCAGGTTGGTATACAGGCCGGACTGGCTTTCCAGCACGGTGAATCCCGGTTCGCCGCGCACCCGGCGGATGGAGCGGGGATTCACCTCGTTCACCCAGTGCACGTCGCCGGACAGCAGGGCGTTGATGCGGGCCGATTCGTCCGGAATGCCAATCAGTTTGACTTCATCGAGATAGGGCAGGCTGGGGCGCCAGTAATCGGGGTTGGGCCCGCCCCCCCGGCGGCCCCCCCGGGGGGGCACCATGGAGC
>CBHWEO010000021.1:0-36332 GCA_966112955.1 uncultured Duganella sp. | reverse complement strand
CGCGCGGTCGCCCCGCATCCCGCCGTACCCGCCCGCCGCGGCGGGATGCGCCCCCCGCGCGGACTGGGCGGCGCGCGCCGGCGGGGCGCGCGCGCCGAGGTCGAAGCCGCCGTCGCCCAGCTTGGCCGCGTCGCCGCCCAGCAGCTGGCGGTTGTTGGCGGTCACCACCTGGCCGCCGGCCGGATTGCGCACCGAGGGATAGGCTGCCGCCGGCAGCAAGCCTTGCCAGCCGCGCGTGCTGGCATTGGCCGACAGCGGGTAGCTGGCGTCGACCGGCGCCACGGGACGCTGCGGCAGCGGCCCGGCGATGGTCCAGGCGATATTGCCGGCGCTGTCGCCCACCACCAGGTTCTGCGCCGGCATGCCGATGCGCGGCGCCAGCGCCAGCGCATCGGCCACGCCTTCCACTTCCTCCATGTGGCGCAGCGCCAGGTTGACGGCCTTCGGGTCGTGCGCCACCCAATGCACAGCGTAGTCGCGGCCACCGGCCTGCATGATGGGGCCCAGCGAGGTTTCACGCACCTTCATGCGCACGGCCGGCAAGCCCTTGACCAGGATGGTTTCCTCATGCTCGGCCGGGGTCTCCCAGCCGCCCGGCAGCTTGACCTGGCCGGCGCGGTCCTTGGCCGTGCCCGCCTCCACCAGGTCGATGTAGTCGCCATAGCTGTTGGTGAAGCCCCAGGCCACGTGGCCGTTGCTGCCCGCCACCACGGCCGGCACGCCGGGAATGCTGACGCCGACGATGCGGCGCGTGGTGCCGTGCTGGCCCGGCACCTGCAGCTGCAGGCGGTACCAGGTGCCCGGCAGCTTGATCGACAGGTGCATGTCATCGGACACGATGGCGCCGCCGCTGCGGCTGCGCTGTCCGGCCACCGCCCAGTTATTGCTGCCCACGCCATCCACGAAGGCCGCTGCGGCCAGCGTGGCCGGTTCCTTCGCCACGCCCTTGCCCCACCAGTCGGGCGCCAGGGCCGGGATCGGGGCGTCCGGCGGCGGCGGGCTGGGCGCATCCAGCGGCGCATCCCACTGGGTCGTCTCCGGCAGCAGGAAGGCCAGCTGCTGCTGGCTGGCGTGCTCCTTCAGCCAGCCGCGCGACAGTTCGCGGCCGATGCCCGTCACTTGCAGGTCAATATACATGGCCCAGGCCACCAGGTAGGAGTCTTCCACCGACCAGGGCCGCGGCCCCACGCCCACCAGGCCGTATTCGAACGGGCGGTTGCCGAGCGCGTTCAGGCCATCGTTGACACCCGCGGTATAGCGTTCCAGCAGCTGGCGGTCGGCCGCCGGCATGTCCTTGACGGCTTGCGCGGCACGCGCGCGGAAGCGGTGCAGGCGGTGGAAGCGGTCGGTTTCCAGGGCCTTCTCGCCAAACAGTTCGGACAGCTCGCCGGCCGGCATGCGGCGCAGCAGGTCCATCTGGAAGAAGCGGTCCTGGGCATGCACGAAGCCGGTGGCATAGGCCACGTCATTGCGGTCGCTGCCGGCGATGGACGGCACGCCGCGGCCGTCGCGGGTGACGGTCACGTTGGCTGCCAGGCCGGCCGCGCTGCGCCTGCCATCGAGCTGGGCCAGGCTTCCGCGCAGGAAGAACCACAGCCCCAGCAGCGCCACCAGCAGCAGTGCCAGCAATCCCAGGACCAGGCGTTTCAGCCATAACTTCACCATCGGCAACCCCATTTTTATTGTGTTGCGCTAAATCTTGCCAGAAATCCAAAAGGAACGGCACTGAAAAAATGTAATCGTGCCGCGCAGTCAGGTGCCGGTCGGGGCGTGGCCGTCGCCGCCATGCATCAGGGCGTGGTAGCGGAAGGCTTCGCGGATGTTGTCGCGCAAGGCCTGGTCGTCCCAGGGCTTGGTGTAGAAGCGGTAGATTTCGCCGCGGTTGATGGCATTCAGCACCGATTCCAGTTCGGCATAGCCGGACAGGATGATGCGCACGGTGCCCGGATACAGCTTGCGCACCCGGCTCAGGAACTCGGTACCGCTCATTTCCGGCATGCGCTGGTCGCTCACCACCACCTGCACTTCGTGCGTGGCCAGCAGCGAGAACGCTTCCGAGGCGTTGTGCGCCTGCAGGATGCGGTAGCCGTCGCGGCGCAACAGCCGCATCAGCGAAGACAGCACATTCGGCTCGTCGTCCAGCAGCAGCAAGGTTCCCTTGTCATGGCCGGCCGGGCGCAAGGCCGGCTGGCGCGATTGCGCCTGCTGCAGCAGGGCCGCGAAGGCGTCCGGCATCAGCGGCTGGCTGAGGTGGAAGCCCTGCGCCTCGTCGCAGTTGTAGCGCTGCAGGTAAGCCAGTTGCCCTTCCGTTTCCACGCCTTCGGCAATGATGCGGAAATCCAGGCTGTGGCCCAGCGAAATCACGGAGCGCACGATGGCCGCCACCGTCGGGTCGCCCAGCATGTCGCGCACGAAGGACTGGTCGATCTTCAGGTAATCGATGGGGAACAGCTTGAGGTAGGCCAGGCTCGAATAGCCGGTGCCGAAATCGTCGATCGACAGGCCGACCCCGACTTTCTTCAGGCGCTGCACGGTGGCCACCGCCTCGTCGGCGTTCTGCATCATCATGCTCTCGGTCAGCTCCAGTTCCAGGTACTGGGCTTGCAGGCCGGTGCTGCGCAGCGCCTCCACCACTTCGTCGGCCAGGCCCTTGTCGCGGAACTGGCGCGCCGACACGTTGACCGCCACCCGCAGCGGCGGCAGGCCGGCATCCTGCCAGGCCTTGTTCTGGGCGCAGGCAGTGTGGATCACCCAGCGCCCCAGCGCCACGATCAGGCCCGTCTCCTCGGCCACGCCGATGAAGCGGCCCGGCGGCACCAGGCCCATGGTCGGGTGCCGCCAGCGCAGCAGGGCTTCGACCCCGGAAATTTCGCCGCTGGCCACGTTCATCTTGGGCTGGTAGACCAGGAACATTTCGCCGCGCCCCAGGGCGCCGCGCAACTCGTTCTCGATCGCGGCACGCTCCACGATGCGCGCATGCATGGCCGGCTCATAGAACTGCACCTGGTTGCGGCCGCTTTCCTTGGCGCGGTACATGGCGATGTCGGCATAGCGCATCAGCAGTTGCGGGTCGGCGCCGTCGGCCGGGTACAGCGCCACCCCCATGCTGCAGGACACGGTGTGCTCCTGCCCCGCCAGCACCACCGGCGCGGAAATGCTGTCCAGGATCTTGCGCAGCATCGCTTGCGAGGGCATCGCGTCATGGCCGTCCAGCAGGACCAGCACGAATTCGTCGCCGCCCATGCGCGCCACGGTATCGGTGTCGCGTACGCAGGCGCGCAGCCGCGCCGCCACGGTGCGCAGCAATTCGTCGCCGGCGGCGTGGCCCAGGTTGTCGTTCACCAGCTTGAAGTTGTCGAGGTCGGCAAACACCACCCACACCGTATGGCCGTAGCGCTGGGCGTAGCCGATGGCTTGCGCCAGGCGGTCGCTGCACAGGTTGCGGTTGGGCAGGCCGGTCAGGGCATCGTGGCTGGCCTGGTGCTCGAGCTGGGCCTGGTAGTCCATGGTGGACGTCATGTCCGTCAGCACGCAGACGCGGTGCGTGTGCTGGCCCTCGGTGCCGCCGACCGGCGCCACGTGCAATTGCGCCCACCAGTTGCCGCCATTCTTGCGGTGGCGGCCGCGCAGCATCAGCTGCACCTCGCTTTGCGCATGCACGGCTTCGTGCAGCGCGGTGCGGGCGGAATCGTCGCCGTCTTCGCCCAGCAGCTCTTCCAGGCTGCGGCCAGGCAGCGCGCCGGCGTCATGCCCGGTCAGTTCGGCCAGCGCCGGGTTGGCATAGTCGATGGAATCGCTGCCGTCGTGGATCGCCGTGATGGCGATAGCATTGACGCTCGATTCCAGCGCGCGGTTATGCAGCTGCAGCATCAACTCGACCTTCTTGCGCTCGGAGACGTCTTCGATGGTGCCGAGCAGGCCGATGGTCTTGCCGGCCTGGTCGTGCAGCGGCAGCTTGTTGATCAGGAACCAGTGCACGCTGCCGTCGGCGAACAGCAGGTGGTCTTCGCGGTTCAGTTGCGGCTTGCCGCTGGCGATGATCTGCGCATCGTCACGCCGGATGCGCTCCGCATTGTGCGCCCAGGGGAAATCGAAATCGCTCTTGCCCACCACTGCTTCCTGCGACGGCAGGCCGGCCGCGCGCAGGAACACGTCATTGCAGCCGCGGTAGCGCAGCTCGAGGTCCTTCCAGAAGATCTGGTGCGGGATGTGGTCGACCACCAGCTGCGTCATCTCCTTCGATTCGTGCAGGGCTTTTTCGATGCGCATGCGGTCCGTCACGTCGTGCGCGAACACGAAGCGCGCCTTGTGCCCCGCCATCAGCAAGGGGTGCGAGGAAATCTCGACCTGGATATGGCGGCCGTCCTTGCAGCGGTGGGTCCAGGCGCCCGATTGCTGCGCCCCCGCCCCGGCCGACTGCTCGAGGTCCTTGCGCAGGCGCCCCAGTTCGTGGGGCGGCCGGATATCCTCGATGGTCATGTCGAGGAACTCTTCCTCGCTGTAGCCATACACCTGGGTGGCCGCGCGGTTCACCACCAGGAAGCGCAGCGTGCTGACGTCGTACACCCACATCGGGTGCGGGTGGTGGTCGAACAGGCGCTTGAAACGCAGCCGCGAGCCGTAGGAGTCGGCTTCCGGCAAGGGCTGCACGATGCAGCGGAAGCATTCCGGCTGGTCGGCGTGGCCGGCATAGTATTCCAGCGCCAGCGACACCGGCGCGCCCTCGTCACCGCTGCCGTCACTGGCCCGTCCCCGCAAGGCCAGTTCGCCGCGCCACATGCCGCGCCGCTTGGCTTCAGGAATGGCATCGTCGCGCAACTCGGCCGCCGCCCAACTGCGGAACAGTCCGAATGCCTTCTCCCCGGCGCCGAGCTCATCCGCCAACCGCCGCGCATGTGCATTCGCGGCCAGCAATGTGCCTTCGGCATCCATCATGAAAGCCAAGTAGGGGCTGTGCTCATACACCGCAGTGAAAGCATCGAGCCTTGTCCTTCCAGGCGAAGCGAGAGAAGCCCTATCCATGCTACCGATGGTAGCAGAACTATTCCTGTTGCAGCGCCCATCTGAGAGGCAATGCGTCTTCCCGCCACACAATTTCACGCGGCTGGAATTCCCAGTAGCGTTCCGGCCCGTCCAGGACAACGCGCGCAGTGCCGCTCATTTGCAGCAGGCCGCCCGAATCGAAATCCGGAAACACCAGGCCGGCCCTGCCATTCAGCAGTATGTTACCGAGAGTGGCAAAGAAGCGGTTGCCTTCATAGTCCGGCACACGCAATGTGCCATTCGCGCCGGCAATGACAAAGCCGGGCGGCCCGCCGCGGTGCGACACGTCGACCCGCATCCCGGCCCCTTCGCCCGAATAGGTCGCGACAAAGAAAGTGCCGCTGCGGCCGACCAGGTCGCGCGCCAGCGCATCGCGTTGCGGCAGCCGGCGCGGCGGCAGTGCCGATGCTTCGCCAGGCAAACGTTCAAAACGATAGTCACGGCGGTGGATGTATTGCGGGCAGTTGCCGAACGATTCGCCGACGGCGATCTCGTAGCGGTCCCCGCCCAGCGCATGCAGCCGGCCGTTCAGGCGGTTGCGGCGGCGCGTGTGCAGTTCGATGCCCAGCATGCCGACCGCGGCGCCGTCGCGCCAGCCCGCCTGGGCCGGATCATCCGCATCGGCCGGCAGCGCGAGCTGCAGGCGGCGCGGGTCCGGCGAATGCATGAAACCTTCTTCCCCGGCACGCAGCGTGGCCCACGGCCGGCCTTCCGCGTCGACGGTGCCGAACACGGCGAACGGCAGCTGGGCGAAAAAGTCACGGTGCTGGTCCGGCATGTAGTCGCGGATCACCTTGCGCCCGATTTCGTCCATGCGTTCCACCGCGCCGATGGTCGACTGCAGCGCGATTTCGCCGGCGTGCCAGGGCCCGTTCATGCTGCCAACCCCACCGGCGATTTGATGAAGGGCAGGAAGCGCGGCAACGCTTCCATCCGCGCCAGCCACGCGCTCACATTGGCATACGGCGCCAGGTCGACATTGCCTTCCGGTGCGCGTGCGATATAGCTGTACAGGGCGACGTCGGCAATCGTCGGCTGGCCTGCGGCGATCCATTCGCGGCCGGCCAGGCTGCCGTCCACCAGGCCGAGGATGCGGTGGGCGCGCGCGATGGCGTCGGCCGGGTCGACCGGCTTCTTGAACAGGTTGATGATGCGCGCCGTGGCCGGGCCGCTGGCGATCTCGCCGGCCGCCACCGACAGCCAGCGCTGCACGCTGGCGGCGCCGACCGGGTCGCGCGGCAGCCAGCCGGCGTCGCCATAGCGGGTGGCAAGGTAGACCAGGATGGCGTTGGAGTCGGCAATCACCGTGCCGCCGTCTTCCAGCACCGGCACCTGGCCGAAAGGATTCAGCTTGAGGAAGGCTTCCGTTTTCTGCTCGGCTTTCAGCAGGTCGACTTCAACCAGCTCGACATCCAGGCCCAGCAGGGACAGGAACAGGTGGGCGCGGTGGGCGTGGCCAGAAATCGGGTGGTAGTACAGCTTCATGTGGATCTCCTTTCAAGTAATGGTGAAAGTGTGATCCATGTCGGCGGCGAAGGGAATCACCGCCAACGGCAATTGACTATTCCATCCAGTGGAATAATGCTCAGGGCAGCACTTCGAACAGCAGGAACTGGGTCACCTGGGTCGGGCCGAAATTATCGTCCGTGGCCAGCACCAGGGTGGCATGGCCGTTGGGCAGGCGCGGCCCGAAGGCCATGGCTTCCAGGTTGAAGGCGCGCGGCTGGCCCGGCTGGTGGAAGTCCAGCACCAGGCGCTTGGCGGCGGGCGTGTAGCTGGCGCCGGCCAGGCCGGGCAAATCCTTCACGTCGCTGGCGCGGCGCGCATCGGTGGCGTACAGCCGGACGTAGTTCTCGTGGTGGCCATCGGCTTGCTGCACGGTGGCGCGTTCCAGCACCAGCAGTTCGCCGTCGGGCAGCGCCAGGATCTCGGAGACCCCGTTCTCCGCCGCCTTGCCGGGCGCCGGCGCGGCCGGGATGGCATCCAGCGGATAGGCGAACTGGCGCAGCAGCCTGCCGTCGCGCTGGAACTCGCTCATGCGCACCATCGCGCCATGCTGCGGGGTCGGGATGGGGCCGTCCTCATACAGCGGCCATTCGCTGGACGCCCACAGGCTGCGGCCATCGGCGGCAAAGGCCAGGCCCTCGAAGGTGGCGTTGTAGCGCGAGCCGCGCTCCTCGTCCTTGTGCACCTTGAAGTGCTCCGGCAGCGGCAATTCGGCCAGGAAGGCGCCTTCGCGCGTGGCGTGGCGGATGAAGGGATCAAGGCCGTAGCGGCGGTCGCCTTCGCTGGTGTACCAGATGCTGCCGTCGTGCGGGTCGATGCGGACCGATTCGACGTCGATGCGCTGGCAGCCTTCGGCACCGGCCGCGGCGAAATCGCGCCCGTCGGCGTTGAGGAAGTAATGCACGCCGACGAAACGCACCGCATGGAATGCCTGCGCGTCGAAATCGAGTTCGGCCTCGTAGAAACGGGCGGGGTTGCGGGTGCAGCGGTCATCGGTCTCGATCACCCAGCGCCCGCGCGCGGCATCGTAGTCCAGGCCCGAGAAGCCGCCCAGCGCCGTGCCTTCGAACTGCGCGAGATGAGGAACGCGCTGCTCGCCGATGAAGCGCAGCCCACCGATGCTGGCCGGCAGCAGCGCCGCCTGGCCTGTCGGCGGACCGGGCTGCAGCGGCGCGCAGCCGGGCAGCATGCCGCCCAGGAGCAAGGCCAGCGCCAGGCTGCCCGCCGCATGCAATGCGCGGCCGGCGCGCTTCCCGCTACGGCCCATCATGCGTGGTGCAGGCGCTTGTGCATGCTGCGCAAGCCAAGCCACATGCCGACCGCCACGACCGGCACCATGACGCCCATCAGCAGCTCGGGATTGACGCCCACGCCCAGCACCTTGGCGCCCTTGGCCGAATAGCCGATCAGGCCCACCACGTAGTAGGAGATGGCCGCCACCGACAAGCCCTCCACCGCCTGCTGCAGCCGCAGCTGCTGTGCGGCGCGCTTGTTCATCGACTGCAGGATCTTGCGGTTCTGCGCTTCCTGCACGATGCCGACGCGCGTGCGCAGCAGGTCGTTGCAGTTGGCGATACGGCGCGCCAGCGCTGCCTGGCGTGCCGCCACGGCTTCGCACGTCTTCATGGCCGGCGCCAGGCGGCGGTCCATGAATTCCTCCACCGTCGGCGTGCCTTCGATGCGCAGTTCGCGCAATTCCTCGATACGCGCGTTGACCAGGCCGAAATAAGCCTTCGACGCGGCGAAGCGGTAGCTGGTATCGGCCGACACCTTTTCGATGCGCGCGGCCAGGTGGGTGATGCGGTCCAACAGGTCCTGCTCGGTGGAACCGTCATCGACCTTGCCGTCCGCTTCCACCAGCGCCCCGGCCAGGGTGGCCAGCTCCGCCTCCACCTGGTTCAGTTCCGGCGTGGCGGCTTGCGCCGTGGGCAGTCCAAGCAAGGCGAACATGCGGTAGGTTTCGATTTCCAGCACGCGCTGCACCAGGCGGCCCGCCTGCTGCTCGTGCATGCCGGCATCGCAGACCACAAAGCGGCTGAAACCGTCGGCATGGATGGCGAAATCGGTCCACAGTTCGCCGCCGTTCATCACCTGGCTGCCGGCCAGCGGCGCGCCCTGGAAGACGCGCTGCAGGCTCGTCGCATAGGCGTGCTGCATGCCGCCCGGGCGTCCCAGCAGCAGGTGCGCCGCCACCAGCACCCTGCCCTGCAGGCGCAGCAGCCATTGCTCCGGTAAATGGCGCGACGGCATGCTGGCGAACGCTTCTTCCGGCAGCGGCATGCTGGCCACGGTTTCGGCAAAGGTGAAGGTGGCAAATTCGGTGTGCAGTTCCCACTTCAGGCGGAAGCGGCCGAAATCGTGGCTGAAGTATTTCCCGCCCGCCGCCGGCGCCGCCACGCCGAAATGGCCGCACAGCTCCGCCAGCAACTCCTGCTGCGCCTGCTCGCCCACGATGGCGAAGTGGGTCAGCAAGGTTGGCGCATCCAGATTCAGGAACGGGCGCGAGTGGATCTCGGCAGCAAGCGGCACACGCAGTGCATGGTTCAGGCTGGAAAACACGATACTCATGAGGCTGGACTCGGAGATGGCGGAGTCCAAATATTAACATTGTATTTACCTCAAGCCCGGGCGGCGCGCCCGCGGAAAGGCGCAGTCGGGGGAGGACGCCCCAACTTTTGCTAGTTGTGACATTTGGATAGAGTGCCGCACGCCAATTACTGTTACCTTAAGGAATCTCGCTCAGTGCAAAACTCGTTGCGTCCGTCCAGCAACGCATGATGGCACTCGGCGGAAATTTGCTTAATGTAACAGGATAGGTATCGGAAAATGAATATCGCTAAGCATGTCATCCTTTTTGTCCTCGCCATCTTGGTTGCCACCTCAGCATATTCGGCACCTGATCGCTCCATTACGGAGGCTACTGACCTGAGTGCGGAAAAGCGTGAACAATTCTTACAGATCGGAACCATTCTTAACGACTGGAGTGGAGAATACGAGAAACTGGAGACTGCCGGCGTAATGATTGATAGTTTCATTAGATCTGAGCCAAATTTTCTGCCTGCATATGTTGAGAAAGCGCGCCTTACAATCATGCTTGGCGCGACAGGCTCAAACGACCATATTAAAGCTAATCGGGACGCACTAAACATCCTGTTCAATCTTCAAAAAAGACAGCCCGCATATGCAAAACCGTACATCCTAGCTGGCCACGCCTATTTAAATCTCGGCGACCTGAACAATGCCAAGAGATCGCTGGAACGCGCGGAAAAAATAGGAAGCGCGGATCCATGGCTTTACATCAATTGGTCTGATCTTTACGGCAGGTTGAAACAGCACAATAAGGCACTGATCAATTCACGTAAGGCATTACTATTGTCAATTGACAATGGAAAGGCCATGACGAGTGCAATCTACCTGATTGGGAAATATTCGAAATTTAGCGACAATCCATCACAAGACGGAGACATTTCGAACTTCGTATTCAAGTCCTTCGATGATCCCGAGCAGCGAATCCGAATTGCGAGTCGGCTGACGAAGGCTTATACAGGGGACCAACGCGTCCTGCAATATGCCTATCAAATTATCGAAAAGCAAGGCAGGGAGACGCCCGAACGAGAGTCCGTTGCTATGGCCATGGCAGAGTGGCTCCTAACAAAAGGCTATCGGCGAACCGAAAACTATATCGAAAAGTATGACCCGACGTTCAGTTCTGCCGCAGAAAAGGTCCTGGACGCAATCAATCCAACAGACTCATCGCGGGACCAAATATTTTCCAATAAATTTTCGATCGCGCTTAGCGATGACGATCACTACAAAGCGGAAGTATTGCTGAAGAATGCTGAGGCTGGGAACGTTTCGCCCCTGACAGTATCGATGGCCAAAGCGAAAATGATGTGGTTAAAGGACGACTATACATCTGTGGTGGCGATCATTACGGCTGCCGCGGAAAATGACCCATCCTTGCTAGGAGATGCTCTCTTGATAGGCGCCTATGATCGGCTTGGACGTACTGACATGCTCGGGGCGTATCTAAAGATGCTTGTTGATAAAAACCCGACGAGCGCTTGGAACCAAGGAAACTACGCCGAATTCTTGCTACGCAGAATGAATGATATTGATGGGGCGATTAAGTATGGTGACGAGGCATTGCGTCTAATGAAATATCCTATTGCGCAAAACATTACCGCCCTAGCCTATCTGATGAAAGCATCAAATCTTGAACGCTCCAATGTCCTGGATTCAAAAAAATACGTTCGCCGCGCAGAATCTATCGGTTTTGACGATACATTTATACTTGAAAATTGTGAGAACTATTGCGTGAACATCCGCAGGCTTTTGAAGCGGCCTTAGCCTCGCGCACCCAGGCTAAGATGTCCGCCTGCAGCCGCCATGACGGGCTCCAGCCACAGGTGTTTGGGCGGGTCGCCGGCGCCGACGCGCAGGCTGGCGGCATCGGTGGCCAGCACCAACTGCCGGCCGCTTTCCGGGTCGCGCAGCTGGAGCGCGTCGCCGGCATCGAGCAGGTAGCGTGCCTGGCCGGGCAGCTCGCACACTGGGCGCGGCGTGCGGCAATCCCAGGGCGTGCCGGCTACCTCCT
The DNA here is from genome assembly GCA_966112955.1 of uncultured Duganella sp. Classification (GTDB taxonomy): domain Bacteria; phylum Pseudomonadota; class Gammaproteobacteria; order Burkholderiales; family Burkholderiaceae_D; genus Rugamonas. The sequence continues at coordinate 25,186 of CBHWEO010000021.1, read as the reverse complement.
GTTCGTGGGCGCCGGCCGGCACCACGCGCGAGGAGCGCACCGACAGCAGTTGCCCCAGTACGCTGCCCTCGCCCGCCAGGTTGAACGCCATGCGCAGCGAGATCGTGGCCCCGGCGGCGGCCGGCGCTTCGCAGTGCAGCGACAGGCCGTTCACATCGTCGAGGACATAGGTCGCCACCACGGCATGCGGCCCCGGGCTGACCAGGCGCACGCCGACGCTGTCATCCTCCACCAGCGGCACGGCGTGCCAGGCGAGCCGGTGCAGGGCGCGGCCTGGCGCGGGCAGCAGGTGGATGCCGGCATCCGGCGGGGATCCATCGACGATATTGGCCAGGCGCCCGTGGCGGTCCGGCAGGTGCAGGCTGGCCAGTGCCGCGCCCAGGGTGCGGATGCAGGCTTCCATGCCATGCCGGTTGCAGAGGGTGAACAGGTAGAGCGGCAATCCCTGCGCGGTGTGCCCGGCGGCGGCTTGTGTGATGCTCAAATCCATACCCTCAGTTTATTCGCCCCCCCGACCTTTGATAAAATGGGCCTTTATTTCCAGTCGGCAAAATAATAAATGCAGGCATTGCAATTTTCCTCCCGTATCGCCCTTGCTGTCGGGGCCGCGATCCTCTTGTCGTGCGGCGCCGTGCAGGCCGATGAGGTCTCCGACATCAACAAGCTGATGCGCAGCGGGCAGTTGCCGGCGGCCTTGTCCAAGGTCGACGTTGCTCTCTCACAACACCCGAAGGATGCGCAATTGCGTTTTATCAAAGGAATGATTTTGTCCGAGCAGGGCAAGACAGCCGACGCGATTACGGTTTTTCAAAAGCTGACGGAAGATTATCCGGAATTGCCCGAGCCTTATAACAACCTGGCCGTGCTGCATGCGGCGGCGGGCAATTACGACAAGGCCCGCGTGGCATTGGAGCGTGCCATCCGCACCAATCCGACCTATGCCACCGCGCATGAAAACCTGGGCGATGTCTATGCCAAACTGGCCAGCCAGTCCTACGACAAGGCCATGCAGTTGCTGGATTCGAACCAGCAGCCGCCGCCGAAGTCGAAGCTGGCCATGGTACGCACGCTGGCGCCCAAGGGCGGCGAGGCGGCGGCGCCCGTTGCCGTGGCCGTGGCACCGGCCAAGGCGGCAGTAACGGTGGCCGCGGCCGCCCAGCCGGCGCCCGCGCCGGCACCTGCCAAGGCGGCTTCATCTCCTGCCCCGGCGCCTGCGCCTGCGCCTGCCAAGGCGGCTTCATCCCCTGCCCCGGCGCCGGCCGTCGCCAAGGCGGCGCCCGCACCTGCCCCGGTGGTGGCCCAGGCCAAGCCGGCGCCAGCGCCCGTGCCCGTGCCGCCCCCAGCGCCAGCGGCCAAGGCCGCGCCAGCGATGCCACCAGCGGCGGCCCCGGCAGTACAATTGGCAAAGGCGGAGGATGCCGACGGCGCCGACGTCAACAAGGCTGTCGAGAACTGGGCCAGGGCCTGGAGCGCGCAGGACATGAAGGGCTACCTGAACGCCTACAGCGGCAACTTCCAGACCCCGAAGGGCCAGAACCGCAAGGCCTGGGAAGCCGACCGCACCGCCCGCATCGAAGGCAAGGGCCATATCAAGGTGACGGTCGAGTCGCCGCAGATCACGGTGAACGGCAATACCGCCACCGTGAAGTTCCGCCAGAAGTATGTGTCGGACCGCCTCAGCACCACCAGCCGCAAGATCCTGGTGCTGGAGAAGCAAGGCAAGAATTGGCTGATCAGGCAAGAGCAGTCGGGGGGGTGATGGACAAGTCGAAGCAAGCCAGAACCGCGGCCGGCGCCCTGCTGGCAGCGTGCACGCTGCTGGCGCCAGCCGGCAGCGGCCTGGCGAAATCCATCCATCCTGCCGAAGCCCCGCGCGCGCAGCAGGCTGCCGAAGCCATGCTGCTGGAAATTTACAAGGATTTGCGCGCCAGCCAGCTGCAGGAAGCCATGGCCAAGGCCGACGCCCTGGTGCAGGCCTATCCGAATTTCCGCGTCGGCCACCTGATCCGCGGCGACCTGCTGCTGATGCACACCAAACCGGTCAACCAGCTGGGCGCCGGCGTCAATGCGCCCACCGACAAGCTGAAGGAGTTGCGCGACGAGGCGCGCGTGCGCCTGCAAACCCTGGTGGCGCGCCCGGCGCCCGACCTGGCGCCGCGCTCCGTGCTGCAGCTGCGCGCCGACATGCGCCACGTGCTGGTGGTCGATGCGGCGCAATCGCGCCTGTACGTCTACCAGAACAGCAACGGCAAATTGCGGCTGGTGACCGACTACTACATCAGCCAGGGCAAGCTGGGCGTCGACAAATTCCGCGAGGGCGACCAGAAAACGCCGCTCGGCGTGTACTACATCACCGGCCGCGTGTCCGGCCCCAAGCTGCCCGACTTCTACGGCGCCAGCGCCCTGCGCATCAATTACCCGAACGAGTGGGACCGCCTGAATGGCCGCAGCGGCGGCGGCATCTTCCTGCACGGCACGCCGTCCGACAATTACAGCCGGCCGCCGCTGGCGTCCGACGGCTGCGTGGTGCTCACCAACGACGACTTGCGCCGGCTGGAAGGATCGGTCGATATCGGCAAGACGCCGGTGGTGATCGCCGATCACCAGGAATTCGTCTCGCAGGCGAAGTGGGATGCGGAACGCGAAAGCGCGGCGCGCCTGGTCGAGGCCTGGCGTGCCGACCTGGTGAGCGCCGACAGCAAGCGTTTGCTGAAGAATTATTCCGGCAAGTTCAAGTCGGCCAACGGCGAGGACCTGAAGACCTGGTACGAGAAGGACATGCGGCCGCTGGCCAGCGTGGCGGGCCTGAACGTGACGCTGAGCGACATGACCATCTTCCGCTATCCGGGCCGCGACGATATGCTGGTCAGCACCTTCAACCTTGAATCGAAGATCGGCAAGAACCGCTCCAGCCTGCGCAAGCGCCAGTACTGGGCACGCGAAGGCAGCGCATGGAAGATCGTGTTCGAGAGCATGATCTGATCATTTGCGCTGGCGCAGGAAGGCCTTGACGTCGGCGAAACTGACCGCACCCTTGTGCTCGCGGTCGATCTCCTCGAAATTCTTTTCCACGTAACCGAGGCCGGCGCGCGCGGCTTCCTGCTGCGTCAGGGTGCCGCTGCGGTCGGTGTCCGCTTCGTCGAAGCGCTGGCGCAGCTTGGCCAGCGCCTGTGCCTTCAGTTCGGCCCCGGAGGCGGGCGTGTCGCGCGACGGGATGCGCTGCGCTTTCGGCACATAGGGTTCACTGCGCGGCAGCAGCGGCGGCACGTCCGCCGCCTGCGCCGCACCGGACAGCGCGCCCAGCACCAGGGCGCATGCGAATGCCTGTTTCATCTGCTTCTCCTTAATGGCCCTGGTAGAACGCGGCAAGGTCGGCGCGCGCGGCGCGGCGCGCCGCATTGTCCAGGTAGCCCATATGCCCGCTGTGGTAATTGCGGACCACGATATTCTGGCTGGCGCCCAGCCGCGCCAGGTCTTTCTCGGTCTGGTAAAACGGCGTGGCCAGGTCGTAGTAGCCGCTGAGGGACAGCACCTTCAGCGCCGGGTTGATGGTCATGGCGGCGGCCAGGTCGGGCACCGTATCAGGCAGCACCTTGCCGTCGTGGCTGAAGTTCCAGCGGTCGATGAAGTCATTGAACGGCACATAGTTCGACGCGGCCGAGTAATGCAGCGTATCGGCCAGGTAGCTGCGCATGCCGCTCACGAATGCTTCGTTGACCACCGCCAGCGACGGGTCGCCGCCCACCGATAGCGGACTGGCACGCGGCGCCACCACGCGCGCATCGTAGCGGCCCGTCAGCATGTCGCCCGGCACGATGCTGCGCTGGACGTAGCCCGGCCCGTTATTCAGGTCGATCTGCCAGTTGAGCGCCGGGATACCGGTGAAGGCGGCCATTTGCGCCGTCACGGCCGGCGGCGGCGCGAGCTGGCTTTGCAGGTAGGACGTCATCGCCGAGCGGTAGGCGCCGGCCGCGAAATCGCGCGCCTGCTGCAGGTACGACGAAAAGTCCGATGGCAGCGGATTGGCGCGCTGGTGGTAGGCGCCGATCGCCGCATAGCTTGGCACATAGCCTTCGCAGCTCACTTCCAGCGAGGTCTCGAACACGGCGCAGTTGGCGTTGTAGTTGAGGATCGGCGATTGCAGGATCACGCCCGCCAGCCGGGTGCCGGCCGTTTCCAGCAGGTTGGCCAGCACCGCCGTGCGCGGCCCGCCATACGATTCGCCGAACAGGTATTTCGGCGAAGGCTGGCGGTTGTTGGCGGCGACGTAGCGCTGCACGAAATCGCGGAAGGCGGCGGCGTCGGCATCGACGCTCCAGTAGGATTGGTTGGTGCTGGGCGCGATGGCTTGCGAATAGCCGGTGCCGACGGCGTCGACGAACACCAGGTCGCTGATATCGAGCATGCTTTCCGCGTTGTCGGCCACCTGCGCCGGCGTGGCCACCACCGTGTTGCCGGGCTGGTTCGCCACCAGCCGCTTCGGCCCGTACGAGCCGAGGTGCAGCCACAGCGAGGCCGAACCCGGCCCGCCGTTGTAGAAGAAGGTCACGGGACGGTTCGCGGCGGGCTGGTTGTCCAGCGTGTAGGCCACGTAAAAGAAGGAGACTGTCGGCACGCCGCTGTGCGCGTCGCGCGCGGTCAGGTGGCCGGTGGTGGCGGTGTAATCGAGGCGAACCCCGTTCAGGGTCAGTTGGCCGTGCGCGGTGGCGGCCAGTTCGCTGGCGCTTGCCAGCGCGGCGGTGGCGCCGCCGTTGTAGACCACCGGGTCGGCCAGCGCGCCTGTGGGCGGCTGCGTCACCGGCGGGGTGACCGGCGGAACGACGGGTGGCGCGGTGCCGCCGCCCCCTCCGCCGCCGCAGGCCGTCAGCGCAGTGGCCAGGGCCGATGCCAGTGCGGCCGCCGCCATGGCAGCCATTGCGCGATTGTGCATCGCCAGTCTCCGGTTGGTCTTGTATGGCTTAGTTTATAGTTATCGTTTTTATATTGCCAGTACCCCGATGGAAAAAATCCCGCTGCGCTCGCAACTGTTCAGCTGTGCCGTCCTGGCCGGCATTGCCATCGCGCTCATCGTGCTGGTCCAAGGGGCGCCGCTGGGCGGGCTGCTGGCAGGCGGCCTGCCCTGGTGGCAGCAGGTACTGGCCGGCACGCTGCTTGGCAGCGCCGTCGGCGCGGCGTCGGCGCTGACCACGCTGCGCAAGCCCGCTGCCGAAGCGGTGCAGCGCACCGCCACCAGCTACGCGCGGCTCGACCTCGAGGGCTGGAACCCGCTCTGGATTTCGCTGGCGGCCGGCTTTTCGGAGGAACTGCTGTTCCGCGCCGCGCTGCAACCGCTGGCCGGGATCTGGCTGGCCAGCCTGCTGTTCCTGCTGGTGCACGCCGGCGCCTACGACTTCCGCCGCCTCGACCGCGCCGCGCTATGGCAGGCCAGCGGCGTGTTCGGCATGGGCATGCTGCTCGGCCTCGCGTTCCAGTATGCCGGGCTGCTGGCGGCGATGCTGGCGCACGCCATTGTCGACATTGTCGGGCTCTGGCTGGTGCGCCGCATTGCCGCCGGCGCCGGGCTGCCGCGCTAGCCCCTGGCGCGCTGCCGCTACTGGAAGGCCACTTCGGCGAAGCTGCGCAGCTTGCGGCTGTGCAGCCGGTCCGAGCCGAGGCCGCGCAGCTTTTCCAGCGCGCGGATGCCGATGCGCAGGTGCTGGTCGACGCGGTCGCGGTAGAACTGGTTGGCCATGCCGGGCAGCTTGATTTCGCCGTGCAGCGGCTTGTCGCTGACGCACAGCAGCGTGCCGTAAGGGACGCGGAAACGGAAGCCGTTGGCGGCGATGGTGGCGCTTTCCATGTCCAGCGCCACCGCCCGGCTCTGGCTGAAGCGCCGCTCGGGCGTGCGCTGCGGCAGCAATTCCCAGTTGCGGTTGTCGGTGCTGGCCACGGTGCCGGTGCGCAGCACGCGCTTCAGGTCATGCCCGCCCAGCTGCGTGACTTCCGCCACCGCCGATTCGATCGCCACCTGCACCTCGGCCAGGGCCGGGATCGGCACCCACAGCGGCAAGTCCTCGTCCAGCACATGGTCTTCCCGCACATAGCCGTGGGCCAGCACGTAGTCGCCCAGTTGCTGGGTGTTGCGCAAGCCGGCGCAGTGCCCCAGCATCAGCCAGGCGTGCGGGCGCAGCACGGCAATGTGGTCGGTGGCGGTCTTGGCATTGGCCGGGCCGACGCCGATGTTCACCATGCTGATGCCGCTGCCGTCGGCGCGCACCAGGTGGTAGCCGGGCATCTGCGGCAGGCGGGGCGGCGCCGCGCCCAGGTCGTCGCCCGGCTGCATGGCATGGCCGACGCGGCGCGTCACCAGGTTGCCCGGCTCCACGAAGGCCACGTAGCCGTCGTTGTCCGGGCTGGCCATCAGCTCATGCCCCAGGCGCACGAATTCGTCGATGTAGAACTGGTAGTTGGTGAACATGACGAAGTTCTGGAAGTGCTCGGGGGAAGTGCCCGTGTAGTGGCGCAGGCGCTGCAGCGAATAGTCGACGCGCGGCGCGGTGAACAGCGACAGCGGCTGCGCCTCGCCCGGCGCCGCTTCATACGTGCCGTTGGCGATGCCGTCGTCCATGGCGGCCAGGTTGGGCAGGTCGAACACGTCGCGCATCAGCAGGCGGCGCTCGGCACTCAGGCTGCCTTCGATGTGGTCATGCTCGGCGAAGGAAAAATGGATCGGGATCGGCTGCGCGCTCAGGCCCACCTCGATCTGCATCTGCTGCTGGCCATGGTTTTTCAGCAGCAGGCGGAATTGTTCGGTGTAGTAGTCCGCGAACAGGTCGGGCCGCGTCAGCGTGGTCTCGAAGGCGCCGGGACCGGCCACGAAACCGTAGGACAGGCGCGAGTCGGCGCGCGCCACGGTCTCCGTCTGCACCCGCACATAGGGATAGCAGGCGCGCACCCGCTCGGTGGGCGTTTCGCCCTCGACGAAGCGCTGCAGCGCCTCGCGCAGGTGGCGGATACTGTCGTCGTAAATGGCCCGGACCTGGGCCAGTGCTGCGGAAGGGTCGTCGAACATGCGGGGTGCTACGTGGGGACGGCTGGACATTGCTACTCCTTTCTGCGGGCTTGAACCTATTATAATGGCTGCATGTGGCAGAAATATTTAATCGGAGCACTGGCAGCGGGCGGCGCGGCGGATGCGTTGGCGCAAGCGCCGTTGACGGTGGCCTGGCGCGAAAAGCCGCCGTATTATTATTTTGAAAACGGCGTCGCCAAGGGCTTCATGCTCGATCGCGCAAAGCAGATCTTCGCCGCCGCCGGCGTGCCGGTGCGCTTCGTCAACGAGCCGCAGAAGCGCATCTGGGCCAATTTCAGCCACGGCATGCAGAATTACTGCTCCATCAGCTGGTACCGCCTGCCTGAACGCGAAGCCGTGGCCCAGTACTCGATCCCCATGCATACCGACCAGCCGCACGCCGTCATGGCGGTGCCGGCCGTGGCGGCCCGCATCAAGTCCCATCCCAACCTGAAGTCGCTGCTGGCGGACAAGGGCCTGACCCTGGGCCAGGTCGATGGCGTGTCATACGGGCCTGAACTGGATGCGCTGATCGCGCGCAGCGAGAACCGGGTGATGAAGAGGACCGTGGAAACGTCGGCCATGTTCCGCATGGTGGCGATGGGCCGCGCCGACTACATGTTCGTGGACCGCGAAGACTGGAATTACCTGCGCACCAAGTACCCCGAGCTGCAAACCATGGTGCTGCTCGACTTCCCCGACATGCCGCCCGGCCTGAAGCGCCACATCGTCTGCAGCCGCGACGTGCCGGCGGACATCATGGAGCGCCTGAACCGCGCCATCGCCGCGCGCAGCGACAACCCGCGGCGCTGAGGCGGCGCCGCCTCACAGCGCCCGCGCGCCCAGCACCTGCATGCGCTGGCACCATTTCTGCACGGTGGCCGCATCCATCTTGCCCGCCCCGCCCACCAGCGTCTTGCGCACCGGCGCGATGCCGACGAAGCGCAGGATGTTCCGCTCCAGCGATTTCAGGCTGTGCGCGCCGTAATACCAGCGGTAGAACAGGGCCGGCATGCCCATGGTCACCACCACGCGCGCGCTGCGGCCGGCCAGCAAGCCGGCATGCAGCGGGTTGCCGGCCTCGCGCGCCAGCGCAAAGCCGGGCCGCGCCACCTGTTCCAGGAAGGCCTTCAGGCGCGCCGGCATGTCGCCCAGCCAGAGCGGATAAAAGATCACGATGTGGCCTGCGGCGGCGATCGCCTGCTGCACCGGCGCCAGCGCGGGCGGTACCTCGCCCTGTTCCCACTCGTGCGCGTTGGACAGCAGCGGGAAGTCCAGCGTGGCGGGCGTGACCACATCCGCCTGGTGGCCGGCAGCGCGCGCGGCCCGGGCATAGGCCTCGGCCAGGGCATGGCACAAATGCCCGCCGGCCGGGTCGGGATGGCCCTGGATCAGCAGGATACGGCTCATGCATCCTCCACGGTGACCAGGTTGGGCTGCGCCTCGGCATACTCGAGCGCATAGGCCAGTTCGCCCGGCGTCTCGGCGTGGATGGCCAGCAGCGCCTGTCCCACTTCGACGCGGCTGCCCAGCGGGGCGAAGTAGCGCACGCCGGCCGCCGCCGCGCGCGGTGCGCCGGCCAGCTTGGCCAGCGTCGCCAGCTTGCGGTTGTCGATGGCGACCACGCGGCCCGCATGGCGCGCTTCCAGCACATGGATGCAGGCGGCGCGCGGCGGCTCGCGCAGGCCGCCCTGGGCGGCGCAGATGGCCTGGAATTTGCGCCAGGCGTCGCCCGAATCCAGCGTGTGCGCCGCCAGCGCCAGGCCGGCTCCGGGCGCCGCCCGGCCGCCCAGTTCCAGCACGCCGGCCGCCAGGGCCAGGGCGCGCTGGCGCAAGTCCTGCGGCGCATCGGCCGCTCCCTGCAGCACGGCCAGCACGTCCAGCGCTTCCAGCGCGGGGCCGATGCCGCGCCCCACCGGCTGGCTGCCGTCGCTCACCACGCAATGCACGGCCAGGCCGAGCGCGCGGCCGGCGCCCTCCAGGCGCGCCGCCAACTGCTGCGCGGCCTGCTCCGAACGGACCTTGGCGGTGCGCCCGACCGGGATGTCGATCAGGACATGGCTGGCGCCAGCCGCCAGCTTCTTCGACAGCACCGATGCCACCAGCAGGCCGTCGCTGTCCAGTTCCAGCGGGCGCTCGACGCGGATCAGCACGTCGTCGGCCGGGCTCAGGGTCACGCTGCCGCCCCACACGATGCAGCCGCCTTCCTGCTCCACCACGCGCCGCATGGCATCGATGCCGATCGCCACCGGGGCCAGGGTTTCCATGGTGTCGGCGGTGCCGGCCGGCGAAGTGATGGCGCGCGACGAGGTCTTGGGCATGGTCAGGCCGCAGGCGGCGGCGATCGGCACCACCAGCAGCGTGGTGCGGTTGCCCGGCAGGCCGCCGACGCAATGCTTGTCCACCACCACTTGCGCCGGCCAGTGCATGCGCTGGCCGGCGGCCGCCATGGCGCGCGTCAGGGCGATGGTTTCGGCCAGGTCGAGGCGGTTGCCGGAACAGGCGGTGATGAAGCTGGAGAGGTGGATGTCCGGGTAGCGGCCGGCGGCGATATCGGCAACGATGGCCTGCGCCGCGCCGTCGTCCAGCGGGCGGCCGTGGATCTTGCCGCGCACCGCGGCGAACGAGGCCAGCGGCGCGGGGTGCCGCACGGTGACCTGCACGTCCGGCGTCGCGCCCAGCGCTTCCCAGGCCGCCTCGGACAGCCCGACGTCCTGGCCTGCCAGCAGGCTGCCGTCGACCACGTTCAGCGTGGCGGCCACGATGCGCGTGCCGCACTGCAGCTCGATGCGCGACTGCGCTTCGAAACCCTCCGCCCGGCACACGGCGCTGTCGCGCCGCAGGTAGGCCACCGGCTGCTGGTAGGTGTCGATCCCGAGCCGCCTGGCCCGCAATGCATATCCCATAGGTCTCCCCTTCAATCCATTCGCCCAGCCTAAGCGATCGACGTGGCGCCCGGAATGACCTGGATCAAGTCAGAAGCGGCGCGCCAGCCCGAGCACGGCCTTCCCATGAACCTTGCTGCCGGGCGCGCTGGCGGCGCCGTAGCTGTCGTAGCCGCCGCCCTGGCCGCGCAGGCGCGCAGCCTCCAGCGACAGCTGCAGCTGCCAGGCATCGAAGGACCTGCCGATGCCGATGCGCCCTTCGGCGCGGTTGCTGGCCGCGTGGTGCGGCGCGTACAGGTAGCCGCCGCGCCAGAACACACGCCAGCCGGGCGCCAGCGGCGCGCCGCCATTGAGTTCGGCGTACACCGTGCGCTCGCCGAAACCGAGGTAGTCCGGCGCCACATGCAGGCGCAGCGAATAATTGTCGAAGGAGAGGCCGGCGAAATACTCGCGGAAATTCCAGCCGGGCGTGCCATGGAAGGCATAGGCCGACATGCCCGCCTCCCACGCCAGGCCGGAAGCCAGGCGCCGCGCATACCCGGCGTAGCCCAGCCACTGGGCGTTGCGGTGCGATTGCATGGCCAGCTGACCGTTCACCACCTGGCCGCCAGCGTACCAGCCGGACGCGCCGTCGAAGTCCAGCGACAGGCGCGCCGCCGGCTTGCCGGCGCTGAGCGAGATGCCGCGGTACAGGTAGTCCGACACCAGGCCGGCGCTGCCGCTCACCTGGGCCTGCGCCGGCGCCGCGCACAGGCAGGCCAGCCCAATCAGGGCGAGCGCGCCAGGTTGTCGGAAGGGTTGGGGCATGCGCAGGAACATTTACCGGTAATGCGCATGATGGTGGCGCAAAGATCTATGCCCGTCAACGGTGCGCGCCCGCTGCTGCGCACGATGCCGTCGCGCAGGCGGTCGGCGGCCAGCTGCGGCTTGAGTTCGCCGATCACGGCCAGCATGCCGCTCACGTGCGCGGCGGCATAGGAAGAACCGGACACCATGCCCCAGCGCGCGCCGGGCATGGTGGTGGGGATGTCGCGCCCGGGCGCCAGCAAGGCCTGGCTGCTGTGGCCGGGCGCATCGTCGGCCGCCACGGCAAACACGCCGGGGCTGTTGGCCGGGAAGCCGCCATCGCCGCGGCCCGGATCGATGGCGCCCACCACGCGGATGCCGCGCGCCTGCGCCACCGCCACCAGTTGCTGCAGCAGGCGGTCCTGCGGTCCGGACAGGCTGAGGTTGATCACCTGGGCGTTGTGCAGCAGCGCGAAATTGAGTGCCTTGGCCAGGGTGAAGCTGTTGCAGCGCGTGCCGCCGTCGGCCTGCCAGCAGGCGCGCAGTGCCAGCAGCCGCGCTTCCGGCGCCACGCCCGCGATGCCGATGCCGTTGTCGGCACGGGCGGCGATCACGCCGGCCACCGCCGTCCCGTGCTCCTCCGCCACATAGCTTTGGCCGTCGACGAAGTTTTCCTGCAGCGCCACCTGGCCGGCCAGGTCAGGATGGCTGGCTTCCACCCCGCTGTCGATCACCGCCACCAGCACCTTGCGCCCGGTGGCGGACTTGTGCAGCTGCTGCAGCTGCCACGGCGCGGCGGCAGGCTGCACGCGGTACAGCGGGTCGCCGCCATTGCCCCCACTGCCCTGCGCGCTGAATTCCTGGATGGACTGGGCCCAGGCCACGCGCCGGTCGCGGCCCAGGGCCGCCAGCACGGCGGCCGCATCCTGCCCCGCAGCCAGGCGCATGCGGTAGCAATCGACGTTCAGCGCCGGCATCGGCCAGTCTTCCATCAGTTGCATGCCGTGTTCGCGTGCCAGCGCCACGGCGATGCGCTGGCGCGCCTGGCGCCCCCCATCGTCGCGGTAACCGTCGCCGCCGTAGCCGTCGGCGCGGAAGTGCGGCGCCGGCAGATGCAGCATGACCAGGATGTCGGTACCGCCCTCCCCCGGGGTGGCGGAGGGCGGCGGCGCGCCCTGCGCCAGGGCCAGGCCCGCCAGCATCCACAGCAGGATCAGCCAACGTCTCACTGCCCGCCCTCCGCTGCCAGCGCTTCGGCCAGCTCCACCGCCGGATCGGCGCGCAGGAGCGCGATCGCGGCCGCGCGCTGCGGCGGATCGACGTCAAGCAGCCAGGCGCCGGTGGCGGTGGGGCCGCCGGCCAGGCGCGCGCCGGCCGCCTTCAGCAGCCTTTGCATGTCATGCACGCTGGCGTCCGGTTTGAACACCACCAGCACGTCCGGCGTAGCGGCGGGCGCGCTGCCGAGCGCATGGTAAGCGGGCGGTGCGCCGGCCGGCAGCAAGTGCGCTGCCAGCACGACGATCACCGCCGCCTGTGCCGCGATGGCCCAGCCCCTCCAGTCGCCGTGCCCGCGCAGCCAGTCAAGCACTGCACTGGCCAAGCGGAACGGCGGCTGTACTGCGGGGGATGGTTTGGCGACAGGCTGGGCCAACTGGTCCGGCGCCTCCGCTTGGTCCAGCCGCGGCATCAGGCGCGCCAGCGCGCGTTCCTGGTCCAGGCCGGCCGGCAAGGGGGCGGCGGTTTCGAGCAGGCGGCGCTGCCAGGCCAGCTCGGCGCGGCAGGCGGGGCAGTCGCGCAGGTGCTGCTGCACGCGTGCTGCCTCGCTGTCGGACAGCGAGCCGGCGGCATACCAGGGCAGCAGTTCCTGCATGTCCTGGTGCTCCGCGACGTTCGAGGGATCTTGCGTATTCATCGTAATGCTTCCAAATGGTCGGACAACATGTCCTTCAAGCGGGCCCGCGCGTGGAACATGCGCGTCTTCACCGTATTGACCGGGCAGCCCATGGTTTCGGCGATTTCCTGGTAGGCCATGCCGTGGTAAAAAGTCAGGCACACCACCACCCGCTGCTCCAGCGGCAAGGCATCCAGGGCGCGGCCCACGCCGCGCTGCAGCTGCAGCGCCGCCATCGCGTGTTCCGGCTCCTGCCATTCCTCGCCGGCCGTCTCCGTCAAATCCTCCACCGGCTCGTCCAGCCCGCGCAGCGCCTTCAGGGCCTGGCGGTAGGCGATGCCGAAAATCCAGGTCGACACCTTGCTGCTGCCGTCGTAGCTGGCGGCTTTCTGCCACACCACCAGCATGGTGTCGTTGACGATTTCTTCCAGCAGCGGCACGTTGCGCGTCATGCGGTCGAGGAAGCGGGCCAGGCGCGGAAAATAGGCGCGATACAGGGCCTGGAAGGCCAGGCGGTCGCCGCCCCCTACCCGCCGTACCAGTTCGCCATCATCCAGCTCGCCCGTCACTCCCATCCCCCTGCCACACCGCATGCATTGTTCTCCTTTTTACGCCTGTGAATACACGGCAGGCGCCAAAAGGTTCAAGAAATCCGAAAAAAAATTTTCCGCCCCGATTTTGAACCATTTTCCCGTGCGGCGGTATTGACAGTTACAACATTGACAGAATGCTCAGTACCCCGTGCTTGCCCACTCCGCCATTTGCGGCCCCGCCCTGCTGTCGCCGGACCCGGCCGCCGTGCTGCGCCTGCTGCTCCTGGCGCCGCTGCTGGAGGAGTGCGTGGTGCGGGCCGGGCTGCACAGCTGGCTGTTGCCGCGCACCGGCGCCACGGTGGCCGTGCTGGCCAGCGCGGCGGCGTTCAGCGCCCTGCACCTGGGCTCCGGGCCGCTGGCGGCGGCGCTGGTGTTCGGGCCGGGCGTGGCGTTCGGCCTGGCCTTCCAGCGCTGGCGCGACTGGCGGCTGTGCGCCGTGCTGCATGGCGTGAGCAACGCCTGGGCCTTGTCGATGTGTGCCTGATCCATCCATCAATCACAGGGAGCACCGATGAAACATCTCCGACCATGGGCCTTGCTGGCACTGGGCCTGGCGCAAGCAGCGCACAGCGCGCACGCGGCCGACGCCCTGAACGGCAAGAGCCTTTACCTGAATGGGCCGGCGTCAGGCGGCACCAGCTGCGCCGCCTGCCACGGCCCGTCGCCGGCCAACAACGTCAACGGCATCCTGGCCGCCGCCAACAACCCGTCCGTGATCAGCGCCGCCTTTGCCGCCAATCGCGGCGGCATGGGAACGCTCTACAACGGCAAGTTCTCGGCGGCGGAAATCGCCGACCTGGCCGCCTTTATCGGCAACCCGAACGTGTCGGCGGCGCCAGCCGCCAGCGTGGCGCCGGCCAGCCTGTCGTTCGGCGGCACCACCGTGGGCCAGGACAGCCAGGCGCTGGCCACCACCCTGTCCAACAGCGGCTCGGCGGCCCTGAACATCGGCGGTATCGCCGTGGGCGGCAGCAATAGCGGCGACTTCCGCGTCGCCGGCGGTTCCTGCGCGTCCGGCGCCGCGCTGGCGGCCGGCGCCAGCTGCACCGTGCAGCTGGTATTCCGCCCCACGGCGGCCGGGGCCCGCAGTGCCGCGCTGTCGATCAGCCACAATGCCACCGGCGGCGCCAGCAGCGTGGCGCTGTCCGGCACCGGCAACGCCGTGGCCCAGGCCACGCTGTCGCTGTCGGCCAACGCACTGGACTTCGGCGCGGTGCCGACCAATGCCGCCTCGCAGCGCACCCTGACCCTGACCAATAGCGGCCAGGCGCCGCTCACCTTCTCCAGCATCGGCCTGTCCGGTGCGCAGGCCGGCCTGTTCTCGCTGGGCGGCACCTGCGCCACCACGGCGCCGGTCGCGGCCGGCGCCAGCTGCACCATCGTCGTGCAGGCGCTGCCCACGGCGGCAGGCGCCTTCGCGGCCAGCCTGAACCTGGCCTCCAACGCCAGCAATGCCAATGTGGCGGTGAACCTGTCCGGCACCGCCAGCGCCCCGGCTCCGGCCATTGCCGCCAGCCCGAGCGCGGTGGCCTTCGGCACCCAGACCATCGGCGCCGCCGCCGCGCTGCAGCGCGTGACCCTCAGCAACCGCGGCAACGTGGCGCTGGCCCTCGCAAGCATCGTGGTCAGCGGCGCCCCCAGCATCACCATCAACGGCGGCGATTGCAATGCCACCTTGGCGGTCGGCGCCAGCTGCACGGTGCCGCTGAACTTCGCCCCGACCACGGCCGGCGACGTGTCCGCCACCCTGCTGGTGCGCTCCAATGCCGCCGACCTGTCGGTGGCCATCACCGGCACCGGCACCGCGGCGGCCGTGGCGCGCCCGGCGCTGAGTGACAACGGCCCGCTGGCCTTTGCCGACACCCAGGTCGGCCAGCAGTCGGCGGCGCGCAGTACCACCCTGTCCAATAGCGGCACGGCGGCGCTGAAGATTGCCTCGCTGGTGCTGGGCGGCAGCCACCCCGGCGACTTCGCGCTGGCCGGCACCTGCGCCGCCAGCGCCACGCTGAGCCCGGGCGCCAGCTGCACCATCGACGCCAGCTTCAAGCCCACCGCGGCCGGCGCGCGCAGCGCCGACATGCTGCTGGTCACCGACGGCGGTGCGCAGTTCAACGTGCGCCTGAGCGGCAATGCCAGCGCCGTGCCCTCCGTCACGCCCGCGCTTGGCCTGACGCCGCAATCCTTCGATTACGGCAGCACCGCCGTGGGCGGCAGCGGCATCATCAAGCGCTTCGTGCTGGCCAACAATGGCGCGGCGGCCCTGGTGCTGAACAGCGCGGCCTTCAGCGGCCCGTTCGCCATCGCCACCGGCGAGGCCAATGTGTGCGGCGCCTTCCCGCTGACGCTGCAGCCGGGCGCCTCGTGCGAACTGGCGGTGCGCTTCGCCCCGGTGTCGGCGGGCAGCGCCACCGGCACGGTCACGCTGCAGGGCAGCGGCGGCAGCTGGCAGGCCGCCCTCAGCGGCCAGGGTACGGCGGCCGCCAATACGTCCGGCACGATGCAGAACCGCGGCGGCGGCGGTTGCTCTTCGATCAGCGGCGGCAACGACCCGATGCTGGCGGTGCTGGCCGTGCTGGCCGCCGGCGTGCTGCTGTGGCGCCGCCGCCAGGCACGCGTGCTGGCTGCCGCCGCCGCGCTGGCGGCAGCCGGCCAGGCCCTGGCGCTGGAGCCGGGCCAACCCGCGCCGGCGTTCTCGCTGTCCGGCCCATCCGGCACCGTCAAGCTGGAGCAGTACCAGGGCAAGCTGGTGTACATCGACTTCTGGGCCTCCTGGTGCGGCCCATGCCGCCAGTCTTTCCCCTGGATGAACGAGATGCAGGCGCGCTACGGCGCCCAAGGCTTGCAGGTGGTCGGCATCAACGTCGATGCGAAAACGGACGACGCACGCAGCTTCCTGAGCGCGACCCCGGCCAGCTTCGTGATCGCTTTCGACCCCAACGGCACCGCGCCGCGCAACTACGGCATCAAGGGTATGCCAAGCAGCGTGCTGATCGGCCCCGACGGCAAGGTGCTGTATGAGCACAGCGGCTTCCGTCCCGCCGACCGCACGGTGCTCGAAGCGCGCATCAAGAGCGCACTGGGAGGCCGCCAATGAGCCCGCGCCATGCATCCGCCGCGCGCCTGCTGGCGGCAGCGGTACTGGCGGCCGCGCTGGGCGGCTGCGCGCTGCCCGGCGCCAAGCCCTGGGAACGGGGCGAGCTGGCACGCGCCGACATGCTGCTGCAGGGCGACGCCCTTGAGACGCGCTTCAACGAACACATTTACGCCAGCAAGGAAGCGGCATCCGGCGGCAGCGCCGTCGGTGGCGGCGGCTGCGGCTGCAACTGACAGGGAGCACCATGGACAACAAACCACAGAACGGCGTGCCGGTCGGCCAGGCCTTGCTGGCGGCGGCGATGCTGCTGCCGGGGATCGGCGCCGTGCATGCCGAATCGGCGCCCGAACGCGGCAGCGTCGGCGTCAAGTACCTCTATTACAAGGAGGACCAGCCGGGCCTGGACCGGGTGCGCGTGCATGCGCCGGCGGTGTCGGTGCTGGCGCCGATTGCCGGCGAATGGTCGCTGGCGGCCAGCGCCACGGTGGACGACGTGTCGGGCGCCTCGCCGCGCTACCACACGGCCGTCTCCGGGGCGTCGCGCATGGACGACCTGCGCAAGGCGGGCGACGTGACGGTCACGCGCTACCTGCCGCGCGCTTCCGTCAGCGTGTCGGCCGCATATTCGACCGAGCACGATTACGTGTCGCGCGCCCTGTCGCTGCAGGCGTCGCTGTCGAGCGAAGACAAGAACACCACCTGGAATTTCGGCGTGGGCGGTTCGGACGACAGCATCAACCCGGTCAACCACGCGGTGCAGGATGCCGGCCGGCAGACAGTGAGCGTGCTGGCCGGCGTGACCCGCGTGCTGGCACCATTCGACGTGGCCCAGTTCACGCTGACCCATAGCCGGGGCCATGGCTATTACTCGGACCCGTACAAGCTGGCCGACAACCGCCCCGATACGCGGCGCCAGGATACGGCGCTGCTGCAATGGAACCACCGCTTCGTGGCGCAGGGCGCCACCAGCCGCCTGAGTTACCGCTTCTACCGCGACAGCTTCGGCGTGCAGGCGCATACGCTGGGCGCGGAATGGGTGCAGGGCCTGGCCGGCGGCTGGAGCGTCACGCCGGGCGTGCGCCTGTACACGCAGCGCGCGGCGGACTTCTATTTCGACCCGGTGTACGACAGCCGGCTTGGCCCGCCCTTCCCGCCCGGCTATGTGTTCGGTAGCGGCCAGGCCAGTTCGGCCGACCAGCGCCTGTCCGGCTTTGGCGCCGTGACGCTGGGCGTGAAGCTGGCCAGGCAGCTCAACCGCGACTGGGCCATGGACGTCAAGGTCGAACGCTATGAACAGCGCGGCGCGTGGCGCGTGTTCGGCACGGGCAGCCCGGGGCTGGCGCCGATGCGGGCCGTCAGCCTGCAAGTCGGGGTGACACGCCAGTGGTAAGCCCAGTGTTCACCGTCGACTTCCAGGCCATGGCCAGCCGCTGCGAGATCCGGCTGGCCGCCGCTTCCGGCGCCGAGGCGCGCGCCTTGGCCGGACCGGCGCTGGAAGAAGTACGGCGCATCGAGGCGGCGTTTTCGCGCTACCGGCCCGACAGCATCGTCAGCCGCATCAATGCGGCCGCGGGGCGCGAGGCGGTGGCCTGCGATGCGGAGACCGTGGCCCTGCTGAACTATGCGGACGCGCTGTACCGCAGCAGCGGCGGGCGCTTCGACATCACGTCCGGCGTGCTGCGCAAGGCCTGGGATTTCCGGCTGGGCGGCGTGCCCGCGCGCGAGACGCTGGAGCGCCTGCTGCCTCTGGTCGGCTGGGAGCGGGTGCAGCGCGATGGCGACAGCGTGCGCTTGCCGCTGGCCGGCATGGAACTGGACTTCGGCGGCTTCGGCAAGGAGTATGCGGCCGACCGCGCGGCGGAACTGCTGGCGGCGCAGGGCGCGCGGCATGGCTATGTGAACCTGGGCGGCGACATGCGCTTCCTGGGGCCGCAGCCGGATGGGGAGGCGTGGCAAATCGGCATCCAGCATCCGCGCCGGCAGCGCGAGACGGTCGCCAGCGTGCCGTTCAGCCGGGGCGCGCTGGCCACCAGTGGCGACTATGAACGCTATTTCGAGGCCAATGGACGGCGCTATTGCCACATCCTCGATGCGCGCAGCGGCATGCCGGTGTGCTACTGGCGCTCGGTGAGCGTGACGGCACCGCTGGCCATCACGGCCGGCAGCTGCAGCACGACGGCGATGCTGATGGAGCGCGATGGCCTGGATTTCCTTGAGCAGTCAGGCTTGTCCTACCTGGCCATCGACCAGGATGGCCGCATTTATCGGAGATAGATCATGAAGTACCTGATTCAATGGCTGGCAGCCGCGCTGCTGTCGGCTACCGTTGGCGGTCCTGCGCTGGCCGACGACTTCCTGGCGCCGGAACAGGCGTTTGCCGTGCGCGCGGAACTGGGCGCGGACCAGCGGTTGGCCGTGCGCTGGACGATCGCGCCCGGGTATCACCTTTATCGCGACCGCATCTCCTTGCGCAGTGATGGCGCCGTGCTGCCGGTCGCGCTGCCCACGGGGACGCGCAAGTTCGATGAGAATTTCGGCAAGGAGATGGAAACCTATGCGGGACAGCTGGCGTTGCAGCTGCCCTGGCAGGGGCGCCCGGCGGCCACGTTGAGCGTCACCTACCAGGGCTGCGCGGATGCGGGGTTGTGCTATCCACCGGCTGAACGGCGCTACCGGGTCGATCCGGCGTCGCCGGGCGTGCTGCTTGCCCTGGCCGACGGAGTTGGCGCTGGCGGCGCAGACAGCGGCGGCGACGCGGGTGCGCGTGCCGGGCAGGCGACCGGCGCGGCCGCGGGCGCACCTGGGGAGGATGACATGTCGCTCGCGCAGCGCACGCTGCAGGGCGGCAGCGCCTGGCGCATCGGGCTGGCCTTCCTGGCCTTCGGGCTGCTGCTGTCCTTCACGCCTTGCGTGCTGCCGATGGTGCCGATCCTGTCCTCCATCATCGTCGGCGAAGCGCAGGTGACGCGCCGGCGTGGCCTGCTGCTGGCCGCCTCCTACAGCCTGGGCATGGCCATGGTCTACACCGCCCTGGGCGTGGCCGCCGGGCTGGCGGGCGAAGGCCTGGCCGGTGCGCTGCAGAAGCCCTGGGTGCTGCTGACGTTCGGCGCGCTGCTGGTGGCACTGGCCCTGTCGATGTTCGACGTCTACCAGCTGCAGCTGCCAAGCGCCCTGCAGACGCGCCTGAGCAGCACCAGCGGCAGGCTGTCCGGCGGCCGCCTGGCCGCGGTATTCACCATGGGAGCGCTGTCCGCCCTGATCGTCGGGCCATGCGTGGCCGGTCCGCTGGCCGGCGCCCTGCTGTATATCAGCCAGACCGGCAACGCCCTGGTCGGCGCCGGTGCACTGTTCGCGATGGCATGCGGCATGAGCGTGCCGCTGCTGCTGACCGGCCTGTCGGCGGGCAGTCTGCTGCCGCGCGCCGGCGCCTGGATGAACCATGTGAAGAAGATCTTCGGCCTGCTGCTGATCGCCGTCGCGATCTGGATGGTCAGCCCCGTGCTGCCCGTGACCGCCGGCATGGCACTGTGGGGCGCCTTCGCCATCCTGTGCGCCGCCTTCCTGCGCGTCGGCGAAGCAGTGCCGCAAGGCGCCGGCGCCGGCGCGTATGCGACCAGGGCGCTGGGCGTGCTGATGCTGCTGGCCGGCCTGTTCGAACTGGTCGGCGCCGCCAGTTCCGGCAGCGACGTGCTGCAGCCACTGGCTCACCTGCGCGGCGGCCAGGGCACGGCCGCCGGCATGGTGGCGGCGGAAGGCGGCGAACACGGTCCCCGCTTCACGCGCGTGCGCAGCGTCGCCGACCTTGAGCAGGCACTGGCCAGTGCGAAAAAGCCCGTCATGCTGGACTTCTACGCCGACTGGTGCGTTTCGTGCAAGGAGATGGAGCGCCTCACCTTCAGCGACGCGCGCGTGAAAGCCGCCATGCAGGAAATGCACCTGCTGCAGGCCGACGTCACCGCCAACAGCGACGAAGACCGCGCCCTGATGAAACGCTTCAAGCTGTTCGGGCCGCCCGGCATCGTCATGTTCGACGCCGGCGGCAATGAAGTGCCACAGGCGCGCGTCATCGGCTACCTGCCGCCGGAAAAATTCCTGCGCCGCCTGCAGTTGAATTAGCGCGGCAGCGCCCTCTTGCAGCGATCGCGGCCCTGGCGCTTGGCAGCGTACATGGCCGCGTCGCTGCGGCGCAGCAGGTCGTCGGCCAGCTGCGCATCGTAAGGAAACACCGCCAGGCCAATGCTGGCCGAAACATAGGCCGGCTGCTCGTCGGCCAGCCGCACCGGCGCCCGCACCGCCGCCAGGGTACGCTCGATGATTTCCTCCGCTTCGCCGACGTCGTTCAGGCCTGCCAGCAGCAGCACGAATTCATCGCCACCCATGCGCGCCACGGTATCGTTGGCCCGCACCACCTGCTGCAGCCGGCCCGCCACTTCGACCAGCACCGCATCGCCCGCCACGTGGCCGAACGTATCGTTGACGTTCTTGAAGCCATCCAGGTCCATCACGCAGACGGCCACCAGCTTCTCCGCGCGCGTGGCGAAGGCCAGCGCCTGTTGCAGCCGGTCTTCCATCAGGCGCCGGTTCGGCAGGCGCGTGAGCGGGTCAATGAAGGCCATCTGCTCGATTTCCTCCTGGTGTGCGCATTCCTGCGTGATGTCGGTGAACAGGGCGAAGTAATGCTGCACCCGGCCCTGCGTATCGCGTACGGCGCTCAGGGTCAGGTGGGCCGCGAACAGGGAACCGTCGCTGCGCCGGTCCCACACCTTGCCCTGCCACTGGCCCGTACCCAGCAAGCCTTGCCACATGGCCTTATAGAAATCCGCGTCCTGCTTCCCCGATTGCATGATGCGCGGATGCTGGCCGATCAGCTCATGGCGGGCATATCCGCTCATGGCCACGAAGGCGCGGTTGGCCTCCACGATGCGCATGTCCCGGTCAACCACCAGGATGCCTTCGGACGTCGCATCGAACACCTTGGCCACCAGGTGCTCGCGCGACTCCGCGCTGCGCATGCGCTGCCGCAGCAGGCGCGCAATGCCCGCCACGTGGCGGAACATCAGCCATGTCGTCAGGGCGGCAGCCAGCAACGCCCCGAATAGCGCGGCAAGCGAGATTTCCAGCACGGCAGCCACGGCATTCCCCTACTCCAGCACCACTTCTTCGAGATAGTCCGGCACACGGCACGGCCAATGCAGCTGTTCCCCGATGCGGCGGCGCAGCGCGTCGGCCGCAGCCGGCTCGCCGTGGGTGACGAACACCTGGCGCGGGGTAGCTGTGGAATGGGACAGCCAGCCCATGATTTCATCGGCGTCGGCATGCGCCGACAGGTTGCCGATCAATTCGACGCGGGCCCGCACCGGATAATATTCGCCGTGGATCTTGACCGACGTTTCGCCGGCCAGCAGGCGCGCACCGCGCGTGCCGGCGGCCTGGAAACCGGCGAACAGGATGGTGTTGCGCGCATCGCCGGCAAACGCCTTCAGGTGGTGCAGCACGCGGCCGCCGGTGGCCATGCCGCTGGCGGCGATGATGACCATGGGCGTCTGGCGCCGGTTCAGCGCCATCGATTCCTCCACGCTGTTGACGATATGCGCCACGTGGCCCAGCGCCTTGCAACTGCGCTCATCAAGCCGGTGCTGGCTGCGGTGCTTGATGTAGAGCCGCGTGGCGTCGACGGCCATCGGGCTGTTCAGGTAGACCGGCAGCGCCGCCGGGATCGCGCCGGCTTCCTTCAGCTTCCAGATTTCGTACAGCAGTTCCTGCGCCCGTCCCACGGCGAAGGAAGGGATGACGGTCACGCCGCCGCGCGCGGCGGTCTTGCCGATCACCTCCGCCAGCTTGCCGCTGGCATCGGACGGATCGTGGCGGCGGTCGCCGTAGGTCGATTCCACCACCAGGTAATCGCATTTGCCCAGGACGGTGGGCGGCCGCATGATCGGGTCGTTCGGCCGTCCCACGTCGCCGGAGAACAGCACCGTGCGGCCGTTGCACTGCACCGACACCGACGCCGCGCCCAGGATGTGGCCCGCCAGCTGGAAGCGCGCCACCATGCCAGGCGCCGGCGAAAACTCATGCCCCACCGGCACCACCGCCAGGTGTTCCAGCGCGCGCAAGGCGTCGGCCTCCGAATACAGGGGCAAGGCCGGCTTGTGCTTGGAAAAATTGTGGCGGTTGGCATACAGCGCTTCCTCCTCCAGCAGGCGCCCGCTGTCCGGCAGCAGCACCTGGCACAGGTCGCGCGTCGCCTCGGTACAGTACACCTTGCCCTGGAAGCCGGCACTGACCAGCACCGGCAGGAAACCGCTGTGGTCGAGATGGGCGTGGGTCAGCACCACGCTGTGAATGGCGGCGGGCGGCACCGGGAACGGATCCCAGTTGCGCAGGCGGAGCTGCTTGAAACCCTGGAACAGGCCGCAATCGACCAGGACTTGCTGGTCGTCGTGCCGCAGCAGGTACTTGGAACCGGTGACGGTGCCGGTGGCGCCGAGGAATTTTAATGTGAGCATGCTGGCAGCATATCGGCGGCGCCCCGTAAAAAGAATGATCCAGGTCAAACCGGGCGGCCGGAAGTACGGCAGTGCGAAAATGACATTGTTGCCGTGCGAGGATGTAGAATCAGGGCCTTTCATTACTTCCTCACCGGGACGCCATACATGACAGAACTGAAACGGGGCCTGAAAAGCCGCCATATCCAGCTGATTGCACTGGGCGGCGCCATTGGCACGGGCCTATTCCTGGGCATCGCGCAAACCATCAAGATGGCTGGTCCCTCCGTGCTGCTCGGCTACGCGGTGGCCGGCTTCATCGCCTTCCTCATCATGCGCCAGCTCGGTGAAATGGTGGTCGACGAACCCGTGGCGGGCTCGTTCAGCTATTTCGCCGACAAATACTGCGGCCACCTGGCCGGCTTCATGTCGGGCTGGAATTACTGGGTGCTGTACGTGCTGGTCAGCATGGCCGAGCTGACGGCGGTCGGCATCTACGTGCAGTACTGGTGGCCGGCGGTGCCCACCTGGGCCAGCGCCCTCGCCTTCTTCGTGGTCATCAACGCCATCAGCCTGGCCAATGTGCGGGCGTTCGGCGAGATGGAATTCTGGTTCGCGATCATCAAGGTGGTGGCGGTGGTGGGCATGATCCTGTTCGGCGCCTACCTGCTATTCTCCGGCAGCGCCGGTCCCGAGGCCACGGTGGCCAACCTGTGGCAGCACGGCGGCTTCTTCCCCAACGGCGTCTCGGGGCTGGTGATGGCGATGGCCGTCATCATGTTCTCGTACGGCGGGCTGGAACTGGTGGGCATCACCGCCGCCGAAGCCAGCAACCCGTCCGAAACCATTCCCAAGGCGACCAACCAGGCCATCTATCGCATCCTGATCTTCTATGTCGGCGCGCTGGGCGTGCTGCTCTCGCTCTACCCGTGGGAGAAGGTGGTCACCGGCGGCAGCCCGTTCGTGATGATCTTCCACGCCCTGAACAGCAATTTCGTGGCCAATGCCCTCAACGTGGTGGTGCTGACCGCCGCCCTGTCCGTGTACAACAGCGGCGTGTATTCCAACAGCCGCATGCTGTACGGCCTGGCCAAACAGGGCAACGCCCCGAAGGCCCTGCTGCAGGTGAACCAGCGCGGCGTGCCGCTGGCGGCGCTGGGCGCGTCCGCCCTGGCCACCGGCATCTGCGTGGTGCTGAACTACTTCATGCCGGGCCAGGTGTTCGAACTGCTGATGGGCCTTGTGGTGTCGTCGCTGGTGATCAACTGGGGCATGATCAGCTGGATCCACCTGCGCTTCCGCGCCCAAAAGCGCGCCGAGGGCCATGAAACGGCCTTCCAGAGCTGGGGCTACCCGCTGACCAATTACCTGTGCCTGGCCTTCCTGGCCGGCATCCTGGTGATCATGTTCCTGACCGACGGCTTGCGCATTTCGGTCTACCTGATTCCTGTGTGGCTGGGCGTGCTGTTCGTCGGCTACCGCTTCCGCGGCGCACCGGCAACGGCGGCGGCGTAATGGCCAAAGTCGCGCTGCTGACCATCCACGGCATGGGCGAGCAGCCGCTCGACTATGCCGGCGACATGCAACGATCGCTGCAGCAGCAGATGGGCGCGGCCTTCGCCGGCGTCGACGTGCACAGCGTGTATTACCAGCACCTGCTCAAGCCCAACGAACAGGACGTGTGGCAGCGCGTGCATCAAAGCGCCACTGTGCGCTACGACGCGCTGCGCAAGTTCATCCTGTTCGGCTTTGCCGATGCGGCGGGGCTGGAGAACCGCAAGGAATACGACAATTCCGTCTACGAGCTGGCGCAGCAGGAAATCGCGCGCGCCCTGCTGGCGATCCTGGCCAGCCACGGGCCCGCGACGCCCATCGTGCTGCTGGCCCATTCGCTCGGCTGCCAGGTGATGTCCAGCTTCATTTACGATGCGCAGAAGCGCGCCGGCGGCGGCGCCGTGGCGGCCGGCATCTGGAAGCCGGGCCGCATGGCCGACAGCCTGACGCCAGCGCAGCGCCAATTCCTGCAATGCGGCACGGTGCGTTCCTTCGTGACGACCGGCTGCAACATCCCGGTCTTCGTTGCCGCCCACAAGCGCATGGACGTCAAGCCGATCATCAAGCCCAATCCCGGCTTCACCTGGCTCAACCTGTACGACCCGGACGACGCGCTGGGCTGGCCGCTGCAGCCGCTGGAAGGCGGCTACGAAACGCTGGTGGAAGACCGCGCCATCAATGCCGGCCAGGGCCTGCTGAACTTCATGACCAAGAGCTGGAACCCGCTGTCCCACACCGCCTACTGGACCGACAACGAGGTCATCCACCCCCTCGCCGCCAAGCTAGTCTGACGAAAGTCGGGGTCAGCTCTGGCAATCGGACATTTTGCGCTGCGCGCAGCGCAAAA
>CBHWEO010000020.1:0-36514 GCA_966112955.1 uncultured Duganella sp. | reverse complement strand
TGAAACTGCACCAGTGCGGTCTGCCGAAGCTGATGGCCCTGGAACTGTTCAAGCCATTCATCTTCAACAAGCTGGAACTGATGGGTCTGGCGACCACCATCAAGGCCGCCAAGAAGCTGGTCGAAGTGCAAGAGCCGGTGGTGTGGGACATCCTGGAAGAAGTGATCCGCGAACATCCGATCATGCTGAACCGTGCACCAACCCTGCACCGTCTCGGTATCCAGGCCTTCGAGCCTGTGCTGATCGAAGGTAAGGCGATCCAGCTGCACCCGCTGGTCTGCGCCGCGTTCAACGCGGACTTCGACGGTGACCAGATGGCAGTCCACGTGCCGCTGTCGATCGAAGCGCAGATGGAAGCGCGCACCCTGATGCTGGCTTCGAACAACATCCTGTTCCCATCGAACGGCGAACCGTCGATCGTGCCGTCCCAGGATATCGTGCTGGGTCTGTACTACGCGACCCGCGAAGCGATCAACGCCAAGGGCGAAGGCATGCTGTTCCCGGACGTGTCGGAAGTGATCCGCGCGTACGACAACAAGGAAGTGGAACTGGCGACCCGCATCACCGTGCGTATCGTTGAGAATCCAAAGGACCTGGCAACCGGCGAGTTCGTCCGTACCGTGACCCGTTACGAGACCACCGTTGGCCGCGCCATCCTGTCCGAGATCCTGCCGAAAGGCCTGCCATTCAGCGTACTGAACCGTCCGCTGAAGAAGAAAGAGATCTCCAAGCTGATCAACACGTCCTTCCGCAAGTGCGGCCTGCGCGCCACCGTGGTGTTCGCCGACCAGCTGATGCAGTCGGGCTTCCGCCTGGCAACCCGTGCCGGTATCTCCATCTGCGTGGACGATATGCTGGTGCCGGACGTCAAGAAGACCATGATCGCGACCGCCGAAGCGGAAGTGAAGCAGATCGAGCAGCAGTACGCTTCCGGTCTGGTGACCGCTGGCGAGCGCTACAACAAGGTGGTGGACATCTGGGGCAAGACCTCCGACGAAGTCGGCAAGGCGATGATGGACCAGCTGAAAGTGGAAGACGTGATCCGCCGCGACGGCACCAAGTCGACCCAGGAATCGTTCAACGCGATTTACATGATGGCCGACTCCGGTGCGCGTGGTTCCGCAGCACAGATCCGCCAGCTGGCCGGTATGCGCGGCCTGATGGCGAAGCCGGACGGCTCGATTATCGAGACGCCGATTACCGCGAACTTCCGCGAAGGCCTGAACGTTCTGCAGTACTTCATCTCGACCCACGGCGCCCGTAAAGGTCTGGCCGACACCGCGCTGAAGACCGCGAACTCCGGTTACCTGACCCGTCGTCTGGTCGATGTGACCCAGGACCTGGTGGTGACCGAAGACGATTGCGGCACCTCCAACGGCACCCAGATGAAGGCCATGGTGGAAGGTGGTGAAGTGATCGAAGCCCTGCGCGACCGTATCCTCGGCCGCGTGGCAGGCACCGACATCGTCAATCCGGAAACCCAGGAAACCATGTACGAAGCCGGCACCCTGCTGGACGAAGACATGGTGGAAGAGATCGAGCGCGTCGGCATCGACGAAGTGAAGGTCCGCACCCCGCTGACTTGCGACACCCGCTACGGCCTGTGCGCCAAGTGCTACGGCCGCGACCTGGGCCGCGGCCTGCTGGTCAACGCCGGCGAAGCAGTCGGCGTGGTGGCAGCGCAGTCGATCGGCGAGCCGGGTACCCAGCTGACCATGCGTACCTTCCACATCGGTGGTGCGGCATCGCGTGCAGCGGTGGCCTCCTCGGTGGAAGCCAAGTCGAACGGCACCGTGCGCTTCACCGCCACGATGCGTTACGTCACCAACGGCAAGGGCGCCCAGATCGTCATTTCCCGTTCCGGCGAAGTGCTGATCACCGACGACCACGGCCGTGAGCGCGAGCGCCACAAGGTGCCGTACGGCGCGACCCTGATCGTCAAGGACGGCATGGCTGTGAAGGCCGGCGCTCCTCTGGCAACCTGGGACCCGCTGACCCGTCCGATCATTACCGAGTACGCCGGTACCGTCCGCTTCGAGAACGTCGAAGAAGGCGTGACCGTGGCACGCCAGGTCGACGAAGTGACCGGCCTGTCCACCCTGGTGGTGATCGACGCCAAGCGCCGCGGCTCGCCAGGCAAGGCCATGCGTCCGCAGGTGAAACTGCTGAACGAAGACGGCCAGGAAGTGAAGATCGCCGGCACCGAACACGCAGTGGCGATCGGCTTCCAGGTGGGCGCACTGATCATGGTGAAAGACGGCCAGCAAGTGTCCGTTGGTGAGGTTCTGGCGCGTATCCCGACCGAATCGCAGAAGACCCGAGACATTACCGGCGGTCTGCCACGCGTGGCGGAACTGTTCGAAGCACGCTCGCCGAAAGACGCGGGCATGCTGGCGGAAGTCACCGGTACCGTGGCCTTCGGTAAGGAGACCAAGGGTAAGCAGCGCCTGGAAATCACCGACATGGACGGCAACAAGCACGAGTTCCTGATCACCAAGGACAAGCAAGTGCTGGTGCACGACGGCCAGGTGGTGAACAAGGGCGAGATGATCGTGGACGGCCCGGCCGATCCGCAGGACATCCTGCGCCTGCTGGGTATCGAAGCGCTGGCCCGCTACATCGTCGACGAAGTGCAGGACGTGTACCGCCTGCAGGGTGTGAAGATCAACGACAAGCACATCGAAGTGATCGTTCGCCAGATGCTGCGCCGCGTGCAGATCACCAACGCCGGCGACACCGACTACATCGTCGGCGAGCAGGTGGAGCGTTCCGAGCTGCTGGAAGAAAACGATCGCGTGACCGCGCTGGGCAAGCTGCCGGCAACGTACGAGAACGTGCTGCTGGGTATTACCAAGGCATCGCTGTCGACCGACTCCTTCATCTCGGCCGCATCGTTCCAGGAAACCACCCGCGTGCTGACCGAAGCTGCCATCATGGGCAAGCGCGACGGCCTGCGCGGCCTGAAGGAAAACGTCATCGTTGGCCGCCTGATCCCAGGCGGTACCGGCCTGGCCTTCCACCGCGCCCGCAAGGAGAAGGAAGTGTGGGAAGCCGAAGAGCGCAAAGCGCTGCTGGAAGCCGAACGCGCCGCCATCGTGGCCGAGCTGCCAGCGGACGAACCGCACCACAGCGACGAAGCGTAATCTTTTACGCCTCCAGCAAAAACGCCACCTCCGGGTGGCGTTTTTTTTGTTTCTTGTATCCCCTTCCCGGGGAAGAGCCTATCCGAAGACTTTCCGCTCAATCTCTTCAAGCGAGATGTAGACCGAGTATGCATCGGCGCGTTCATTTGATCCGATGGCGACAAGTTCGTACTCCCCGTCCTCTTTGATGTCGTAAGAAACAGTGACGCGCGCACTGTCGTTAGTGACATCGGCCTTGGGCGCGCCATTTACGAGCAGAACGATTCGCGACTTATTGCCGGACTGGTCGGTCTTGGTTTCGTTCGTTGCCGTGACCCTGACCCTGGCGCCGTTCCTGATGGTGACCATTTCACTGTCCCAGTCCCTTCCGAGCAAACCTTGCGGATTGATTCCCATGCTAGCCTCCTGTATGGTTGGACTCATCGTTGCAGCTTGCGGCGCTCGACTGCAAAATTGCCGTTGGCTGCAGTTGCGGCGGACGTTCTCCAACGTTCCAACGCGCTCGATGATCTGCAAGTTCCATACCTTGGGTGAACGAGCTGCCCCGCGCCGGGCGATGAGATCAATCCATACACGCCATATGTCAGGAAGCGTAAAGATTTGCGACTATCCGGGACACGGTTCCCGGGCTTGCTCCGGCGCTCTGGAAGGGAGAACGAAGGGCTGGTGGGCTATCTCCAGGCTGTCAAGAAAGGCGACAAGCAAATGAAGGAACCTTCCGCCGCTACTTCTTCGCGTCGTTGATCATGTCGAACTTCCCGTCCGACGTCATGAAGAAGGTGCATTCCGCGCCGGCGGCGCAACCGCTGATGTGTTTTTTGCCCCCCGCCTGCAGCAGGTAGGAGCCGGGGCCGAGTTTGCTTTCCACGCCGGCCTCGCTCGTGTGCAGCAGCGTACCGGACAGGATCACCAGCTTCAGCGTGCGCGTATGGTGGTGCAACGGGTGCATCACCCCGGGATCGAACTTGACCAGCACGCCAAACGGGCCGCTCTTGTTCAAGGCGCCCCACAGCGGAGCGATCTTGGTGCCGGGCACCGGGCCCGCATCCCATTTGATGGCTTCCGCCGGCCAGACCACATCTTCCTTATCCTTGGCCAGCGCGCTGCCGGAGGAGAGAAGGGATAACGCAAGTACCGCAAATGCCATTGTTCTCATGGTGAGGCTCCTTGTTGTGGTTGGCGGGAAACTAGCGGTCAACTACCGTTATAGCCCATCCACACCATTTCACAAGGGCATGCCCAGCGCCTCGCGCTGCTTCGCTTTCGACAGGGAGCCCAGCGCCTTCTCATACGACCACTGCACCAGCTCCACCAGATAGTCCTCTGGAAAGCGCCGCACGTCGACGATGGTGACCCAGTGGTAGCGCCCCATATACCGCGCCGGCTTCACACCCGGCATGCCGGTCAACTCCAGGAAGCGGTCGGGCGTGGTGCGGAAGCTGAAGCGCCATTGCTCCGGCTCGCTGGTCTTGAAATAGGCGAACGTCTTGCCGCCGACCTTGTAGCTGAGCACGTTGACCGGCGGCGCATGCAGGTGGTCGTGCGCGCCGGGCAGGCTGCCGCAGTGTTTTTTCAGTTGTGTGGTGTTCATGACGAAATCATAGCGCTGTTGAGGCAAGCCCGGTGGCGCCGGCACTTGCGCGAGAAAAGCCACAACCCTATGCGCCAATCGCCGCTGAAAGCAGTGAAAACAGCCGAGCCCGTGTCAACCAAAGAGCCTGACCCCAAGGGTGACACGGGCTCGGCCGTAGCTGCGGTATATTGGCTGGATGGATAGCGTCGAAGAGCTTGAGCGGTGGTTCAGGAAGGCAGGCGTGGAGTCGCTGCATGCCTGCATCGGGCCGCTTCCCGGGTCACGGGCTGCGTTGGGGCGGTGGACCAGCGAGGGGCCGGCGCACGCCATCCGTTCCGTCAGCCCCCATCCGGGCACCTATCGCCTGGCGCTGATGATGGAGCCGCTCGATGCGCGCATCTGGCACGGCAATACGCCGGTCTGGGGCGGCACCATCGGGGCCAGCCGCTTCCGCCTGTGCCCGCCGGGCGAGCAGGGACGGTGGAGCCAGCTCAGCGGCTGCGATATCGTCAACGTCTTCCTGCCGGTGCCGATGCTGGACCGCCTGGCCGCCCTGCGCGGCGAGACGCTGGATGCCGCCCTGGCCGCCACCCAATTTACGTCCGACCGCATGGTCTTCGACCTGGTGCGCAAGATGCTCGATGCGCAAACGCTGGCCGGTCCGCTGGCCGCCGAAATGTGCGACCACCTGGTGACGGCCTTGGCCTGCTACCTGCTGGAGCACTATTCGCGGCCAGCCGACGCGGCGCCCAGCACCCTGGGCGGTGCGCGCCTGCGCCGCGTGCTGCGCCATATCGCGGATCACCTCGATACGCCGCTGTCCAATGCCGGCCTGGCCGCCCTGTGCGGCATGAGCGCGGCCCACTTTTCGCGCGAGTTCCACCGTGCGGTGGGAATGCCGCCGCACCGCTATGTGCTCACGCGGCGCCTGGAGCAGGCGTGCCGGGCGCTCGC
Source organism: uncultured Duganella sp. (assembly GCA_966112955.1). GTDB lineage: Bacteria > Pseudomonadota > Gammaproteobacteria > Burkholderiales > Burkholderiaceae_D > Rugamonas. The sequence continues at coordinate 30,844 of CBHWEO010000020.1, read as the reverse complement.
AGGCAGTGAGGCCCGCATCGTCGAGATTGCCGAGGAATTCGGCTTCCACAGTGCCAGCCATTTCACGCGCACCTTTTCCGCCCACTATGGGCAGTCGCCCGCCGCCTGGCGCGCGCACCACGGTAACAATTGTTAATAGCAGGATCGTGCAATTTGCGCGCGTTTTTGCACGCGCCATGCCCCCGGCCGGCCACAGAATCTCCCATTCCTAACCACAAAAAATGGAGAGACAAGATGGCTTCAGTACGCAATTCCATCGCGCTGCTTGCGCTGATGGCTGCCGGCGCCGCACAGGCCGACAATATCTCGCTGCGCATCGGCTTTGCCGAAGGCCGCACCGGGCCGGAATTCAAGCCGCTGCATGCGGAAGTGGGCAATTTCGCTGTCACGCCCAACGTGCGCCAGGACGCCAGCGGCGACCAGTGGGTCGTGGTGGCGAAAGATGCGCAAGGCCGCATCCTGCACGAAGTGAGCGTGAATAACGGCCTGCGCCGGCACGTGGAAACCTTCAACCCGCGCAACGGCGCCATCGACCTGTCCACCACGGTGCAGCAGCGCGAGGGCAGCTTCGAAGTTTCGCTGCCCTACGATAAAGCCACCGCCAGCGTGGAAGTGCTGCCGAAGCAGGGCGGTGCGGCCAATGCGAAATCGGCCATCGCCAATGCGGCGGCGCTGGCACGTTTCGACCGCGGCGCGCTGGACCTGGCGATCAGCAATGCCAAGGCGTCCCGCACGAAAACGCTGGCGGCCACGCCGCCCGCCACGGTGACCACCATCCTGAACAACGGCAGCTCTGCTACGCGCATGGACTACGTCTTCATCGGCGATGGCTATACCGCCGCCGAAATGGACAAGTGGCGCGCCGACGCGCAGAAAGTCATCAACGGCTTCCTGGCCGATCCCCTGTTCAATGCCAACCGGGCATCGATGAACATCCATCGCGTCGACGTGGCCAGTAACGAGTCGGGGGTGGATGAGCTGGACAAGGGCATCTACCGCGACACGGCAATGGACGGCGAATTCGCCTGCTACAACATCGAGCGCCTGCTGTGCGTGAACAACACCAAGGCCACCAATATCGCCGCTTCGGTGCTGGCGCCCGACGCGCGTGACGTGATCGTCGTGATCGCCAACTCCACGCGCTATGGCGGCTCGGGTGGCGCCGTGGCCACGTTGTCCATGCACGACCAGTCGATCGAGGTGGCGCTGCATGAAATCGGCCACACCGCCTTTGCGCTGGCCGATGAATACGAATACGGTACCTGCAGTACTACCAGCGAGCCGACCGAGGCCAATGTGTCGCTCAACGGGACCCGTTCGGTAAAGTGGGGAGGCCTGATTGCTGCCAGCACCGCCGTGCCGACCAGCCTGGGCGTGTATCCGGTCGGTACTGTCGGTAATTTCCAGGGCGGCCAATACTGCACTTCGGGCAAATATCGTCCGACCGAAAACTCGCGCATGCGTACCCTGGGTTATCCGTGGTATGCGGTGAACGAAGGCACGGCGCAGAAGGTGTTCGCCAAGTACACCGGCAGCGGCGGCGTGACCCAGACCGGTACCCTGGCCAGCGGCGGCACGGCTTACGCGCCTAGTGCTTCACCGGGCTATGTCTCGGCGGCTGCAGGCACGTTCACCTTGCAACTGAGCGGACCGGCCGGTACCGACTTCGACCTTTACTTGTACAAGTGGACCAACAATGCCTGGACCAAGGTTGCGGCCAGCGAGGGCAATACGTCCACCGAGTCGATCAGTTATAACGGCACCGCCGGTTATTACTATGCGCAAGTGAAGTCGTATTCGGGTAGCGGAACGTACACACTGGTGTACAACTTCCCCAAGTAATCTGACCCAAGGGGCCGCGCACGATGTAGACTTTACGCATCATGCCGGCCCCGACTATCGTTGCGCTGGATAGCACCGCAGAAGCTTTGTGCACGCAGCTATCATGTGCGCTGGACTTGCCGAACGTAAGCTGCACCTGCAGCTGCAAGATCCTGGTGGCGAACGCACTGGATCACGAACTACTGCATCGCGTTCAACTTGCGATTTTGGATGATGGCGACGTGCGGCCGGCGCGGACCATGCTGGTGCATGGCTGCGGTTGCCGTGGCGCCGAGCGCGCCTTGCTCGCCATGGGCATCGGCGATGTGATCCAGGCCTCCGATTGCATGGCCGACGTAGTGCGCGCGCGGCTTGCGCATTGGGATGCGATCGATGCCGCGGTGCAGCTTCCGTTTGTCGTGGAAAAGCTGGTCGGCGCCAGCGAGGCCTGGCTGCGCACCCTGGGCACCGTGGCGGAAAGCGCGATCTTCAGCAGCGCGCCCGTACTGCTGAGCGGCCCCACAGGCACCGGCAAGGAACTCCTGGCCCGCATGCTCCATACGCTCGACCCGCGCGTGCAGGGACGCGAACTGGTGGTGGTCGATTGCACCACGCTGTCGCGCGAGCTGGCCGGCAGCGAGTTGTTCGGCCATGAGCGCGGCGCCTTCACGGGTGCCAGCAGCAGCCGCGATGGCGCGATCGCGTGCGCGCATGGCGGCACGTTGTACCTCGATGAAGTGGGCGAATTGCCGCTTGACCTGCAAGCGCAATTCCTGCGCGTGCTGCAGGAGAAGGCGTTCCGCCGCGTCGGCAGCACCAGCTGGCAGCGCGCCAGCTTCCGCCTGGTGTGCGCCACCAACCGCAACCTGGTGGATGAGGTGGCGGCAGGGCGCTTCCGCGCCGACCTGTATCACCGCATCGCCGCCATCCAGTGCCGCACGCCGGCGCTGGCGGAGCGGCGGGCCGATATTCCGGCGCTGGTGCGCTATTTCATCGCCTGTGCCTACGATGGGCAGGCACTGCCTGAAGCCTCGCCGGCCCTGCTGGAATACCTTGGCGGCCGCGACTATCCTGGCAATGTGCGCGAGCTGCAGCAGTTGGTGCTGGCCTGCCTGCGGCGCTATGCGGGGGCGGGGCCGCTGTCGCTGGCCAGCCTGCCGGACGAGGAAATCAGCCAGTGGGATACCGGCCTTGGCGCGCCGGCGGACATGCCGGCCGTGTGGCAGCCGGCCCAGGTCGAGGATTTCGTGCGGGCGGCGCTGCTGGCCAATGTCGGACTGAAGGAACTGGGGCGCATGGTGGAAGCGGCCGCCGTGCAGCTTGCGCTGGAAGAGTCGGATTCCATCACGGCGGCGGCCAACTGGCTCGGCGTCACGCCGCGCGCCCTGCATTTGCGGAAGGCGGCCGCACGAGGCGCTGAACCGCGGCATTGAGCCCGAACATCTCCATCGCGTTGCGGCCCAGCAGGCGCTGCGTGCTTGCCGCGTCCAGCTTCAGTTCAATCGCCAGTTCGCGCACTTTCGCCAGCTCCACGCCGGGATGGATCCATGGGCCGTCGGAGCCGAACATCACCTTGTGCACGCCGGCGCGCTGCACGGCTTCCACCAGGTTGTCGAAATTGCGCACGCCGGCGGTGTCGGTGTAGACGTTCGGGTAGCGTGCCAGGATATCGACCAGGGCGCGCTGGTAGCGCCATTCGTCGGCATAGCTGCCCAGGTGGGGGATGATGAATTTCACACTGCCATAGGCTGGCGCGAACAGGGCGACCGAGTCGATCTCGCCCATCACGTCGTACAGGATGGGGAGCTTGTAGTGCGCGGCAACGTCGCAGATCTCGCGCGTGATGCGGGCGTCGGCGCGGTGGCATTTGATGCCGCGGAAGCCATGCACGCGCACGGCGCGTTCCACCATCTGGGCGATGCGTCCCTTGTCGCGCGCGGCGTGCACGAAGGCGAGGCCCGTGTAGCGAGCCGGTTCGCGCCGCACGATGCCGGCGACCGCTTCGTTGGCGACGCTGTAGTCGCTGTGGAAGGCGGCCCAGATCATCGTGTGGTGGATGCCGGCGCGGTCGGCCCGTGCGCGGTAGGGATCGAGCGGGGCGCAGGTGTCCCAGGGACCGGTGAAGCCGTCCCCGGGACCTGCGTGGCAGTGGGCGTCGACGATCATGGCCGCGGCCTCAATACGGGATGGGGTGGCGCGAGCGGAAGCCAAGGCCGTAGCCGGGCCACATTTCCTCGCTCGGCGGCGCTGCGGGTTCGCTCGCATCGCCATCGCCAGGCATGCCCGGATCGCCGGGCGGCTGGCCTGGGCCGGCGCCGGGCGCGCCTGCGTCCATGCCGGCCGGCGCACCGTCAAAGCCCGGTGCGGCATCGGGCGCGCCGGCTTGCCATGGCGACGGCGGCTGCGGCCATGCGCCTTGCGTGGTGCCTGGCCATGGCATGGGCCAGGGCGAAGGCCAGGGTGCCGGCCAAGGGGCGGGCACCGGCGGCCGTGGGCGCTGCCGTATGGCGGCCAGCAGCGCGCGCCACACGTTCGGCGTCAGCAAGCCGTTGGCAGGCAAGCCGTTGCGGTCCTGCCAGCGTGCCAGCGAGAACAGGAAGCGGTTGCTGTCCGGCCGCGGGTTATAGCTGCCGATGGCACGCGCCACGCGCGGCAGGTAAGGGCCCCAGTTGAAGCGCCGCGCGAACATGCCGTTCAGCCGGGAGCGGCGGTTCCAGTCGTTCTGCATCGCGCTGCGGCGTTGCATCAGGCCGTAGGCACGCGAACGGAGGGCGCTGCTGCGGCGCCGCGCCAGCTCGCCTTCATTGGCATCCACCCAGGCCGCGGCGCGGCTCACCGCCTGACTTTGGCGGCAACTGCAGCCGCCGCTGCAGCGGCAGGGCTGGCCCGGCGGGCAGAAGCAGCGTTGCGAGCAGCGGCAGGCGCTGGCCGCCGCCGGCCCTGCTGCCCCCATGGCCTGGTCGATGCTTGGAAATCCGTACATCATGATGGCCTCCTGTGTTCATTGGATGCGCGGCTGCTGCATGGCGGCGCGGCGGCGGTCGATCAGCTCCGAGGGCTGGATGGTCCACTGCTGCCCCATCACGATCGGGTTGTCGAACACGCCCATGTCGACACCGGTGACCGCGCGGTAGCTGTGCACATAACCCTGCACGTAAGGCCGCATCGCTGTCAGCCAGTTGGCGGCCACCGCCGAATCGTTGATCACCGACCAGTTGGGCAGGCGCACGCTGAGCAGCAGGATTTCGCCGTAGTTCGCCAGGTCGTGGTAGTGGCGGATGGAGGCGTCGTTCCAGCCCATCATGGTGCGCAGCGTATCGAGGTTGCCCATCCACGGTTCGGGGTAGGGCACGCCGGGGCGGCCGCCGAGGAATTCGCCGATCTCAGGCCGCGCCATCAGCCATTGCTGCAGCAGCATTTCAGCGCGCGCCGTGGTGGGCAGGTCGCCGTACTGGTTGTCGTTGCCCTCGGCCAGGCACAGGTGCAGTTCGCGCAGGCAGTTCAGCAGCGGGAAGGCGTCAGCGTGCATGGTGGTGTCCATCGAGGTGCGGTAGAAGCGGCAGGCTTCCTGCAGCACGCGGTGGAACGCTTCGATGAAGCGCGTGCGGCTGTCGGCGGTGGCCATGTTCGGCACGGCGCTGCCGCGCAGGCGCAGGCCGTACTGGTGGTCGTACTCGTAGGCGCGGCGTGCCAGCGACAGGCGCTCCGGTTCCAGCTGCAGGTAGCGCCAGATGATGGAAGTCAGCGGGCGCAGGCTGGAAATGCGGCAGCGGTCCAGGTTCGCGCCGCCCGGGTAGCGCCGGTTCTGGAAACGCAGCGTGATGGCGTTGATGCCCTGCACCAGCATGCCTTCCTCCTGCCAGTAGGACCAGATCAATTCCATCAGCGGCGGCGTGGTGAGGCGCGAGCGCAGGAAGCCGGCGATGTCGCCGCGCTTCAGCGCTTCGTCGTCCAGGATTGGTTCGCCGGGCTTGTTGGCCACCAGTTGCTGGATCAGGGTCAGTGCCTGTGCCACCGGCTCTTCCAGCGGCACGGTGGCGACCGCGGTGCTGGTGCTGGTGGTGGTCGTGGTGCCGCCGTTGCCGCCGCCATGACCGGCGGCGGTCGTCGGGCCATTGCCCTGGCCTTTGCCATTGCCTTTATGACCGTGGCCGTTGCCATGATCGTGGCCATTGCCCTGGCCCGGCGCGCCCGGCACTTCGCCAGGCACCTGGAACAGGGCCTTGGCCAGCTTGCCCAGGTCGCCCACGTCCAGCTTGTGCGGGGCGTACACGCGCTCGGCCTGCGCCAGGTCGAGGGGGCTCATGCTGAACTGGTCGCGCACCGGCTTGAAGTCCAGGTAGCTGTCCGGCGCGCGCAGGCCGGGGTGGCTGTTCGACAGCACGGCGGTGCTTTCTGCAAAGCCGGCCTGGATCATGGCGCCGTGGCAGGCCACGAACAGCGAGGCGATTTCGGCCAGGCGGTCGTACAGGTGTTCGCCCTTCAGCTCCTTGCGCAGCTCGCAGTTTTCCAGGATCGTGGTGAGGAAGGTATCGAAGCTGTCGAAGCTGAGCGCCTGGCTCGCTTCGCGCAGGATCATGTAGAACGCGGTGAACGGATCGTCGTTCGGATCCGGCGTGTTGCGGTGGAGCTGGACGCCGACCAGTGGGGAATCTACGGACATGGTGTTCTCCTTTGCGGGAAAGCGGATTAAAAGGCGATGGCCAGGGCCGGCGGTGCCGGGCGTGCCTGGGCGCAGACGGTGCGGGCATCGATGGTGCTGTGCAGGGCCCAGAAGCGCAGCAGGCGGCGCAGCAGGGCCACTTCCTCGGTGGCCGTGATCCAGCCGTCATGCTTGGCCTGGCCGATGGCGGCGCAAGCTTGCGTGGGCGGCAGCAGGGCCAGCGTGCCCTTGTGGCGGCGCTGTTCCTGCCACAGGCTGCGCAGGCGCGGCGGCGCGCAACCGGCCAGCGGGAAGGCTTCGGCCAGCGCCAGGCCGCCCAGGCTGGCCGGACGGAAGCCCGCCAGCAGCGCCGCGAACTCGGGAATCACGCGTTCCAGTTCACGGAAGGCGGCGGCGTCCTGCGGGGCCGCGTCCTGCAGCGGATAGAGCGCGTCCCAGGTCGCCGCCAGCTGCTGCCATTGCTGGTCCGGGTACAGGGCGTTGCCGACGGCGGCGCTGATCTTGACCCGGATCCACGGCGGCGGATGCGGGTCGTCGACGCTGAAGCGGGTGACGAAGGCCGCCGGCAGGCTCACCACGCTCATCAGGCCCTGGGTCGAGGCGATGCCGACCCGCGCCACGCTCCAGAAATCGGCGATGATCTCCGACAGCCAGGAGCGCAGGCACAGCCAGCACTGGCGCTGCGCCGGGCGCGACGCCGCCAGCGCGGCCAGCGTCGCTTGCAAGGGTTCGACCAGGTCCAGCAGGGCCGCACCCTGGTGTCCCACCTCATGCACCAGCGAAGAGGCGATGGCGCTGCCGACCATGCGCTCGCGCGGCATGCGGATAATGGCCACCGGCGTGAAGCCCCCGCCCGGCAGGCGGGCACGCACGCGGCGGATCGCCGCACCCGGCTCGCGGTCCAGGTGGCAGATCACGGGCGGGCTGGCATACGGCCGGCAGGGCAGGTGCAGCGCGTCCGCCGCCAGCACGTCCAGGCCGCCCAGCCACTCGCCGTAATTGTGCTGGCTGCGTTCCGCCAGCGCATCGGCAAACACGTCGAAGTGGGTCAGCATGTCCAGGAAGCGCATGCGCACGATGGCATAGCGCCGCTGCACCTGGGATGGCGCGGCGCTGGTGCCGGCCGGAGAATGCAGCCAGCGCAGGAAGCGCGATGCCAGCTGGCGCAGCTGGCTGCGTCCATCGGCCAGGAACTTCTCGATGGCCGCCTGCGCCGCCACCGAAGGCGCGGCGGCGGCTACCATCGGCAGCGTCAGGGCGAACGGCCGCACTTCGTTCAGGCGCTCGAGCAGGGACTGCGCCTCGTACTCGATCATGCGGATGGCGTGGGCGTGCGACATTGCGGTCTCCCCGGCGCATGTCAGCGCGAGAACACGTTGTACAGGATGACGTTGCGGCCGACCTTGTGCCAGGTGCCGGCGCGGCGGTGGGCGTGCGGTCCGACCGGTCCCGGGACCGGCACGCGCGGGCCGGTGCCTGGACGGTAGGGCAGCACCTGCTGCGGCGGCGAGGGCTGGAACGGCACCCCGGGCGCATTGGTGTTGATGCCGATGGCCGTGCCGGCCGTCGCTTGCCCGCCGGCCTGGCCGCCGAGGCGCACATTCCATCCGCCGGGGCTGGTGACCTGCATGCCGCCGGACAGGCCGCCCGTCGCCTGGCCGCCGCTGGCTGCCTGGCCCGTCAGGCCGCTCAGCACGGCGGAGCCGATGCTGCCGATGGAGGGCAGGATCTTGCCGGCGATGGAACTGAGGATGCCGCCGATTTCCTGCTGGCTGGTGAATTCGCCTTCCGGCAGGCTGTCCAGCGCGCGTGCGCCTTCCACGCCGATGCGCACGATGCGGCGCGCCACTTCGAATTCGCGGTCTTCATTGGACCAGCCTTCCATTTCCAGGCCCAAGGCATTCTTCGCCATATTGCCGGCCGCCGCGCCCAGCGCCGTGCCGACGCCAGGGATGGGAATCAGGCTGCCCAGGGCGCCGCCCAGGGTCGGCAGCGCGGCGCGCGCCACGCCCTTCAGCGCACCACCCAGCGCGGAGCCCAGCGGCCCGCTGGCGATGCTGCGGAACTTGCGGCCGATATTGCGCAGGAAGCCGCCCAGGAAGTGGTTCAGCTCCTGCTCGTTGCTGACGGAGAGCAGCTCGGCGGCCATGGCCAGCTCCATCTCCTGGCTGATTTCGCCGGTCACCGGATGCACCAGTTCCCCGGGGTATTCCGCCTCGTAGGAAGGGCCGTATTCGCCCTGGTAGCCGCCATACTCGCCCTGGTAGCCCGCGTACTCCTGCTGCGCGGCGTATTCCTGCTGGGCGTATTCCTGCGGCTGGTACTCGCCCTGGGCATAAGCAGGTGCGAATTCGCCTGCTTCCATGAATTGCTGGATGCGGTCAGTGTTGTGCATGGCTTGCTCCTCGTAGAAGGACATCGATGGATGAACGGCGGTGCGCCCATGCCAAGCTTGTTGCAAAGGCCATGCCTGCCGCTTTGCGCGGCGATCCAAGGGGGAGCGGCGTGGAGAGGGCGGAAAAAGAAGAAGCCGGCTTCACATTCCCGCGCGAGCGGTGTGAAGCCGGCTTCAGTAGGGCAGCGTTGTGCCGCTTAGTTCAGTGGCTTGCCATCCGCATCGAGGCGGATGATCTCGCCCCAGTTCAGTTCACGGATGGAAGGCTCGATCTTCTTGACGTCGCCGATCACCACCCACACCACCTCGTCCGGCTTGATGTACTTCGGCGCGGCGGCGGCCAGCTGCTGCTCGCTCAGCGTGCGCAGCTTGCTCGCGTATTGCGACCAGTAATCCGGCGGCAGGTTCAGGTTGACCGACTGCAGGGCAGCGTTCTCGATCGCGTTCAGGGTTTCGAAACGCCCGGCCAGGCGGGAAGTCATGTTGCGCATGATGCTCTGGTACTCTTCGCCGGCAATCGGGCGGGCGCCCGCGATGTCCTTGATCTCTTTCGCCAGTTCCAGCATGGACTCCCTGGTCTTGTTGGTCTGGACCGGCGCCTGGATCACGAACGCGCGCTGGCCGCGCACATTGGTCAGTTGCCCGCCGACGCCGTAGCTCCAGTGCTTGTCCAGGCGCAGGTTGCGGTTGAGGCGTGAGGTCGCCATGCCGCCGAAGTCCTGCATCACCGGTTCCATGGCCAGGTCTTCCGGCTGGCCCTGCGGTTGCGACAGGTGGGTAGCGATGATCACCGATTGCGGCGCATCCGGCTTGTCGACCAGGTAGACGCGTTTGTTCGACAGGCTGGTGGCCTTGCTTGCCTGCTTGGCCGGCGCATTGCCCGACGCCCATTTGCCGAAGGCCGATTCCAGCATCGGCTTCAGCTTGTCCATCGTGGTGTCGCCGCTGACCACCAGGGTCGCGGTGCCCGGCTTGAACCAGTCCGCGTGCCACTTCACCAGGTCGGCGCGGGTCAGGCCCTCTACCGTCCTCTCGAAACCGCTGGCCGGGCGGCCGTATGGGCTTTCGCTGCCATAGGCGGCGAAGGAACCGATGCGCTGCGCCAGCGCAAACGGACTGGCCTTCTCCTGGCCGATCTGCGCCAGGCGGCGCTGCTTCTGCAGCTTGAACTGGTCTTCCGGGAAGGTCGGCGCCAGCACGGCTTCCGCCATCAGTTCCAGCGACGCTTTCAGGTTCTGCGCGGTGGCGTTCAGCCGCACCAGCGACAGGTCCGCACTGGTGGCGGTCGTCAGGCGCGCGCCCTGCGACTCCAGCGCATCCGACAGCTGGAAGGCATCGTGCGATTTGGTGCCCTTGTCCAGCAGGTCCAGGGTCAGCGACGCCAGGCCGGCCTTGGCCGGCGCATCGGAAGCGGTGCCGGCGTCCAGTGCCAGCGCCACGTTGACGATCGGCGCACCGTGGCGCTCCATCAGGATGACTTTCAGGCCGTTGGCCAGCGTGGCGCGCTGCATGGCCGGGAAGCCCACGTCCGGCGCATCGCCCAGCGCAGGCAGCACCTTGCGGTCGATATTGGTCTTGCCCGCAGCCAGCTTGGCGACCGGCGACACCACCATGGTGTAGTGGTTGGCGCGCAGCCATTTATCGCCGCTGGCCTTGACGTCGGCCGGCGTGGCGTCCGCCGCGATCTTCAGGTTGCGCAGGTAGGCGTCGGGCGAACCGCCGTAGGTCTGGGCCTGGGCCAGCACGTCGTTGCGGCCGCCGAAGCCGCCCAGGCGCTCGATATTGCGCGAGAAGGCCGCAAAACCGGCAGTCTTCACGCGCGCCAGTTCGGCGGCCGTGGGGCCTTTGTCCAGCAGCTCTTTCAGCACCGCATCCATTTCGCGCTCGGCCTCGGCCGGGTCGACGCCCGGCTTCACGGTGACGGAGATGTTGAAGCTGCCCGCGATTTCGTCGGTGTCGGAATCGGCGCCGACGCCGGTGGCCAGGCCCTTTTCGAAGATCAGGCGCTTGTTCAGGCGCGCACTGTTGGAGCCGGCCAGCACGCCGGCCAGCAGGCCGAGGCGCTCGGCATCGGTGTCGCCCCAGCCGGGGAGGTGGTAGCTGCGGAAGATGCGCACTTGCGGCACCTGGTCTTCCATGGTGTCGCGGATATTACGGTCCAGGACCGGCACCCACTTATCGGTGCGCACCAGGGCCGGGCCGGCCGGGATGCCGTCGAAATACTTCTTGACCAGTTCCAGCGCGCGCTCCGGCGTGATGTCGCCGGACAGCGAGATCACCGCGTTGTTCGGGCCATAGTAGGTGCGGTACCACTCCTTGACGTCATCCAGCGTGGCGGCCTGCAGGTCCTCCATGTAGCCGATCACCGGCCAGGAATAGGGATGGGAGTAAGGATACATGCGCTGGGTGCGCTCGCCCCATACGCGGCCGTAGGGCTGGTTCTCGCCCTGCCGCTTCTCGTTCTGCACCACGCCGCGCTCGCGCTCCAGCATTTCCTTGGAAATGTAATTGGCCAGGAAGCCCATGCGGTCCGCCTCCAGGTACAGCGTGCGCTCCAGCGCCGACACCGGCACGTCCTCGAAGAAGTTGGTACGGTCGGTATTGGTGGTGCCGTTGCGGTTGGTGGCACCCAGGTCGTCCATGGCTTCGCGGAAGCCGTGCGGATAGTTTTCCGACCCGTTGAAGAAGAAATGCTCGAACAGGTGGGCAAAGCCGGTCTTGCCGCGCTTCTCGTTGCGCGAGCCCACGTGGTACCACATGTTCACGCCCACCACCGGCACGCTGTGGTCGGTATGCACGATCAGGGTCAAGCCGTTCTGCAGGGTGAACTTCTGGTAAGGGATGGTGTAAGGCTTCAGGTCAAACGCAGCGGGCGCGGCGGCGGCCGGCTTGGCCGGAGCGGCAACAGCGGGAACGACAGCAGCGCCGGCCAATGCGGCGGCTACCGCAAGGCGGAGGATTTTGCTCATGGAGGTCCTTTAAGAGTGAATGATTAAGGGCTTCTCGCATAAGCATGAATGCTTTTTGGCAATTTAGCAATGCCACAGCCGCGCCCGTGTCAACCAAAGAGCCTGACCCCAAGGTTGACACGGGCTAAGCTGTCAGCTCACCAGCAGCTTGGTGGACTTGAGGTCGGCGCTGTTGGGGCCGACCGAGATCGTGAAACTGCCCGGTTCGACCACGCGCTTCATGTCGGCGTTGTAGAACTGCAGGTGCGCCGATTTGATGTCGAAAGTCACCGTGCGCTTTTCCCCCGGCTGCAGGGTGATGCGCTGGAAGCCTTTCAATTCCAGCACGGGCCGGGTAACGCTGCTGATGTCGTCGCGGATGTAGAGCTGCACCACCTCGTCGCCGGCGCGCTTGCCGGTGTTGCTCACTTCCACGCTGACCTGCGTGCTGCCGCTTGGGCTGATGCTGGCCTGCGCCAGCTTCGGCTCGCCGAACGCGAAGCTGGTGTAGCTCAGGCCAAAGCCGAACGGGTACAGCGGCTTGGTGCTGCCGTCGATGTAGCCGCGGCGGGCGCTGGGTTTGTGGTTGTAGAAGATCGGCAGCTGGCCGACGTGGCGCGCCACCGAGACCGGCAGCTTGCCGCCCGGGTTGGCGCGGCCGAACAGGATGTCGGCGGCGGCATGGCCGGTTTCCTGGCCCAGGTACCAGCCTTCCACCAGCGCGTCGGCGCGTTCGGCCAGCAGGTTGACGGATAGCGGGCGGCCATTCAGCAGGAACACCACGGTCGGCTTGCCGAGGTCGAAGATGGCCTTGGCCAGCTCGTTCTGCTGGCCCAGCATGTCCAGCGTCTGGCGGTCGCCCAGGTGGTTGTCGGCCCAGGCTTCGCGGCTGGTCTGTTCGTTGTCGCCCAGGACCATGATGATGGTGTCCGCGGACTTCGCCGCTTGCACCGCTTCGGCAATCAGCCTGGCATTGGTAGCCGGCGGGGTGAAGGTGATTTCATCCTTGCCCCAGATGCGCTCTTCGGTGATGCGCACGCCTTCGCGGTAGTCGAGCTGGAAGCCCTGGCGCTGCGCTTCGGCCTGCAGGCCTTCGTACACGGACACCACGTGGCGCGGCACGTCGGAGTAGCCGCCGATCGGGGTGTCCTTGGCGTGGGTGCCGAGCAGCAGCACCTTGCCGACCTTCTTGCCGTCCAGCGGTAGCAGGCCCTTGTCGTTCTTCAGCAGCACCACAGCGCGCGTGGCGGCTTCGCGCGCCAGCGCCACGGCGTCCGGCGTGGCGGTCAGCTTGTCGGCCTGCGCGGCGTCGACATATGGCTGCTCGAACAGGCCGGAGAGGAATTTCCACTCCAGGATGCGCGCCACTACGGTGTCGATTTCTGCGACGCTGACCTTCTTTTCCTTCACCAGTTGCGGCAGCAGCTTGTAGCCGAAAGCATCCGGCGTTTCGATGTCGACACCGGCCTTCACGGCGCGCACGGCGGCATCTTCCGGCTTGTCGGCCAGGCGGTGGCGGGTGATCAGCTCTTTCACGCCGAAGTAGTCGGAGACGGTCAGGCCCTTGAAGCCCCACTCTTCGCGCAGCACCTTGTGCAGCAGCCAGCGGTTGGCGTGCGATGGCAGGCCACCGATCTCGTTATACGACGGCATGACGGCGGCGGCATTGGTTTCCTTGATGATGCGCTCGAACGGCGGGAAGAATTCTTCGCGCAGCGTGCGTTCGGACACTTCGGCCGGGCCGATATTGGTGCCGCTTTCCGGCTGGCCGTGGCCAGTCATGTGCTTCAGGGTGGTGAACACCTTGTCCTTCGCCAGCTTGCGCTCGTCGCCCTGGAAGCCCAGCACGGCGGCCTTGCCCATCTCGGCGCAAACGTGCGGGTCTTCACCGAAGGTTTCCTCGATGCGGCCCCAGCGCGGCTCGCGCGCCACGTCCACCACCGGCGCCAGTGCCAGGTTGGCGCCGCGTGCGCGCATTTCGCGCGCCGCTACGCTGAACACCTTGCGCACCAGGGGCGGGTCGAAAGTCGACGCCAGCGCGATCGCCTGCGGGAAGCTGGTCGCATCCTTGGCCACGTAGCCGTGCAGCGATTCCTCATGCATCAGCAGCGGGATGCCGAGGCGGGTCTGCTCGACCGCCCACTTCTGTGCGGCGTTGGTGTAGGTCGCGGTCTCCAGTGCATTACGGTTGCTGCGTGAGCCGCTGTCGCCGGCGCCGCCGGCTGCCACGCCGCCCTGGCGGTCGGATGGACGGGCGATCATGCCCAGGCCGTGCGGGAATGCCTTGCCGGCATTGGCGGCGGAGAATTCACCCTGGCTGTCCTGGATGGCGCCTTTCTCTTCCCAGATGCACAACATCTGGGCCACTTTTTCCTCCAGCGTCATGCGGCCAAGCAGGTCCTTGACGCGCGCCGGGACGGGCGCGGACGGATCCTTGTACAGGGGGCGGCCGGTCGCCGCCAGTGCCGCCGTGGCGGGAAGGGCAGCGATACCCGCTGCGCCGGTCATCGAGGTCAGGAACTGCCTGCGCTTCATGTATGTCTCCTATGTCGTTATCTTTTTTTGCGCTGCCATGTTTGGGTGCTTCAGCCTTCCATCTGCTCCAGTTCCTTGCCGCGCGTTTCGTGCACGTAGCGCAGCACGAAGAACACGGACACCACGGCAGCCGCCGTGTAGATGCCGTAGGCGCCGGCCAGGCCGATGCTCGCCAGCAGGATCGGGAAGGTGACGGTGATGAGGAAGTTCGACGTCCATTGCGCCGCGCCTGCAACTGCCAGGCCGGAACCGCGGATCTGGTTGGGGAACATCTCGCCCAGCATGACCCACATCACCGGACCCCAGGACAGATTGAAGAAGATCACGTAGACGTTGGCGGCCACCAGCGCGAGCACGCCCATCGAGCCGGTCAGCGACAGCTTGCCGCTGGCGTCCAGCGATGCGCTGGCGAAGGCGAAGGTGACCAGGCCGAGCGTGACGGCCATGCCGACGGAGCCGATCCACAGCAGTGGCTTGCGGCCGATGCGGTCAATCAGGAACACGGTGACGATGCAGGCGCCGATACTCAGGCCACCCGACAGCACGTTGATCAGCAGCGCGTCATTCTCGGAGAAACCGACGGCCTGCCACAGCACCGCGCCGTAATAGAACACGACGTTGATGCCGACCAGTTGCTGGAACGTCGCCAGGCCGATGCCGACCCACACGATGGGGCGCAGTTTGCCGGTGGCCTTGTTGACCAGGTCGGACAGGCGCGGACGATGGTGGTCTTCGGACAGCGACACATCGATCGCGGCGAATTTCTCTTGCGCGGCGGCGGCGCCATACAGTCGGCCCAGCACGGCCAGCGCTTCGGCGCTGCGCTTCTTCACGACCAGGAAGCGCGGGCTTTCAGGAATCGCCAGCAGCAGCACCAGGAACAGCACGGATGGAATGGCCATCATCCAGAACATCCAGCGCCAGGCTTCCTGTCCGAGCCACAGCACGCCGGTCGACGCGCCGGCCGCCTTGGCCAGCTGGTAGTTGCTCAGGAAGGCGCAGAACAAGCCGCTGATGATGGCGATCTGCTGCACCGTCGCCAGCCGGCCGCGATAGCGCGCGGGCGCCACCTCGGCAATATAGGCCGGCGACATCACACTGGCCGCGCCGACTGCAAATCCGCCCAGCACGCGCGCGGCGATGAAGATCGCCGAGCTGGTGGCAAAGCCGGCGCCCAGCGCCGACAGCAGGAACATGACGGACGAGATGATCAGCACCGAACGGCGCCCCCAGCGGTCGCCCAGGCGGCCGGCGAAGAAGGCGCCCACAGCGCAGCCGAGCAGCATCGAGGCCACTTCGAAGCCGATGCCGGCGGAAGTCGAATGGAAAGCCTGTTTCAGCCCGTCGACCGTGCCGTTGATGACGCCACTGTCAAAGCCGAACAGGAAGCCGCCGATGGTGGCGACGCAGCTGATCAGGATAATCAGGCGGGTATTCTCCGCCTCATGGCTGGCGGAAGTACTTTCAAGCGCAATGCTGTTCATGTCGTGTCTCCGTTATTGTATGAGGTCCGGGGTCCGGCCGGGGGCCGGCCCTCTGGGCCGTACCCCGGTTTCCAGGTTCAAAGGGTTTTAATGGTTATGCCGAGGCGTATCCCCCGCAACGCCGCGGTAAGCCAAAGCCAACTCCATGCAAGCCCCGCTGGCCATCTGTCCCACGGTAGCGCGGTAAATTTCCTGCCACGGCGTCTGGCTTGGCGGCACTGGCGGCACGCCATCCTGCTTGCGGCGCTCCAGCTCCGCGTCGTCCACCAGCATGTTGCAGCTGCCCGTATTCAGGTCGATACGCACCATATCGCCGGTGCGGATCCAGGCCAGTCCCCCGCCCACCGCGCTCTCCGGCGAAGCATTCAGAATCGACGGGCTGTCCGACGTCCCCGACTGGCGGCCGTCGCCCAGGGTCGGCAGGTTATTGATGCCCCGCTTGATCAGCGCATCCGGCGGTTGCATGTTCACCACCTCCGCCGATCCAGGCCAGCCCACCGGCCCGGCGCCACGGATCACCAGGATGGTGTTTTCATCGATCCCCAGCGAAGGATCGTTGATGCGCGCGTGGTAATCGCTGGAACCGTCGAACACCACGGCGCGGCATTCGAACACATTCTCCTGGCCGGGACGGCGCAGGTAGCGGTTGCGGAATTCTTCGGAAATTACGCTGGTCTTCATGATCGCGAAGTCGAACAGGTTGCCACGCAGGACCATGAAGCCGGCCTGCTCCTTCAGCGGCTGGTCGAACGGCGTGATCATCTCGCGGTCGTTGCTCTCGCGGCCTTCCAGGTTCTCGGCCATGGTGTGGCCGGTCACGGTCGGGCGGTTGGCGCGCAGCTTGCCCGCCTTCTGCAGCTCCCACATGATGGCCGGTACGCCGCCGGCGCGGTGGAAGCGTTCGCCGAGGAATTTGCCGGAAGGCTGCATGTTCAGCAGCAGCGGGATGTCGTGGCCGTAGGTCATCCAGTCGTCTTCATGCAGTTCGACACCGGCGTGGCGCGCCATCGCCATGATGTGCTGCTGGGCGTTGGTGGAACCGCCGATGGCGGCATTCACCACGATCGCATCCAGGAAGGCATCGCGCGACAGGATCGACGACGGGCGGATGTCCTGCTGCGCCAGTTCGACGATGCGGCGGCCCGTTTCGTACGCCATCTGGCCGCGCTCGCGGTAGGGCGCGGGAATCGCGGAGCAGCCGGTCAGGGACATGCCCAGCGCTTCGGCCATGGCGTTCATGGTGGAGGCGGTGCCCATGGTGTTGCAGTGGCCGGCGGACGGCGCGGAAGCGGCCGCAATCTCCAGGAACTTCTCGTTGTCGATCTGGCCCGCAGCGAGTTGGCGGCGGCCCTTCCAGATCGCGGCGCCGGAGCCGACCAGTTCACCATCGAGCCAGCCGTCCAGCATCGGACCGCCGGACAGCACGATGGCCGGAATGTCCACGGTAGATGCGGCCATCAGCTGCGCCGGCGTGGTCTTGTCGCAGCCGGTAGTCAGCACCACGGCGTCGATCGGGTAGCCGTGCAGGATTTCCACCAAGCCCATATACGCCAGGTTGCGGTCGATGGCGGCGGTCGGGCGGCGGCAGTTTTCGAAAATCGGGTGCAGCGGGAATTCCATCGGGATACCGCCCGCGTCGCGGATGCCGTCGCGCACGCGCTTGGCCAGCTCGAGGTGGATGCGGTTGCACGGGCTGATGTCGCTGCCCGATTGCGCGATGCCGATGATCGGGCGGCCGCTGCGCAATTCTTCCGGCGTGATGCCGTAGTTCATGAAGCGCTCCAGGTAGAGCGCGGTCATGTCGATGTGGTCCGGGTTGTCGAACCAGTCCTGCGAGCGGTAACGGCGGTTGTTGCTCATGCTGCCTTCCTGTTGAATGGGTGTTGCGGCAGGCCCGGCACGTCCACCCGGAAGGTGAACACGCCGCCGGCCAGCGGGTGGGCGGCCAGGGCTTCGTCGCTCATGCCCTTGCGCGCGGTGGTGACGAAGACGGTGCGCAGGTCGGCGCCGCCGAAGGCCACTTTGGTGATATTAGGACACGGCATGGGGATGGTCTCCGCCAGCGTGCCGTCCGGTGCGTAGCGCTCGATGCGGCTGCCGCCGAACAGGGAAATCCAGACGTGGCCCGCCGCGTCGACGGCGCTGCCGTCCGGGTAGCCCGTCGTGCCAGCCGCGTAGCGCACGAACTCGCGCTTGCCCGACAGCGTGCCGTCGGCGGCGCAGTCGTAGGCGTACACCACGCGGCCCAGCGTGTCGGTATGGTAGAAGGTCTTGCCGTCCGGGCTATGGCAGGGGCCATTGGTGATGATGATGTCGCCGTCGACGGAATGCAGGCCGCCCGCGTCCAGGCGGTACAGTGAGCCGGTCGGCGCGGTTTCGCTATTGTCCATGGTGCCGAACCACAGGCGTCCGGCAGGGTCGACGTAGCCGTCGTTGCAGCGGTTGCCCGGCAGGCTGGATTCGATTTCCATCACGGTCTCGAAGCCGCCGGCGGCGGTAAAGCGCGCCAGCTTGCCCGGCAGGCCGCAAATGAAGTCGCCGTCGGTCATCGGCAGGGCGAAGCCGATTTCGGCCGGCGCTTGCCAGCTCAGGCGGTCGCCGCCTTCTTCATTGCAGCGGTGCAGGCGGCGTCCCTTGATGTCCACGAAATAAAAGGCGCGTTCGGCGGCGTGCCAGACCGGCCCTTCCGCCAGGGTGGCGCCGACTGGCCAGATGCATTGTGGCTTGATCACGATCCGTACCATCCCGCGTCAACGAAGTAGTCGCGGCCGGAGCAGCGCGCCGCGTTGCTGGAGGCCAGGAACAGGGTCAGGGCCGCCACGTCTTCCGGCTCTACGCGCTCGTGCAGGCACTGGGCGGCGAGGATGGCAGCTTCGTCTTCCGGCGAATGCCACAGGGCCATCTGGCGCGGCGTCTTCACCGAGCCGGGAATGATGCAGTTGACGCGGATGCCGTCGGTGCCCAGGTCGCGCGCCAGGCCGCGGGTCAGGCCTTCGATGGCGGCCTTGGCGGTCATGTACAGCGACAGGTTGCCCAGTGCCAGGTGCCAGGAGATCGAACCGAAGTTCAGGATCACGCCGCCGCCCAGGGACTTCATGCCGGGCACCACGGCCTGCGAGCAGAAGAACTGGTGGCGCAGGTTGACGGCCAGGCTGTCTTCCCAGTACTTGGCGGTGACGTCCTGCACCTGGTGGCGGTTGTCGTTGGCAGCGTTGTTGACCAGGACTTCCACCGGCCCCAGCTCGGCTTCGATCTGCTTGAAGACGGCGCCGACCGCATCGAGGTCGGTCAGGTCGCAGTGGATGAAGCGCGGCGGGTGCTGGGCGCCGGACAGGCTTTGCGCCAGCGCCTTCGACGCTTCGTCCTGGATGTCGAGGAAGACAACCTGTGCACCTTGCTTGACGAAGGCGTCCACGATGGCGGCGCCGATGCCGGTGCCGCCGCCGGTGATCACCACGCGCTTGCCCGCCAGGTCAGGATAGGTGGCGTACACCAGGGGTTTTCGTGCTGCTGCTGTCATTTGAATTATTCTCCTGCCGCGATGCCGCGGCGTGCCAGGTTGCGGTAAAGGGCGCGGACGCCAAAGGTCCACGGCGGCAGCTGGTCGCTGCGCTGCACGTGGTTGACCAGCGCGCCCAGGGCCGGGCTGCTGATGGTGACCCGGTCGCCCAGGTGGTGGGTAAAACCGGCGCCTTTCTGGCCGCGGTCCTTGATCGGCGAGAACATGGTGCCAAGGAAGAGCATGAATCCGTCCGGGTATTGGTGGTGCGCGCCGGCGGTCTGGGCCACCAGGTCGAGCGGGTCGCGGCTGATTTCGCGCATGCGGCTCACGCCGTCGAGCACGAAGCCGTCGTCGCTGCCTTCGATGGCCAGGCGCACTTCGGCGTTGCGCACGTCGTCGATGGTGAAGTTGTTGTCGAACAGGCGGATGAAGGGGCCGATCGAACAGGAAGCGTTGTTGTCCTTGGCCTTGCCCAGCAGGAGTGCGCTGCGGCCTTCGATGTCGCGCAAGTTGACATCGTTGCCCAGCGCGGCGCCGACGGCCTCGAAGCGGCTGTTCACGGCCAGCACGATTTCCGGTTCCGGGTTGTTCCACTGCGAAGCCGGGTGCAGGCCGACGTCGGCGCCGAAGCCGACCGCCGACATGGGCTGCGATTTCGAGAATACTTCCGCGAACGGGCCGATGCCCACTTCCATGTACTGCGACCATGCGCCGCGCGCCTGGAATTCCTTCTTCAGCTGCTCCGCTTCCGGCGAGCCTGGCTTGATGCTGGACAGGTCGGCGCCGATGGTGGCCAGCAGTTCGGCGCGCAGCGCGGCGGCGCGCGCCGGGTTGCCGCCGGCCTGTTCCTCGATCACGCGCTCCAGCAGGCTGACGGCGAAGGTCACGCCGCAAGCCTTGATGGCCTGCACGTCGCAAGGCGCCAGCAGGCGCACGCCCGCGGTCCCGGCGCCGGTGCCGGCGGCGGCCAGTGCCGCGCCCACCAGGTCGGTTGCGCGGCCCAGCGATTCGCCGGCCACGCTGCGCGCGAACTGCACCGCATCCGGCCGGTCCAGCAGGTCGGCCACGGTGGCCACGCTGGCCGTGATATCAAACACTTCGCCCTGGCGGACAACGACAACGCAAGGCCCATCCACCGGCGCCGGGCGCCAGACGCGCCCTACGAGCAGGGCGCCGTCCACGTCATGCGGCAGGCAGGCGGACGCGGTAATCGATTGCATAGTATCTCCTTTAGCTTCTCAACGTCCCAGGCTTGGCAGCTTGGGGGAATATTGCCAGCCCGGCACCAGGTACTGCATGGCCATCGCGTCATCACGCGCGCCGGTGCCGACTCTCTTGAACAATTCGTGCGCCGCTTCGATGCGCTCCATGTCGGGCTCGATGCCCAGGCCCGGCGCCTTGGGGACCGCGACTTCACCGCCAACGATTTGCGGCGGGTTGACGGTCAGGCGTTCCTGGCCTTCCTGCCAGATCCAGTGCGTGTCGATGGCCGTGATACGGCCCGGCGCTGCCGCGGCGGCGTGGGTGAACATGGCCAGCGAAATATCGAAGTGGTTGTTGGAATGCGAACCCCAGGTCAGGCCCCAGTCGGCGCACAGCTGCGCCAGCCGCACGGAACCCTGCATGGTCCAGAAGTGCGGGTCGGCCAGCGGGATGTCGACGGCGCCCAGCAAGTGCGAGTGCGCCATCTGGCGCCAGTCGGTGGCGACCATATTGGTGGCGGTCGGGATGCCGGTGGCGCGGCGGAATTCGGCCATCACCTCGCGGCCGGAATAGCCGTCCTCCGGGCCGCAGGGGTCTTCGGCGTAGGCCAGCAAATGGCCCTGGCCGCGGCACAGCGCCACCGCCTCCTCCAGCGACCAGGCGCCGTTCGGGTCCAGCGTAACGCGTGCATCGGGGAAGCGCGCCTTGATGGCGGCAACGGCTTCCATTTCATCGGCCCCGCGCATCACGCCGCCCTTCAGCTTGAAGTCGCGGAAGCCATAGCGGTCGGCTGCCGCCGCCGCCTGGTCGGCGATGGCATCGGCCGTCAGCGCTTCGCGGTGGCGCACACCATACCAGCCCGTGTGGCCTTCGCCGGACAGGTAGGGCAGGTCGGCGCGCTGGCGGTCGCCAATGTAGAACAGGTAGGCCAGCATCGGCACGCTGTCGCGCTGCTGGCCGGCGCCGAGCAGTTCGCACACGGGCACGCCCAGGTGCTGGCCGAGCAGGTCGAGCAGCGCCGCTTCGATGGCAGTGACCACGTTTTCGAGGCGCAGGTTGATTTCGTGCGGCTGCTTGAGCACCTGGGCCTCGGCGGCGGAGGTGACCTGGTGCTGCATGCCGCTGCCCTTGCCGGCAAGCGCGGCACGGACGCTATTCAGGGTGCGGTTGAAGCGGCCGGTCTCGCTGCCGACCACCAGCGGAATGGCTTGTTCCAGTGCCTTAATAATGCCCGCGCCGCCCGGCACCTCGCCGATGCCGGTACGGCCAGCGCTATCTTTCAGCAACACCAGCGTGCGGATGAAATAGGGCGCGTGCGCCCCGCACAGGTTGAGCAGCATGCTGTCATGCCCGGCAACCGGAATCACCCGCATTTCGGTGACGACGGGGCTGCCGGCGCCACGCTGATTTGTTGCGTGTACCATTTGTTTAACCTAAAATGAATAGCGCTACCATTTCTCTCAAGTGTGAGGTATTTATGCGGGCAAGTCAACACAAGTTGTATGCATGGATGATGGTGTTTTCGCTGCTGGCTGGCGCCGGTGCCCAGGCTGCCCCGAAGCCCGCAGGGGCGGCGCCCTGGCGCTGGGTCGCCTCCTGGGGCACGGCCCAAATGGTGCCGGAAGCGCAGAACGAATTGCCTGCCGCCCAGTGGCGCGACGGCAGCCTGCGTCAGTTAGTACGTACTTCACTCGGGGGGAATGTGTTGCGGGTGCGGGTCAGCAACGCCTTCGGCACCGCGCCGCTGGCGCTGGAAGCGGCCAGCATTGCCCGCGCCGTCGCCCTCGGCCAGCCGGACGTCGATCCGGCCACCATCCGCCCGCTGACCTTCGGCGGCCGCACGTCGGTGATGATCCCGGCCGGCGCCGAGTATTACAGCGACCCGGTGACCCTGCCGCACGGGCCGGGCAGCGACCTGGCGATTTCCTACTATTTCAAGGGCGAGCCGGCGCGCCAGACCGGCCATCCCGGCTCGCGCACGACCAGTTTCACGCTGCCCGGGCGCCATGAGGCGGATGCCCAGTGGCCTGAGGCGGGCAAGGTGGTGCGCTGGTATGCGCTGGCCGACATCGAAGTGCAGGCGCCGCGCGGCACCGCTGCCATGGTGGCGGTCGGCGACTCCATCACCGACGGCTATGGCACCACGACCGACGGCAACGACCGCTGGACAGATTTCCTGGTGGCGCGCATGGCGCGTGAAAAGCTGGCGATGGGCGTGGTGAACGCCGGCATCGGCGGCGGGCGCATGTTGCGCGACGGCCTGGGTCCCAACCTGGCGTCGCGTTTCGAGCGCGATGTGCTGGGGCGCAGCGGCGTGACGCATGCGCTGGTGCAGATTGGCGTGAACGACCTGGGCGGGCAGCACCGGGCCGGCGAGGACACGCCAGAGGCGCGCGCCGCGCTGCTGGAGGCGCTCAAGGTGGCGCATCGCCAGCTGGTGGAACGGGCGCATGCGCAGGGCATCTGTGTGATCGGCGCGACCGTGACGCCCTATGTGGGCAGCGGCTACTATCAGCCGGCGGTGCACAACGAGGAAGACCGCCAGGCCCTGAACCAGTGGATCCGCAGCGCCGGCGTGTTCGACGCCGTGGCCGACTTCGACGCCGCCTTGCGCGACCCGGCCCAGCCCGAGCGCCTGGCCAAGGCGCTTGACGTTGGCGACGGCTTGCATCCATCGATTGCCGGCTACCGCGCGATGGCCGATGCCGTCCCGCTCGACGCACTGCGCCGCTGTGGGGCAGCCAGGTGATGCCCGGTCCCGGCCCGAGCGGCGGCAACCGGGGGGCCGCGCGCCGGGCCAGCCATGCACTGCTGCTGGCGGCAGTCCTGCTGGGCGCTACGCTTGCGGGACCGGCCCACGCGCTGGGCCAGAAACCGTTTATCGCAACTGAGCGCCCCGCCGCCGCGGGCGCCGTCGTGCTGGCTGAATCCGGCCGCGCGACCACGCTGTACGTCGACGCGAACGACCATGCCGGTGTGCTGCGTGCCGCCGCCGCGCTGCGTGACGACATCGGGCAGGTCAGCGGCGTCCGCCCGCAGCTCGAGACATCGGCGCCACGTGGGCAGGATGCCGTCATCATCGGCACCCTGGGCAAGAGCCGCCTGGTGGATGGCCTGGTGAAAGCTGGCAAGCTCGATGCCGGCGCCATCAAGGGCAAATGGGAAGGCTGGCTGGTGCAGGCGGTGCAAGACCCAATGCCCGGCGTGGAGCGCGCGCTGGTCATCGCCGGCAGCGACAAGCGCGGCACCATCTTCGGCATTTACGAGCTGTCCGAACAGATTGGCGTCTCGCCCTGGAGCTGGTGGGCGGACGTGCCGGTGAAGCGCTCCAGCGCCCTGTACGCCTCACTGCCCGCGCCGGCCAGCGACGCACCGGCCGTGCAATACCGCGGCATCTTCCTGAACGATGAAGCGCCGGCGCTGACCGGCTGGGTCAAGCAGCGCTATGGCGGCTACAACCACGACTTCTACGAAAAAGTGTTTGAGATGATCCTGCGGCTGCGCGGCAACTACCTGTGGCCGGCGATGTGGGATGCCGCTTTCTATGACGACGATCCCCTGAACGCCAAGCTGGCGGACGAATACGGCGTGGTGATCGGCACTTCGCACCACGAGCCGATGGCACGCGCGCACAAGGAGTGGCTGCGCTATGGCAAAGGCCCATGGGATTACTCGCGCAACGAAGCGGTGCTGAAGGACTTCTGGTGGAAGGGGGTACAACGCGCCAGGGATTACGAGAAGATCGTCACCCTCGGCATGCGCGGCGACGGCGACGAGCCGATGTCGGAGGAATCCAACGTCGCGCTGCTGCAGCGTATTGTTGGCGACCAGCGCAAGATGCTGGCCAGGCTTCCTGCCGCGCCGCAGGTGTGGGCCTTGTACAAGGAAGTGCAGGACTACTACGAAAAGGGCATGCGGGTACCGGATGACGTCATCCTGCTGTGGTGCGACGACAACTGGGGCAATATCCGCCGCCTGCCCACGCCGGAAGAGCGCAAGCGGCCCGGCGGCGCGGGCGTGTACTACCACTTCGATTACGTCGGCGGCCCGCGCTCGTACAAATGGCTGAACGTGACGCCGATCCCGAAGATCTGGGAGCAGATGCACCTGGCGTGGGAATACGATGCGCGCAAGCTGTGGATCGTGAATGTCGGCGACCTGAAGCCGATGGAGGTACCGATCGAGTTCTTCCTGAACTACGCATGGAAGCCGGATGCCTGGCCGGCGTCGCGGCTGCAGGACTACCTGCAGCAATGGGCGGCGCGCGAATTCGGCCAGGAACATGCGGTGGAGATCGCGGACATCGTCGCGAAGTACACCAAATACAACGGGCGCCGCAAGCCCGAGCAGCTGGAGCCGGAAACTTATAACCTGGTGCACTACAACGAGTCCGAACGGGTGGTAGCGGAATACCGCGAACTGGCGGCGCGAGCGGAGTGGATCAACGGCCTGCTGCCCATGGAAAAGCGCGACGCCTTCTTCCAGCTGGTGCTGTACCCGGTGAAGGCGGGAGCCGTGGTGAATGAGCTGTACGCCGTGGTCGGCCTGAACCGTTTGTATGCGCGCCAGGGACGCGCCGCAGCCAATATGATGGCAGAGCGGGCAAGGGAGCTGTTCCGGCAGGATGCCGAACTGGCGGCGCAATACCACAGCCTGCGTGACGGGAAGTGGAACCACATGATGTCGCAGACGCACCTTGGCTATACCTACTGGAACCAGCCGCCGCTCAATGTGATGCCGGCCGTGAGCGAGGTGCAGCTGCCTGCCGCGGGTGCGCTGGGTGTGGCGGTGGAGGGCAGCGCGGCCGTGTGGCCGGGGCCGGGCGGCGATGCTTTGTCGGTGCCTGCACTGGACGCCTATGAGCGGCGGGCGCGGTTTGTCGAAGTGTTCAACCGCGGCACGCAGCCGGTGCGGTATTCGGTGACGGCCGACCAGCCGTGGCTGGAGCTGTCGAGAGCTACGGGCAGTGTGGCCGTGCAGGGGCGCGTCAAAGTGGATGTGCGGTGGGCGGAGGTGCCGCGCGATGCGCGCGAGGCGACGCTCACGGTCAGCAGCGACGATGGTTCACGCACCAAAGTCCGCGTGCCGCTGCGCCAGCGCGAAGCGGCACTGGATGCCGCCATCGGCGGTGCCGGCGCCCATCCGTCACGCTACGTTGAAACGGGCGGCGTCGTCGCCATCGAAGCGCCGCACTTCGCACGGCAGTTCGCACCGCAAGGACGCTCCTGGCTGCTCGTGCCTGACCATGGACGCACCTTGTCGGCGATGACGCCCTTGCCGGTGGACGCGCCGCCGGTGCCGGCAACCGCCATCGCTGCAGGGGCGGAAGATGCGATGCGCCTCGAATACGACATCGCGCTGGCGAAAGCCGGCACGGTGACGCTGCACACCACCCTCGCCCCGACGCAGAAATTCCAGCCAGGCGAAGGCATCAGGTTCGCCGTATCGATTGACGGCGAAGCGCCGCAGGTCGTCAACATGCACTCCGACACATCGCAGGCGGCATGGGAGCGTTCGGTGAGCGACGGGGCCGTGACCTTCCGCACCAGGCATACCGTGCAGCGCCCCGGCGCCCACACGGTCAAGTTCTGGGCCGTGTCGCCCGGCGTCGCGCTGCAAAAGCTGGTGGTCGACAACGGCGGGCTGAAGCCAAGCTACCTCGGCCCCCCGGAAAGCCCGGCGCTTTAAGCGGCGGAGCGCGGCGGCATTGAACGCAGCGCCCCCGCGATCGCCTCGCGCAGCGGCTTGGCACGCAGCTGCGCGTCGTACGGGCATGGCCGCATGGGCAGCTTGTCCGTGCGCGGCGCCTCGTGCCAGGTCTGCAGCCAGCTCATGTCGTCCGACAAACCCCACATCAGGAAATCGCGGCACTGCGGATAGCTGAACGTCACGTCGAGGAAATCGCGCGCCAGCGCCGCCACGCCCGCGTCGCGCGCCGCGATATCGGCAGGCAGGCGGCGGTCGTTGACGTCGAATTCCGTGACCAGCAGGTCCAGCCCCATGCCCGTCACCTCGTCGAGGAAGCGCCGCCACTCCCCCAATTCATGCGAGGCATTGCGCGAATCGTCCCAGGAACCGATATGCCCCTGGATGCCCAGCGCCTGCACGGGCGCGCCGCGCTGCTTCAGCGCCTGCAGCATCTTCAGCACGCCGGCGCGGTGCTTCGCGCTCCCTTCGTCCCAGCGCATATAGTCGTTGTACACCAGCTGCGTCGCCGGCAGCTGCTCGCGTGCGAGGCGGAAGCACAGGTCCACCTGTTCCACGGCGCCCAGGCGCTCGGTGAACACATTGCTGCGCATGGCACCCGTGTCGGGATCGACCGCCTCGTTCACCACGTCCCAGCTGTAGATGGCGTCGCCGAAATGGCGGCATACCGCGCCGATATGCGCCTGCAGCAGGCGTTCCGCTTCGCGCACCGGGTTGGCGCCGAAATCGTGCTTGTTGACCCAGTCAGGCAGCCACTTGGACGGCTGCCACACCAATGTATGTCCGCGCACGTGCATGCCTTGCCCGCGCGCCCATTCGAACATGGCGTCGGCGCGGCTGAAATCGAACTGGCCGGGCCTGGGCTGGACTGCCTGCCATTTGGTCTCGTTCTCGGCAACGATGGTGTTGCATTCGCGCGCCATCAGGGCCAGGTAAGCGGGCTTGCGGTGGCCGTAGCCGAGCGCATTCCCGATGCGCATGCCTTTCGCGGCGGCGATGGATTTCAGCGGCGTGTCCGCGGCATATCCCAGCGAGGGCAGGGCGGCGCACGCGGCACCTCCCGCCAGCCACTGCAAGGCCTGGCGTCGGTTTTTGTTCATCAAAGTCTCCTTTATGGTTGAATTTTGATATAAGCTACCATGAAATGGTTGCGCAAACATAGAATTGTGGAGGAAGTGATGGGGTTGTGGCTGCGAGTCGCATTGCTGCTGGCGCTGGCCCTGCCGCTGGCTGCCGGCGCCCAGGTGGCGGGCGAAGACGGCTATGAACTCTGGCTGCGCTACCGGCCGCTCGCCGGCGTTACGCTGCCGTCGCACATCGCCGTCGCGGCGCAGGATTCGCCGACCGTCACGGCGGCCACGCAGGAATTGGTGCGCGGCTTGCGTGGCATGGCCCTGCGCTGTGCGGCGTGCGGCGCGGCGGCTGGCGCGCCGTCGCCGGCGGTCGGCACTCTCGCGGCAGGCGCGTTGCCTGCGGATGGTGCCATCGTGCTGGCCACGCGCGAGCAGCTCGCGGCACATGCCGCCCCGTTGCGCGCCCTCTCCGCGCCGCCTGCCGATGCGCTGGCGGGCCTTGGCGACGAGGGCTACCTGGTGCGATCGATACGCCTGCCGGACGGCAAAGGAAAGGGCCGCCATTACACGCTGATCGCCGCCAACAAGGACATCGGCCTGCTGTACGGCGCCTTCGCCTGGCTGCAGGCCGCGCAACTGGGCAAGCGCCTCGACGCGCTGGACGAACGCAGCGCGCCCAGGCTGGCGCGCCGCCTGCTGAATCACTGGGACAACCTCGACCGCACCGTGGAGCGCGGCTATGCCGGCGAATCGATCTGGAACTGGTGGGAGCTGCCCGACATCAAGGACCAGCGCTACACCGACTACGCCCGCGCCAACGCATCGATCGGCATCAACGGCACGGTCCTGAACAACGTCAATTCCAGGCCCGACATCCTGACCGCGCCGTGGATCGCCAAGGCCGCCGCGCTGGCGGACGTCTTGCGCCCCTACGGCATCCGCGTCTACCTGTCGGTACGCTGGTCGACGCCGCTGGAGCTCAAGGAAACCCGCACCGCCGACCCGCTCGACCCGCAAGTGGCCGCATGGTGGCGCGCCAAGGCCGACGAGATCTACCGCGCCATCCCCGACTTTGGCGGCTTTCTGGTGAAGGCCAATTCCGAAGGCCAGCCCGGCCCGCAGGACTACCACCGCACGCATGCCGAAGGCGCCAACATGCTGGCCGCCGCGCTGGCGCCGCACCAGGGCATCGTGATGTGGCGCGCCTTCGTCTACGCCTCCGAGAAGCCGGACGACCGCGCGAAGCAGGCCTACAGCGACTTCAAGCCGCTGGACGGCCAGTTCGCATTGAACGTGATGGTGCAGGTGAAGAATGGCCCGCTCGACTTCCAGCCGCGCGAGCCGGTGCACCCGCTGTTCGGCGCGATGCCGAAGACGCCGCTGATGATGGAATTCCAGGTCACGAAGGAATACCTGGGCTACGCCACCCACCTGGCCTACCTTGGCACGCTGTACGAGGAAACGCTGCGCGACGCAGCCGGCGCCACTGCCGGCATGGCCGGCGTGGCCAATATCGGCAGCAGCCGCAGCTGGAGCGGTTCGCACTTCGACCAGGCCAACTGGTACGTGCTGGGCCGCATGGCGTGGAACCCGCAAGCCAGCGCACGCGAGGTAGCCCTGGAATGGGCCGGCCGTACCTTCTCCCCGCAAGCGGCGCCGCAGGTTGCAGACATCATGATGATGTCGCGCGAAGCCGTGGTGGACTATATGACCCCGCTCGGCCTGGCCCACCTGATGGGCACCGGCCACCACTACGGCCCCGCGCCCTGGGTATCGGACCTGGCGCGGCCCGAATGGAACCCGGCCTATTACCACCGCGCCGACGCCCAAGGCATCGGCTTCGACCGCACCGCCACCGGCAGCAACGCATTAGCCCAATATGCCGGGCACGCGCCGGCACTGGCGCAGCGCTGGGCCGACCCGCGCACCACGCCTCCCGAATACCTGTTGTGGTTCCACCACCTGCCATGGGATTACGCCATGCCGTCCGGCCGCAGGCTGTGGGCCGAGCTGCTGGCGCATTACGACCGCGGCGTGGCGGCCGTGGCGGACATGCAGCAGCGCTGGCAGCGCCTGCGTCCGATAGTCGATGCGCAGCGTTACGAAGACGTCGCGGCGCGCCTGGCCGTGCAGCGGAAGGAAGCGCAATGGTGGCGCGACGCCAGCATTGCCTACTTCCAGTCCGTGTCCGGCTTGCCCTTGCCGGCCGGTGTGAAGGCGCCGCCGCACAGCCTCGAATACTACCGATCGTTGCGCTTCCCGTATGCCCCCGGTCATGGCTGATTTCGCCGGGGGGCAGCGTGCACGGACCTTACCTCATGTGGTAGAGTCCCCCTGTTCTCCAACCACAAAAGGTTATTCAAGCAGATGTCGAGAAACAAGGTAAAGCCGGAAGCTGCGGCAACGGCGCCGCGCAGCGGGGCGCCGACCATGTCCGATGTGGCCAAGCTGGCCGGCGTCTCGCCGATGACCGTGTCGCGCGTGATGAACGGCGACCCGAATGTGCGCGCGAGTACCCGCAAGAAGGTGGACGAAGCGGTGGCAGCGCTGAACTACGTCCCCAACCAGGCGGCGCGCCGCCTGGCCGGCGTGCGGCCGATCCGCATCGGCTTCCTGTACTCCAACCCTTCCGCCGGCTACCTGACCGAGTTCCTGGTCGGCCTGCTGAACCAGGCTTCCCTCAACAACGTGCAGCTGGTGGTGGAAAAGTGCGAAGGCGAGCAGTGGAAGGACAAGACCCAGCGCCTGCTGGATAACGGCGTGGACGGCATCATCCTGCCGCCGCCGTTGTGCGACAGCGCCGGCCTGATCGACCTGGTGGCCAAAGCCCACGTGCCGGCCGTGACGGTCGCGTGCGGCGAGCCCGACAAGCGCGTCAGCGCCGTCAGCATCGACGACTACCAGGCCGCCTACCGCATGACCAGCCACCTGATCGCGCTGGGCCACCAGCGCATCGGCTTCGTGGTCGGCCACCCCAACCAGTCCGCCAGCGCACGCCGCCTGGCCGGCTTCAGGGCCGCCATGGGCGACAAGGGTCTGTCCATGCCGAAGGAATTGACGGTGCAGGGCATGTTCACCTACCGCTCCGGGCTGGATGCGGCGGAGCAGTTGCTGGCCCTGGAGCACCGCCCCACTGCCGTGTTCGCCAGTAACGACGATATGGCCGCCGCCACCGTGGCGATCGCCCACCGCATGGGCCTGGATGTGCCGGGCGACCTGACCGTGGCCGGCTTCGACGACACGGCGCTGGCCACCACCATCTGGCCGGAACTGACCACGGTGCGCCAGCCGATTGCCGACATGGCGGAAACCGCCGTCAAGTTCCTGGTGCGGCAAATCCGCGCCCAGCGCGAGGGCACGCCGGAAGACCCGGAACACCTGGTCATGGAATCGGCCCTGATCCGCCGCCAGTCGGACGCCGCGCCGCGCATGCGGCCGCCGGCCCGCGTCGCCAAAGCCTGATTCAATTCGGGGTCAGCTCTGGCAAGATGAAAGTCGGGGTCAGCTCTGGCAA
>CBHWEO010000019.1:0-36633 GCA_966112955.1 uncultured Duganella sp. | reverse complement strand
AGTCGGACGCCGACCACGTGATGCGCGCCGCCATGTCCAAGCTGTTCCGCGACGAACCGGACGTGCGCAACCTGATCAAGATGAAGGCCATCTACGAGATCCTGGAAACCGTCACCGACCGCTGCGAAGATGTCGCCAACATCATCGAAGGCATCATCGTCGAAAACGCATAATTAAAAAAGACTATTCATGAGCAACTTCGAAATTAGCATCTGGGCGCTGGGGGCACTGGTCTTCCTGGCCTTGGTGTTCGACTTCATGAACGGCTTCCATGATGCCGCGAATGCGATCGCCACGGTGGTGTCCACCGGCGTGCTGAAACCGCAGACCGCCGTGATGATGGCTGCCTTCTTCAACTTCATCGCGATCTTCGTGGTCGGCCTGAAAGTGGCGACCACCATCGGCAAGGGCACCATCGAACCCTCGGTGATCGACCATTACGTGATCTTCGGGGCGCTGATCGGGGCCATCGTCTGGAACGTGATTACCTGGTATTACGGCATTCCTTCCTCGTCCTCGCACGCCCTGATCGGCGGCCTGGTGGGTTCGGCGGTGGCCAAGTCCGGCACCGGCGCGCTGATCTCCGGCGGCTTGATCAAGACCGTGACCTTCATCGTGGTGGCGCCGCTGCTGGGCTTCGTGCTTGGCTCGCTGATCATGCTGATCGTGTCCTGGGTCTTCGTGAAATCGACGCCGCGCAAGGTGGACGGCTGGTTCCGCCGCCTGCAGCTGTTCTCCGCGGCCGGCTACTCGCTGGGCCACGGCGGCAACGACGCGCAGAAGACCATGGGCATCATCTGGATGCTGCTGATCGCTTCCGGCCACGTGGCGGCGGGCGACTCGGCGCCGCCGGTGTGGGTCATCGTGGCCTGCTACGGCGCGATCTCGTTCGGCACGCTGTTCGGTGGCTGGCGCATCGTCAAGACCATGGGCCAGAAGATCACCAAGCTGAAACCGGTGGGCGGCTTCTGCGCCGAAACCGGCGGCGCGATCACGCTGCTGATGGCGTCCTTCTGGGGCGTGCCGGTGTCCACCACCCATACCATCACCGGCGCCATCGTCGGCGTGGGTTCGGCCCAGAAGATGTCGGCCGTGCGCTGGGGCGTGGCGGGCAATATCGTGTGGGCGTGGATCTTTACCATCCCGGCCTCCGCCTTCGTGGCGGCTGTGGCCTGGTGGATCGGCAAGCACATCATGTGATGCTCCTCTGCTGAAAACCGGGGAAACCGGAAAATCAGGGGTACGACCCTCAGGGTCGGACCCCGGTTTCCGGTTTCCCCGGTTTTTTTATGGTTGCCGAAATCTCATATTTGAGATAAATTCCCTTTTATGGGAAATTCATTCGAAGACCGCCTCGTGCGGCGCCTGGCGGCCCTGCGCGAGGAGCGCGCGCTGTCGCTGGAAGAACTGGCCACGCAGAGCGGCATCAGCCGCGCCACCCTGTCGCGCCTGGAGCGCGGCGAAACCAGCCCGACTGCGGAAATGCTGGGCAAGCTGTGCACCGTGTACGGCATGCCGATGTCGCGCCTGATCGCGGAAGTGGAGCAGGCCCCGGTGCAGCTGATCCGCCGCGCCGAGCAGTCCGAGTGGCACGATTCCGCCACGGGCTTCGTGCGCCGCATGGTATCGCCGCCGGCGCGCGGCTTCGCGGCGGAACTGGTCGAGGGCCGCCTGCCGGCGGGTGCCGTGATCGACTACGCCAGGCCGCCAGTGCATGGCATGGAGCAGCATATGTGGATGCTGTCCGGCCTGCTCGACTACACCGTCGACGGCGTCACGTACCGCCTGGCGCGGGGCGACTGCCTGCGCTTCCATTTGTACGGCGCCACGCGCTTTTCCTGTCCCGGCCCGGATGCGGCCCATTACCTGATTGCGATATGCGAACCATAGAAGAACTGGATGGCACCGGCCTGCTGGCGCACGCCGGCCAATTGGCGGAAGTGCTGCGTGCCTGTGTCCTGGCCGGCGCCAGCGTGGGATTCGAGCTGCCTTGCCCGCATGAAGAGGCGCTGGCCTTCTGGCTTGGCCTGGAGGGCGCCGTGGCGCGCGGCGAACGCCGGCTGTTCGTGGTGCGCGGCGCGGATGGCCGCATCGACGGCACGCTGCAGCTGGTGCTGGCAGGCATGCCGAACGGCCGCCACCGCGCCGAACTGTCCAAGATGCTGGTACATCCGGGCGCCCGCCGCCAGGGCCTGGCGCAGGCGCTGATCCGGCACGCCGAAGCGGCGGCGGTCGCGCTGGGCCGCACGCTGCTGGTGCTCGATACCTGCACCGGCGAACCCGCCGAGCGCATGTACCTCAAGCTGGGGTATGAGCGTTGCGGCGAAATCCCGCAATTTGCCACCATGCCGGATGGCCGCCTGGGCGCCACCACCTTCATGTACAAGCTGCTGCCGCGCGTGGCCGCCGCCGATCCCGCCGCGCCAGAGGCCGGGGCGCTCATGGCGGAACTGGATGGCACGCTGCAGGCGATCACCGGCGACAGCGGGCGCACGCAGTTCAGTGCGCAAGATGCGCGCGGCGCGGCAGGCCGCTTTGCCGTGGCGCGCGATGCGCAGGGCCGGGCGCTTGGCTGCGGCGCACTCAGGCCGCTGGGTGACAGCGTGGCGGAAATCAAGCGCATGTACGCGCGGCCCGGCAGCAAGGGCGTCGGCAGTGCCGTGCTGGCCTGGCTGGAGGCCGAGGCGCGCCGCATCGGCTACCGCGCGCTGCGCCTGGAAACGCGCCTGGTCAACACGCGCGCCGTGCAGTTCTACCTGGCGCACGGCTACCTGCGCATCGACAATTTCGGCAGCTACGCCGGCAATCCGGCCGCGGCCTGCTTCGAGAAGGCCCTTTAAGCAGGGTCGTGGCAGCAGACGCCGATCTTGTTGCCGTCCGGGTCGCGGAAGTAGGCGCCGTAGTAGTGGGGATGGTATTGCGGGCGCAGGCCGGGCGCGCCTTCGCAGCGGCCGCCGTTGGCCAGGGCCGCCGCATGGGCGGCGTCGACCGCCGCGCGGGAAGGGGCCAGCAGGGCCACCATCGGGCCGTTGCCGGGAGTGGCAGCTTCGCCGTTGTAAGGGCGGCCAATGATGAACAGCGGGCGGCCGCCGCCGGCCGGCTGCCAGGCCGCCCACGGTTTGCTGTCGTCGCAGAAGCGCTGCGCGTGGCCCAGCGCCGCCATCACGGCCGCGTGGAAGCGGTAAGCGGCGGCGAAATCGCCGATGCCGAGGAAAACGTGGGAAATCATCTGGTCCTCATTTGATGCAGACCGCGCGCACCGCCTTGATGTCGGTGATGCCCAGCAGGACTTTCTCGATGCCGTCCATTTTCAGCGTCAGCATGCCATCCTCCAGCGCGGCGGCCAGCAGCTGCGCCACGCGCGCGTGTTCCTGCAGCAGGCGCTTGACGCGGTCGGTGCCCACCATCAGTTCGTGCAGGCCGACCCGGCCGCGGTAGCCCTTGTTGCAGTCGTCGCAGCCGACCGGCCGGTACAGCGTGAAGCGGCCCTCGGCATCGGCGTAACGCTCGCGCCAGCCGGCCGCCACGGCGGCGCGCGCGGCGCCGGCGTCCTGCTTGAAGGCTTCCGTCTGCAGCAGTTCCTCGCAATATTCGGCCAGCAGCAGCTCCAGTTCCGCATCGCCCGGATGGTAGGGCAGCTTGCAGCGCGCGCACAGGCGCTTGGCCAGGCGCTGCGCCAGGATGCCCAGCAGGGCGTCGGCGAAATTGAACGGGTCCATGCCCATGTCCAGCAGGCGCACCACCGATTCCGGCGCGCTGTTGGTGTGCAGGGTGGAGAACACCAGGTGGCCGGTCAGCGAGGCTTCGATGCCCATGCTCACGGTTTCCTTGTCGCGCATCTCGCCCACCATGATGATGTCCGGGTCGGCGCGCAGGAAGGCCCGCATCACGGTGGCGAAATCGAGGCCCGCCTTGCGGTTGACCTGCACCTGGCGCAAGCCCTTCTGCGTGATTTCCACCGGGTCTTCCGCGGTCCAGATCTTGGTCTCGGGTGTGTTCAGGTAGTTCAGCACCGAGTGCAGCGTGGTGGTCTTGCCGGAACCGGTCGGGCCGCAGACGAAGAACAGGCCGTACGGCTTTTCCACCGTGGCGCGCAGGCGGTCCAGGTTGCGCGGCAGGACGCCCAGCTGGTCGAGCGGGATCGGCTCGCCCGCCGCCAGGATGCGCATTACCACGTCTTCCACGCCGCCGGCGGAAGGGATGGTGGCCACGCGCAGCTCGATGTCCAGCGGGCCGTACTTGCGGAACTTGATCTTGCCGTCCTGCGGCTTGCGGCGCTCGGAGATGTCGAGGTCGCACATGATCTTGATGCGCGCCACCATGGCGGAGCGGTAGGAAGCCGGGATTTCGATGTACGGCACCAGCACGCCATCCTTGCGAAAGCGGATGCCGGTCTTGCCCTTGCCCGGCAGCGGTTCGATGTGGATGTCGGACACGCCCTGGCGGTGGGCATCGACGATCACCTTGTTGATCAGCCGTACCAGCTCGTTTTCCACCGCTTCCGACACGTCCGGCGGCGCTTCGCCGTCCTCCTCGCTGTCGGCCATGCCGGACAGCAGTTCGCCCACGCTGGCCGTGTCGCCGGGCGTGCCGAAGAACTGCGCCATGGTGTCGGCGAATTCCTGGCGCGTGGTGACGCGGTAGTTGACGTGCTTGCGCGGGAACACCTGGTTGACGATGTGCGACTGCATCACGCGGTCCGGGTCGATGGTCAGCACCAGCAAGCCGTCGCGGTTTTCCTCCAGCGGCAGCCAGCCCGACTCTTCGAGGTATTGCTGCGGCAGCTTCTTCAGCAGGTCGGCCGGGCGCACGCGGTCGGGGCGCGCCGGCTCGTACGGAATGGTGTAGAAGCGCGCCAGGGCCGCGCCCAGCATGGCCGGCTTGACCTTGAAGTCGCGCACCAGCACGGTCTCCACGTCTTCCTCCTTCTCGCGCGCGGTGCGCAAGGCTTGTTCCAGTTCCTGCGCCGACAGCACGCTGTCGGCCACCAGCGCATCGTAGCGGGTGCGCGGCAGCGGCGCCGGGTTGAGGCGCTGGTTGAAGGCCACGGCCAGCGTGTCGCACAGCTGGCGCACGCCTTCCAGCGCGATGGAGGAGAACGGGGCCCCGTTGCGGGTGTTGATGAACTGGAGTACACCGAGCAGACGGTCGTGCGACAGTGCCTCCAGCGGCGCCACCAGCATCTGGCGCGTGCGGTAGCCGGTGCGCTGGTCGACGCCCTGCTGGAAATGCAGCTCGGGAGCGATGGCGCGCAATTCGGCGGCATCGTATACGTCGCGGATGTTCAGGGTCTGGCGCGTCATGGCCACGTAGCCGGCAATGCTGGACGGGCCGATCGGCAGCTTGAGGTCGCGGAAGGTGGTCAGCCCGGTCTTGACCTTGGACACGATGTGCTTGTGGTCGTGGTCCACGGCATACAGGGTGAAGCGGTCGCACTCGAACAGGTCGCAGAATTCCATGCCCAGGTCGAGCATGATCTCGTCCAGGTTGCTGGTGGCGTGGATGCGCGTGGTGACGGCTTGCAGCTTGCGGAAGAAGGCCAGCCGCAACTCACTGTCGCTGCTGTCCGGGGTGCGGTCGGCTTCGCTCATGGCCGTCTCACAGCGTCACTTCCAGGCCTTCGTAGGCCAGGAAGACTTGCAGCCCGTTCAACTGGCCCGCGTGGCGCTGCATGACGTCGGCGAATACACGCTCCAGTTCGTCGTCGCTGCGGGTCGGTTCGTGGTGCGTGCAATACAGCTGGCGCGCGCCGCAGCGCAAGGCCAGCTCCAGCGCACTGTCGAACGTGCCATGGCCCCAGCCCACCTTGGCCGGGTATTCTTCGCGCGTGTAGGAGCAATCGACGATCAGGGCATCGACCCCGCGCACCACGGCATCGATGGCGGCATTGCTGGCGGCCACTTCGGCCTCGCGCGCCGCGTGTTCCGGATGCTCGGGCGGGTAGGGATTGAACGGCGGCTCGTGGTCGCCCGTGAAGAATAGCGACTTGCCGCGGCAGTCGACGCGGTAGCCCAGGTTGGTGACCGGGTGGCTCATGACGACGTTGCTGACGGTGGCTTCGCCCACCGCCACCGGCGCGCCCAGCTCCAGCGTGCGGTATTCGATGGTGGCATTCATCTGCGCCTCGCCGACCGGGAAATAGCTGTACTGCAGCTGCACGCCCATCACGTGCTCGATGCCCTTGCCGGTGACCGGGTCGGAAGCGCCATGCAGGCGTACCCGGCTGCCCATCACGAACAGCGGCAGGAAGAAGGGCAGGCCGTGGATGTGGTCCCAGTGGCTGTGGGTGATGAACAGGTTGGCCTCGATCGGGCGGCGCGGGTCGGCCAGCAGCGATTGCGCCAGCGGGAAGACGCCGGTGCCGGCATCGATCACCAGCAGGGTGCCGTCGTCGCAGCGCACTTCGATGCAGGTTGTGTTGCCGCCGTAGCGCACCGTGCGGGGACCGGGCGAAGGGATGGAGCCGCGCACCCCCCAGAACTTGAATTTCATGGTTTTCTTGATCGAATGTTAATGGCTTGGCCGATTTGACAAGAGGATCATAACGTTTTTTGTGGCGCAGAGGAGGAAGGCGTACACAATTGCTTGCGCTGGAGATACACTTCCTGAATGGAAGACTTGACCCCGACACAAATTGCGGCTCGCCTCGAGCAGCTGACCGAACTCAGCGTCGCCCTGGCCGACGGCCACGACACGACCATGCTGCTGGAGCGCATCCTGCTGGTGGCCAAGAACATGACGCATTCCGACGGCGGCACCCTGTACCGGCCGGACGAAGCGCGGCGTGCGCTGGAGTTCCACATCGTGGTCAACGACACCCTTGGCTTCCACCAGGGCGGCAGCAGCGGGCAAGCCATCGATATCCCGCCCGTGCCGCTGTACGATGCGAACGGCGAGCGCAACCTGTCGTCGGTGGCCGCCTATGCCGCCAACCAGGGCCGCTCGGTCTGCATTGACGACGTGTACGAGGCCAGCGAATTCAATTTCTCCGGCATGCGCAAGTTCGACGAGCAGTTCGGCTACCGCACGCGCTCGATCCTGACGGTGCCCATGCGCGACCATGAGGGGGAGTTGCTGGGCGTGCTGCAGCTGGTGAACGGCGGCGGCGAGGACGGCGTCTTCAGCCCCACCGACCAGCGCTTCATCGAGGCGCTGGCAGCGCAGGCCGGGGTGGCGCTGACCAACCAGCAATTGATCATCCAGCTGGAAGAATTGCTGGAGTCGCTGGTCAACCTGATCAACATCGGCATCGACGAAAAATCGCCTTACACCGGCCGCCATTGCCAGCTGGTGCCCAAGCTGACCATGCTGCTGGCCGATGCGGCCCATGCCGCCGATGCGGGGCCGCTGGCCGATTTCCGCATGTCGGACGGCGAGCGCAAGCAGCTGTGGCTGGCCGGCCTGCTGCACGACTGCGGCAAGATCACCACCCCGGTGCACGTGGTGGACAAGGCCACCAAGCTGCAAACCATCTACGACCGCATCGGCCTGCTCGATACGCGCTACGAAGTACTGCTGCGCGATGCCGAGCTGCGCGCGCTGCGGGCGCAACTGGCCGGCGGCGACGCGGCCGCATTGCAGGCGGCGCTGGCCGAAGAGCTGGCCGAACTGCGCGCCGAGCGGGAGTTCCTGCGCCACGCCAATATCGGCGGCGAAGGCATGGCGCCGGAAGACCAGGCGCGCGTGCAGCGCATCGCCCAGCGGCGCTGGGTGGGGCCGGACGGCAGGGAGCAGCCTTTCCTCAGCGCCGAGGAAGCGGAAAACCTGTGCATCCGTTTCGGTACCCTGACCGAGGCCGAGCGCAAGGTGATCAACAACCATATCGTGATGACGATCCGCATGCTGGAATCGCTGCCCTGGCCGAAACACTTGAAGAACGTGCCGGAATATGCCGGCGGCCACCACGAGCGCATGGACGGCAAGGGCTATCCGCGCGGCCTGACCCGCGAGCAGATGTCGGTGCCGGCGAGGGTGATGGCGATTGCCGACATCTTCGAAGCGCTGACCGCACGCGACCGGCCCTACAAGAAAGGCAAGACGCTGTCCGAGTCGCTGCACATCCTGGGCAAGTTCAGCCTGAACGGCCACATCGACCCCGACCTGTTCGATATCTTCATCCGCCAGAAGGTCTACCTGCAGTTCGCCTTCCAGCACATGGACCCGCGCCAGATCGACCAGGTCGACGAGTCGGCCATCCCGGGATACACCCCGTAAATGCGCAAGCTGCTGCAGCGCCATGGCGCCCGCTGGCTGCTGGGCTTGCTGCTCACGGCGCTCGCCGTGCTGCAGGTGATCAACGTGCTGCCGTCGGAATCGATCGCGCGCATGGACACGTTTTTCGCCGGCCTGCGCATGCGCCTCGACCCGCCCGAGCTGGACCCGCGCATCGTCATCGTCGATATCGACGAGCGCAGCCTGGCCGAAGTGGGGCGCTTCCCCTGGAGCCGCGACAAGGTGGCGCGCCTGGTCGGCCAGCTGACCAGGCATTACGAGGTGGCGGCGGTCGGCTTCGACATTTCCTTCCCGGAGGCGGATACCAGTTCCGGCTTCGACGTGCTGCAGCGCCTGGCCGGCGGCGAGCTGCGCGACGTGCCGGGCTTGCCCGCCCGCCTGCAGCGCCTGCAGCCGGAACTCGATTACGACGGCCAGCTGGCGCAAGCCATCGCGGGCCAGCCGGTGGTGCTCGGCTACAGCCTGTCCGGCCGCCAGCGCAAGGGTGTGCTGCCGCCGCCGGCCTTCACGGTCGAGCAGTTGAATGGCCGCACGCTGAATGCCTACGCGGCGCAGGGCTATGAAGCGAATATCGCGCGCCTGCAGGCCGTGGCCCAGGGCGCCGGCATCTTTACCGCGCTGCCCGACAGCGACGGCGTGGTGCGCTCCTCGGCCCTGCTGCAAAGGATCGACGACGGCTACTACCCCACGCTGTCGCTGGCGACGGTGGCGGCGGCGCTGCGCGCGAGGGCCATCGCGCCGCTGTGGGAGGGCACGGTCGACACCCTGAGCGAAGCGGAGCGCAACAGCGGCGGGCTGGATGCGATCGCCCTGTTCTCGCCGCAAGGCCCGCTGCGCATTCCGGTTGGCGAAGCCTTGACGTCCACCGTGCAGTTCCGCGGCCGCGGCGGCCCGGCCGGCGGCGCTTTCCGTTATGTGTCGGCGGCCGACGTGCTGGCCGGACGCGTGCAGCCGGTACTGCTGGCCGGCGCCATCGTGCTGGTCGGCACCACGGCGCCCGGCCTGAACGATTTGCGGGCCACGCCGGTCAGCGCCGAATACCCGGGGGTGGAAATCCACGCCAACCTGGTCAAGTCGATCCTGGACGACAGCTTCAAGCAACGCCCCGATTTCGCGCTGGCCATCGAAGCGGGGCAGGCGCTGCTGCTGGGCCTGCTGCTGGCGCTGCTGTTGCCCCTGCTGGCGCCGGCCTGGGCCATCGTGCTGTCGCTGGCGGCGCTGGCGGCCACGGCGGCGCTGAATTTCGCGCTGTACCAGCGCTACGACATGGTGCTGAACCTGGCCACCTTGCTGCTGCTGGTGCTGGGCCTGTTCGTGCTGAACCTGGCCTGGGGCTATTTCTTCGAAGTGCGGCGCGGGCAGGCGCTGGTGTCGCGCTTCGGCGAATACGTGGCGCCGGAGCTGGTGGCGGAAATGGCGGAAGACCCGGCCCAATACAGCATGGAAGGCGAAAGCCGCGAGCTGACCGTGATGTTCGTCGACGTGCGCGGCTTCACCACGATTTCCGAAGGCTTGTCGCCCAGGCAGCTGCGCGAATACATCAACCTCTACCTGACCGCCATGTCGGAGGAAATCCGCGACCGCCACCGCGGCACGCTGGACAAGTACATCGGCGACGCCGTCATGGCGTTCTGGGGCGCGCCGGTGCATTGCGCCGACCATGCCAGCCGGGCCGTGGCAACGGCGCTGGCCATGCAAGCCACGGCGGAGCGCCTGAGCCAGGACTTCGTGCAGCGCGGCTGGCCCGCGCTGAAGATCGGTATCGGCCTCAACAGCGGCACCATGCACGTGGGCGACATGGGTTCGGCCATCCGGCGCGCCTATACGGTGATGGGCGATGCGGTCAACCTGGCCTCGCGCCTGGAAGGCATCACCAAGGTGTACGGCGCCGGCATCGTGTGCGGCGCCCTGACGCGGGCCGAAGCGCCGGAATTCGCCTGGCGCGAACTGGACCT
The DNA here is from genome assembly GCA_966112955.1 of uncultured Duganella sp. GTDB lineage: Bacteria > Pseudomonadota > Gammaproteobacteria > Burkholderiales > Burkholderiaceae_D > Rugamonas. The sequence goes on along the minus strand of CBHWEO010000019.1, from coordinate 26,446 downwards.
GGTGCGGGTCAAGGGCAAGCAGGAGCCCGTGGCGATCTTCGAGCCGCTGGGCCTGGATGCCGAACTGGATGCGGCGGCGCGTGGCGCACTGGCGCAATGGCACGAAGCCCTGGCCCTGGTGCGCGCCCAGCAATGGGATGCGGCGCAGGCCGTGCTGGCGCCGCTGGCCGCCGCCGCGCCCGGCTGCGCCCTGTATGCACTGTACCTGGCGCGCATTGCCCACTACCGCGCGGCGCCCCCGGGTGCCGGCTGGGACGGCGTCACCACCTTCGACAGCAAATAAGCAACACTCAACCGTGCGCGCCCCGGCAGGCGTAAAATGAACTGTCAATTCGGCCGTTTCGTCCTAAACTGAGGGTAACAAGAGTTGCTCCTTAGCTAGGCGAAGATCGCCGGGAGAACTGTCATGAAGCTCCGTCTGATGCCTGTCCTGGCGCTGGCCGCAAGTGTGGCCGCGCATGCCGCCCCTCCCGCCGCCGGCCGCGATGCCACGCGCGAAACGCCCGTCCTGGACTTTTCCGCCACCGCCTATCCGCAATCCGATTTCACCGGCCAGCCCGGCAGTTCGTCCACCGTGCGCCTGGCCGCCAGCCTCACCAAATCCCTGCCGCGCGACTGGATGGTACGGGCCAGTATCAACGCCCAGTACAGCCCGGGCGTGCCAAGCCTGCAGGACAGCCTGGCGCCGGCGCCGCTGACGGCCTTGCGCCTGATGGCCAACCGCGACGTGCTGCGCGACGGCGGCCTGGGCAGCAACCTGGAACTGTATTCGCCGAACCTGTGCGCGGGCGTGCTGCGCAAGTGCCGGGCGCTGCTTTTCTATGACCGCAATTCCTTCCGCTACAACCGCGCCACCAACGGCGAGCTGCGCACCCGCAATGTCGGCAGCCTGGGCGTCGGCATGCGCATGCAGCTGGACCGCCGCACCAGCCTGCAACTCGACTATGGCAGGGTGCTGCGCTCCGACATCATGCCGGACGATGCGCGCAACCGCTTGACCTTGCGTTACGGCGTCGCCTGGTAAATTCGTCGAACGGGTGTTTCATTTTGGAATTACCTATTGCTTTCATGTTATCCTCTGGCCAAGTGTGAAATGTTGGCGAAAAAGTGTGGATCAACTGCCGCGTTTTGCCTGGCTTGTCATATGATTGTCACTGTTTCCGCAAGTAAATGCGTGATAATCGCCTAGCCTGCTGTCCTTCCCGAATTCCAAAACAAATTGCTTATGAAACAACGCCTTGCGTTCCTGCTGGCCGCGTCCGTGCTGGCGGCACGGGTCCATGCGGCCGACGCCGTGCCCGATGTGGTCCGCTTCGAGATCAGCCGTTTCGACGTGCACGGCAATACGCTGCTGCCGGCTGCGGAAGTGGAGCGCGTACTGGCGCCGTTCCGCGGCCCCAACCGCGACTTCGGCCATGTCCAGCAAGCGCTGGAAGCGCTGACGGCCGCCTACCAGGCTGCCGGCTACAGCGTGGTGTCGGTGACGCTGCCGGAACAGGAGCTGGAGCGCGGCGTGGTGCGCTTCGACGTGCAGCAGGCCAGGATCGGCCGGGTCGAGGTGCGCGGCAACCGCTTTGTCGACGACGCCAACGTGCGGCAGGCGCTGCCGCCGCTGCGCGAAGGCGAAACGCCGAACGTGAAAGCGATTTCGGCGGCGCTGAAGCAGGCCAATGAGCAGCCGGCACGCAAGATCACCCTGAAGCTGCAAAGCGCCGAGCAGGAAGGCGAAGTCGACGCCGTGCTGGACGTGGCCGACGAAAAGCAATGGAAGGCCATGCTGAACGCCGACAATACCGGCAGCGGCCAGACCGGCAAGACCCATGTGGGCGCCGTGGTGCAGCACGCCAACCTGTTCGGGCGCGACCACGTGGCCAGCCTGCAGTTCACCACCTCGGCCGAGGAGCCGGGCCGCGTCAAGGTGTATGGCGCCGGCTACCACATCCCGCTGTACGCGCTGGGCGACGCGCTGGACCTGTACGCCAGTTATTCGAATATCGATTCCGGCACGGTGACGGCGGGCGCCTTCAACCTGGCCGTCAGCGGCAAGGGCGCCGTGTACGGCATGCGCTACACGCAGCGCCTGCGCGGCGATGGCGGCGGGCGCGAAGACCGCCTGCTGTACGGCATCGACTACAAGGACTTCCGCAACAGCGTGCAGCTGCTGGGGCAGGAACTGGGCAACGACGTCACCCTGCATCCGCTCAGCGTGGGCTACCTGGGCAGCTGGGACAGCCCGCGCGGCGACGCCGGCCTGTCGCTGACCCTGCTGCACAACATTCCCGGCGGCAAGCGCGGCAAGCAGGATGCCTTCAGCCGCGCCCGTGCCGGCGCCAGCGAGGATTACACGGCGCTGCGCGCCGCCGCCAGCATCAGCCGCGTCTTTGCCGGCGAATGGCAGTGGCGCGCCATCGGCAACGCCCAGTACTCGCACGATGCGCTGGTGCCGGGCGAACAGTTCGGCGCCGGCGGCGCCGCCTCGGTGCGCGGCTTCGGCGAGCGCGACGTGGCCGGCGACAGCGGCCTGGGCCTGAACCTGGAACTGTACACGCCCAACCTGTGCCCCGGCGGGCAATGGCAGTGCCGGCTGCTGGCCTTCCACGACCGTGCCACGGTGCGGCGCAACCATGCGCTGGCCGGCGAGCTGACCAGCACGTCGATTGCCAGCGCCGGCCTGGGCCTGCGCCTGATGCTGTCCAGCCAGGCCAACCTGCAACTGGATTACGGCCGCGTGATGCAGGCCGGTGCGACTGGACGCGGCGACAGCGGACGCCTGCACCTGCGCCTCGGCCTGGCTTATTGAGACTCCACCATGAAACAGACTACACCATGCAAACTCCTGCTGCTCAGCCTGGCCGTCGCGGCCTGCTTCGGCAGCGTGCGCGCCAACCCGGTGGCGCCGCAAGTGGTGGCCGGCCAGGCCAGCTTCCAGCAGCAGGGCAATGTGTTCACGGTGACCAATGCACCGAACACCATCATCAACTGGCAAAGCTTCTCGGTCAACGCCAATGAGGTGACGCGCTTCCTGCAGCAGGGCGCCGACAGCAAGGTGCTGAACCGCATTACGGGGCAGGACCCGAGCCGCATCCTGGGCGCGCTGCAATCGAATGGGCAAGTGTTCCTGATCAACCCGAACGGCATCCTGTTCGGCAAGGAGGCGCGCATCGACGTGCAGGGACTGGCGGCGTCCAGCCTCAGCTTGTCGAACGAGGACTTCCTGGCCGGGCGCCAGCGTTTCAATGCGCAGGGCGCGGCCGGCAAGGTGGAGAACCAGGGCAGCATCGCCACCGGGCGCGGCGGCCAGGTCTACCTGGTGGCGCCCAACGTGGAAAACAGCGGTATCATCAGCGTCCCGGGCGGCGCCGTGATGCTGGCCGCCGGCCATAGCGTGCAACTGGTCGATGCGGCCAACCCGGCCTTGCAGGTGGTGGTATCGGCGCCGGCGGACAGCGCGCTGAACCTGGGGCAAGTGGTGGCGCAGGGCGGGCGCATCGGCATGTTCGGCGCCCTGGTCAACCAGCGCGGCGTGGCCAGCGCGGACAGCGCGGTCATGGGCGAAAACGGCAAGGTGCTGCTGCGCTCCAGCAGCCGCACCATGGTGGAGGGCGGCAGCCGCACGTCGGCCAGCGGCGGCGAAGTGGCGATCCTCGGCCCGCAAGTGGGCGTGACGGGCAATGCGCGCATCGATGCCGGCGCCGCGGCCGGTATGCCGGGCCATGGCGGCAGCGTGCTGGTGGGCGGCGACGAACGCGGCGCCAATGCCGCCGTGCCGAATGCGCAGCAAGTGTACGTGGGCCAGGATGCCGTGCTGTCGGCCGATGCCGGCAGCAGCGGGCAGGGCGGCAAGGTGATCGTCTGGGCCGACGAGGTAGCCCGCGTGCACGGCACGATGTCGGCGCGCGGCGGCGTAGCGGGCGGCAACGGCGGCATGGTGGAAACGTCGGCACGGCAGCTGGACACGGCCGGCCTGCGCGTCGATGCCGGCGCGGCGCACGGCAAACGCGGCCAGTGGCTGCTCGATCCCTACGACATCGTCATCAAGGCGTCGCCGGCGTCGCCGGTGGGGCTGGGCGATGTGACCACCTTCGCGGCCGGCAACCTGAACGGCATTTCGGAAGTGGCGACGGCCACCCTGAATGGGGCCACCGCCGACGTCACGCTGCAGGCCAAGCACGACATCACCTTCAACGATGCCGTGTCGATCAGCACCGCTTCGGTAGGGCTGACGGCGCAGGCGGGCAACGACATCAACGTCAACGCGGCCTTGACCACCAACGGCGGCACGGTGAGCCTGGTGGCCAACGACAGCGCTTCCGGCGCGGCGAGCGGTACGGGCGCCGTCAGTGTCGGCGCCGCCATCCGGACCGGCGTCGGCGCCATCGAGCTGAAAGGCGCGGGCCTGAGCCTGGGCAGCAGCGCCGTGCTGGCCGGCCAGGAAGTGCGCCTGCTGGCCGACAAGTTCGAAGTGGCGAGCGGCGCCGCCATCACGGCCGTGAACAGCGTGGACATCACGCCGCGCAGCAGCGGCAACGCCATCGCGCTGGGCGACAGCGGGGCGGGCGCCGGCACGCTGAACCTGACGCAGGATGCACTGGCGGCGATCAACGCCCAGGCCCTCAACATCGGCAATGCCGCCAGCGGTGCCCTGAGCGTGACCGGTCCGGTGGACCTGTCCGCCAGCAGCGTGGGCACGCTGACGCTGCTGGGCAGCACGGTGAATATCGGGGCGGACTTGAAATTCCCGTCCATCGTGTACCTGCAATCGACCGGCGCCATCGGCGGCAGCGGCGCCATCACGACGCCGATGCTGTATGCCAGCGGCGGCAGCATCGCGCTGACGGGCGCCAACCAGGCCGGTACCCTGGCGGCAGCGGCCACCGGCAATATCAGCTTCCGCAATGCCGCGGCGCTGAACCTGGGCAGCGCGGAAAACATGCATGGTGTCCAGACCAGCGGCAACGTGACCCTGGAGGCGCCCAGCATCGGGCAGGATTTCGATGCGCCCGTGCTGGCCAGTACGCTGACGCTGAAGGGCAGCGGCAATATCAACTTGAGCGGTTCCTACGACAACCACGTGGCCACCCTGGTGGCGGATAACGTCGGGGGCCTGCAATACACCGACAGCGGTTCGGTCAACATCACTTCCATGAGCCTGGCCAGCGGCGTCAATTCGGAAGGCTTGCTGGTCAACGCCGGCGGCTCGCTGGCCGTCAGCGGGACGGTGGATGCGCGCGCCAGCGCGGTGGAGCTGGTGGGCAACAACGTGGCGCTGGCCAGCAATGCCGTGGTGAAGGGCAAGAATGTGCTGCTGAATGCGCATTCCGAAGGCTTGAGCACGGACAGCACCTCCCAAATCGCCGGCAACTACGTCACCCTGCGCTCAAACAATATGACGCTGGGCGGCACGATCCAGGGCATTACCTCTTCCTCCCTGTCCGACAGCGGAACGGTGACCTTGTCCAGCCCCGGCTATGCAATCGAGCTGGGCGTCCCCCAGCCGCAATTGTCGGTGCTGGCCGCGTCCGCGCTGTCGCTCGAGAGCAGCGAGCTGTCGAAGATCACGGCACGCAAGGTGGTGATCGACAACACGGCCGGCGAAATCGGCAGGGCGATCACGGTGCAGGACCTGGACCTGAGCGGCATGGCGCTGGGTGAGGCGCTGGTGCTGCGCAGTGCGGCCGGCGTCAGCCTGGCCGGTACCGTCAAGCTGCCGGCAGCGGCTGCCCTGGCAGCCTATGCGGCCGGCACCGTCAGCAGCAGCGCCCAGGTGCAGGCCAATGCCGTGCAGCTGGACGGGCAGGCCATCAGCATCACCGGTGGCGCCATCGTCGCCAATGGCGGCACGGGCAAGGTCTCGCTGTACAGTGCCGGCGACGTGGAACTGGGCGGCAGCAGCGCGATCGCCGGCATGCCCACCTATCTGTCCAGCAGCGCGGTGGACAGTATCAGTGCCGGCGGCCTGCAGGTCGGCAGCGGCGGTGCGGTGAAGGTCAGCGGCCAGCTGGGCAGCAGCGCGCTCAACCTGGGCCTGGAAGCCAAGGGCGGCACGCTGACGGTTGCGGCGCCGGTGACCGCCAACAACATCCGTCTCGAAGCGGATGCCATGGACATCAGCGGTACCGTCACGGCCAACCTGGCCATCCTGGCACCCGTCACGGCCGGCAACACGGTGACCATCGGCGCGGCCTGCGGCGCGGGCTGCCTGTCGCTGACGCAGCTGGACAAGATCGCGGCGACAGTGGTCGGCATCGGCAACAGCGATGCCGACGGCGTGGGCTCGCTGAGCGTGGCCGGCGCTGCCAACCTGAATGCGGCCACCACCCGCCTCGGCCTGTTGAGCAAGGGCGGCATCAGCCAATCGGCCGGCCTGACGGTGCAGGAACTGGGCATCGAAGCGGGCGGCAATGTGGTGCTGGACCACGCGTCCAACCAGGTTGGCAAACTGGCGGCGACGCTCACCAGCGGCAACCTAACCTTCCGCAATGCACAGTCGCTGGCGATCGCGCGCCTGCAGGGCGGCAGCGCGGCGGTGGAATCGGATTACGACATCAATGGCGTCAACGGCACTGGCACGGTGACCCTGAACGTCACGGGCTCCCTGACATCGTCCGGCGCGTCCATCGCCGCCAACCAGCTGGTGGCGACGGCCACCGGCAGCATCGGCACGGCCGGCGCGCCGCTGGTGACGCACGTCGGCCAGCTGCAGGCCGAGTCGACCGCCGGCAGCGGCGATGCGCCGATCCGCATCATGAACAACCAGGGCACGCCGGGCACCCTGAACGTGCTGAAACTGAAGACCAATGCCGGCAACGCGGGCAGCATCACGCTGGACAACTATGGTGAGACCGTGGTGCCCGTGGGCGGCGAAGTGGTCAGCGATAGCGGTGATATCGCCCTTACCGCGCACAGCCCGCTGCGCATCGATGGCCGGGTGGAAAGCGTGTCCGGCGATATCTCGCTGGTGGCGGGCAGCACCGGCAGCAGCGGCGACAGCCTGGTCATTGGCGGCGCTGCGCTGGTGCGCACGGCGTCCGGCAATATCAGCCTGAGCGCGGGCTCGAGCATCTCGTACGCCTCCGCCAACGTGCAGGCGCCGAACGGGCAGGTGGCCCAGTCGGCCAACCAGAATGAACCGCCGGTGGTGCCGCCGACCATCGAACAGTGCGTGGCGAACCCGAACCTGTCGGGCTGCTCGTCGGTACTGCCGACGCTGAGCCAGTGCGTCAGCACGCCGTCGCTGCCGGGCTGCCAGGTGGTGCTGCCGACGGTCGACCAGTGCGTGGCGAATCCTTCCGCCACCGGTTGCCAGGCAGTGCTGCCGACCTTGAACCAGTGCGTGGCGAATCCGTCCACGGCGGGCTGCCAGGCGGTGCTGCCGACCTTGAACCAGTGCGTGGCGAATCCATCGACAGCCGGCTGCCAGGTGGTGCTGCCGTCGGTCGACCAGTGCGTGGCGAATCCGGCGGCCGCAGGTTGCCAGGCCGTTCTGCCGACCTTGAACCAGTGCCTGGCGACGCCTTCGCTGGCGGGCTGCCAGGCCGTGCTGCCGACGATTAACCAGTGCGTGGCGAATTCCGCCGCCACCGGATGCCAGGTAGTGCTGCCATCGATTGACCAGTGCGTGGCCAACCCGAACGCGGCGGGCTGCCAGGTGGTGCTGCCGACGCTCAGCCAGTGCGTCGCGAATCCGTCCGCGGCGGGCTGCCAGGCGGTGCTGCCGACGCTGAACCAGTGCGTCGCGAATCCGGCCATGGCGGGCTGCCAGGCCGTGCTGCCGACGCTCAGCCAGTGCGTGGCGAATCCTGCCGCCACCGGATGCCAGGCGGTGCTGCCGTCGTTCAGCCAGTGCGTCGCGAACCCCTCCACCGCCGGCTGCCAGGCCGTGCTGCCGAGCCTCGGCCAGTGCGTAGCGAATCCGTCCGCGGCCGGCTGCCAAGTGGTGCTGCCGGCGCTCAGCCAGTGCGTTGCGAACCCGGCCACCGCGGGCTGCCAGGCCGTGCTGCCGACCCTCGGCCAATGCGTGGCCAACCCAACCGCGGCGGGCTGCCAGGCGGTGCTGCCGTCGATCGCCCAGTGCGTGGCGAATCCGGCCGCGACCGGCTGCCAGGTGGTGCTGCCGACGCTTGGCCAATGCGTGGCGGATCCGGCCGCCGCCGGCTGCCAGGCGGTGCTGCCGTCGCTGGCCCAGTGCGTGGCGGCGCCAACGCTGGCCGGTTGCCAGGCCGTGCTGCCGACGATCAACCAGTGCGCGGCCAGCCCGCAGCTGCCGGGCTGCGACGTGGTCCTGCCGCACGCCGATACCTGCGCGGTGAATCCGTCCCTGCCGCTGTGCCAGGCTGTGTCGCAGCCGACGCCCGCGGAACCGGTGAATCCCGTGCAGCAAGCCGTCAACCAGGTGGTCAAGGAAGTGAACCAGGTGGTCGACCTGGCCAGCGGAGGCAAGGCGACGGTGACCGCCAGTTCGTCCAGCAGCGCAGGCAGCGGCGGCGTCGCCGCCCTGTCCAGCACCCCTGGCAGCAAGAAGGAAAAGCAGGATGCCGCCTCCGACAAGACGGCTGCGCAAGACAAAACCGGAGTAAAAAATGAACCCGCTGCGAAACTGTACTGCAACTAAGCGCCTGGCCCACGGCCTGCTGCTGTTTGCCCTGTGGGCGCTGGCCACGCTGGCGCTGGCGGCGCCCGTTGCCGGCACGGTGGTGCACCTGAGCGGCCCCCTGTTTGCGAAAAAGGCCAATGGCACGCTGAAGGTGCTCACCGTGAAATCCGAGGTGGAAAACGGCGATACGCTGGTGACCGAGAACAACACCTATGCCCTGGTGCGCTTCATCGACAACAGCGAGATCACGCTGAAGCCGGGCAGCACGCTGGCCGTTGAGAACTTCAGCTTCGACAAGGACAAGCCGGATGCCGACCAGGCCAGTTTCAAACTGGTGAAAGGCGGGCTGCGTTCGGTGACCGGCCTGCTGGGCAAGCGCAACAAGGAAAAATTCGAGCTGAAGACCCCATCGGCCACCATTGGCATCCGTGGCACCACCTTCATCGCCCAATACGTACCGCCGCCGGCGCTGCCGCCGTCCGGCGGGCCGGCTGTGCCGCCGGACAGTGCGGGGCATGCTCCGGCGGGGCCGGCCGTGCAGGCAGCGGTCCTGGTTACGCCGCCGCTGCCCACGGCGGGCGGGGCGCCGGGCCTGTATGTCCAGGTGCTCGACGGCTTGATCGCGGTGTCGAACCAGGGAGGCTCACAACACTTTGCGGCGGGCCAGTTCGGCTTCGTGCCCACGCCCCAGGTGCCGCCGATCGTCCTGCCGCAGAACCCGGGCCTGAAATTCGAGCCGCCACCGATATTCCAGCAGGCGGGCCCCGGCGGGGCGCCGAAGGAACCGTCCAAGTTGAACGCCGTGGACTGCGTCGTGCGCTAAAAAACACTTGACCTTCCCATCATGGGATACTTGATACTGGCCGCCAGAACCCAGGCAAGGAGTATCCCATGAGTCAGTTCCAGCAAACCGTCCGTATTGAAGGCATGAGCTGCGCGTCCTGCGTGCGCCGTGTCGAGAAGGCGCTGGCCACCGTGCCGGGGGTGGCGCATGCCGCCGTCAACCTGGCCACCGAAACGGCGCGCATCGACTCCGATGCGCCGCTGGCGTTCGACGCCCTGCAGCAAGCCATCGGCAAGGCCGGTTACGCGGCCAGCGAAGTGGCCGCGCCGGCCGCCGATGCCGGGCCGCGCATCCCCGAGGGCATGGCCGTCATCCTGTCCGCCGCGCTCTCGCTGCCTTTGGTGGTGCCGATGCTGGCGGAGTGGCTCGGCGCGCACCTGATGCTGCCGGTCTGGCTGCAATGGACGCTGGCGACGCCGGTGCAGTTCGTGTTCGGGGCGCGTTTCTACCGCGCCGGCTGGAAAGCCTTGAAGGCCCGCGCCGGCAATATGGACTTGCTGGTGGCGCTCGGCACGTCGGCGGCGTATGGCTTGAGCGTCTACCTGGCGCTGGGGCGCGGCCAGGCCATGCACCTGTATTTCGAGGCCTCGGCAGTGGTGCTGACGCTGGTCCTGCTGGGCAAATGGCTGGAGGCGCGCGCCAAGCGGCAGACGGCGTCCGCCATCCGCGCCCTGCAGGACTTGCGGCCGGTGACGGCGCGCGTGCGGCGTGAGGGCGAGTCCGATGCCGACGTGCCGATCGCGCAAGTGCGCGTGGGCGATATCGTGGTGGTGCGCGCTGGCGAGCGGGTGACCGTGGACGGCGAGGTGGTCGACGGCGCCAGCCATGTCGACGAATCGCTGATCACCGGCGAGAGCCTGCCGGTGGCCAAGCATGCCGGCGACAAGGTGACCGGCGGCGCGATCAACGGCGAAGGCTTGCTGCTGGTGCGCACCAGCGCGACCGGGGCGGAAACCATGCTGGCGCGGATCATCCGCCTGGTGGAGGATGCGCAATCGGCCAAGGCGCCGGTGCAGAAGCTGGTCGACAAGGTGGCCGCGGTCTTCGTGCCGGTGGTGCTGGTGCTGGCGCTGCTGACGCTGGCCGGCTGGTGGCTGGCCACGGGCGACGTCGAGCGGGCGGTGATCAATGCGGTGGTGGTGATGGTGATCGCCTGTCCTTGCGCGCTGGGCCTGGCGACGCCGGCGGCCATCATGGCCGGTACGGGTGTCGCCGCGCGACACGGGATCCTGATCAAGGATGCCGAGGCGCTCGAGATGGCGCGGCAGGTCGATACCGTGGTGTTCGACAAGACGGGCACGCTGACGCAGGGCAAGCCGGTGCTGGCGCAACTGCTGCCGCACGACGTGCCTGCGGCCCGCGCGCTGCAGCTGGCGGCCGCCATCCAGCGTGGCAGCGAACATTCGCTGGCGCGCGCCGTGCTTGACGCGGAAGCCGCCGCCGGGGCAGGGGCGCCGGGTGGGTTGCCGCCGCTGACCGCCAGCGCCGTCAACACCTTGGCCGGGCGGGGCCTGGCGGCGACGGTGGATGGCAGTGAATTCCTGCTGGGCAGCGCGCGCCTGATGGCGGAACGCGGCGTCGGCCTGGCGCCCCTGCAGCAGCGCGCCGCCGAGCTGGAAGCCCAGGGCCACACGATCTCCTGGCTGGCCGATGCCGGCGTGGCGGGCGGCGCCAGGCTGCTTGCCCTGCTGGCCTTCGCCGACCAGCCGAAACCGCACGCGCGCGCCGCGGTCGAGCGCCTGCATGCGCGCGGCATCGCCACCGTCATGCTGACCGGCGACAACCAGGGCAGCGCCCAGGCCGTGGCGCAGGCGCTCGGCATCGGCCAGGTGGAAGCCAACCTGCTGCCGGCCGACAAGACCGCCGTCATCGCCCGGCTGAAAGCGGAAGGCAGGCGCGTGGCCATGGTCGGTGACGGCATCAACGATGCGCCGGCCCTGGCCGCAGCCCACGTCGGCATCGCCATGGCCACGGGCACCGACGTTGCCATGAACGCGGCAGGCATCACCCTGATGCGCGGTGAACCGCTGCTGGTGGCGGACGCCATCGACATTTCGCACCGCACTTTCAGCAAGATTCGGCAGAATCTGTTCTGGGCCTTCATCTACAATGTGGCGGGGATTCCGCTCGCCGCCTTCGGCATGCTGAATCCCCTGCTGGCCGGCGCCGCCATGGCGTTCAGCTCGGTCAGCGTGATCAGCAACGCATTGCTGCTGCGCCGCTGGCAGCCTTCAAAGGAGTAGGCAATGAATATCGGGCAAGCCGCTGCCGCATCGGGCGTCAGCGCGAAAATGATCCGCTACTACGAGAGCATCGGCCTGGTGCGCGAAACCGCGCGCACCGGCAGCGGCTACCGCATCTACGGCGAAAACGACCTGCACACGCTGCGCTTCATCAGGCGCGCCCGCAACCTGGGCTTTTCGCTGGAGCAGATCGGCGACCTGCTGTCCCTGTGGCAGGACACCGGCCGCGCCAGCGCGGACGTGAAAAGCATCGCCATGTCGCACGTGGCGCAGCTGAACCAGCGCATTGTGGAGCTGACGGAAATGCGCGACACGCTGGCCAGCCTGGCGCAAAGCTGCCATGGCGACGAGCGGCCGGATTGCCCGATCCTGCAGACGCTGGGGTCAGCGCAGGAACATGTACACGGTGAGCACTGCGCCCACGATCACGACAAAAATGCGCATCAGCTGCGGGGGAAGGCGGTAGATCAGCCACGAGCCGAGCAGCCCGCCGGCAATCCCTCCCGCGCATAGGGCGACCGCAGCCGGCCAGCTGATCATCCCGGAAAAAGCGAAGATCAGGGTGGCGGAGGCGTTCATCGCCATGGCCAGCATGTTCTTGGTGGCGGTGGCGGCGCGGATCTGCTGGCCGGCGATGGTCAGCGCCGCCAGCATCAGGAAGCCGATGCCGCCGCCGAAGTAGCCGCCATAAATCGCGATGCAGGCCTGGACGATGGCGAGCAGCCATTTCGGCATGCTGGCCGAGGCGTGGATCGGCTGGCGGCGGAAGGCGCCCCAGGCGAACATGCCGGTGGCGAACAGCACCAGCCATGGCACCAGCCGGGCGAAGAAGGTGGGCGGCGTGATCCACAGCAGGATGGCGCCGGCGATGCCGCCCAGGATGCTGATGGTGAACAGCTGGGGGAAGGTCAGCCCGCTCACCCCTTCGGCGAACTTGCGCCCCGCGATGGCGGAAGTGGCCTGGCTGGGGAACATGGCCACGGTGGACGTCATGTTCGCGGCCACCGGGTTCAGGCCGGCCAGCAGCAGGGCGGGGAAGGTGATGAAGGACCCGCCGCCGGCCAACGCATTCTGCGTGCCGGCGAAAAGGCCTGCTGCGGCGAGCAGCAATATCGTGTGGAGTTCGGGCATCGGGCCATTATAGCCAAGGCGGGCAAGCCGCGCCGGCCACGGCGCCGCTCAGGCGGCGCGGCGCCGGCCGGCCGCGCGGCCGGCGGCGATCGTTTCCGCGATGCCGTCGGTGGCGCGTTCGGCCTCGGCGATGGAGCGCGCCAGCCGTTGGTCGGCAAATTCGTCATACTCGATGGCGGCCTGGTAGGTATCCGTCACGCCCAGGTAGCGGAATACGCTGCGCACCGACGCTTCGACATGGTTGATGGCTTCCAGCCGCCCGCCCGGCCCATAACCGTAGTCGCCGCGCGAGGACAGGATCACCAGCTGCTTGCCGGCATCGGCCAGCAGGGGCCAGTAGGGGTCCCCGGGGCGCGAGCGGTCGAAACCGAAGGTGCGCCCGACGCGGACGATGTTGTCCAGCCATGCCTTGAATTGCGCCGGTGGGCCGAAGTTATACATCGGCACCCCCGCCACGATGATGTCGGCCCGCAGCAGTTCGTCGACCAGCAAGTCGCTCTGCGCCAGCGCCGCTGCCATCCACGGCGCGCGCGCTGCCGGCGGCGTGAAGGCCGCATGCACCCAGTCGCCCGTCACGGGCGAGGGCGGCTCGGCGCCAACGTCCCGATAGATGACTTCAACACTGCTATCAAGCTGGCGGTAGCGCGCCACGAAACGTGCCGTCAGGCGCCGTGTGTGGGAACCGTGGGCCTGTACCCCGGACTGGCCGGGACGTGCGCTCGAATCGATATGGAGGATGGTAGTCATGGTTGTTCTCCAGTGGTTGCGATGGCCACACTTTGCCCCTGCCGGCGGCCGCCGGCAAACGATCATTTCTCAGCGCATGGATGAACAGAATTCATGTATAGTGGTTTGCATGAAACGCCGCCTGCCATCCCTGTCCGCCCTGCGCAGCTTCGAGGCCGCCGCGCGGCTGCTAAGCTTCAAGCTGGCAGCAGAGGAGCTGTCCGTCAGCGCCACCTCGATCAGCCACCAGGTACGTGCGCTGGAGGCCGCGCTGCAGGTGCGGCTGTTCCTGCGCAAGACCCGGGCCGTCGAACTGACGCCCGAGGGGCGCATCCTGCTGCAGGCCACCGGCAGCGGCTTCGACGCCATTGCGGCCGGCGTGGAACGGCTGCGGCGCGAGCAGCGGCGCACCGTGACGCTGTCGACCACCCCGTCGTTCGCGGCGCGCTGGCTGGTGCCGCGCCTGGCGGCATTCAGCGCGGCGCACCCGGACATTACGCTGAACGTGCAGGCCAGCAACCAGCCGCTGCACCTGGCCGGCGGCGCGGCCGACCTGGCCGTGCGGGGCGGCAGCGGGCATTTTGCCGGCCTGCGGTCGCAGCGCCTGATGCAGGCCGGCTTTGCGCCGGTCGCCAGCCCGCGCCTGAAGCTGCGCAAGCCGAGCGACGTGGCGCGCCATCCCCTGATCCACTTCGACTGGCAACGCAGCTTCAGGGGCGCGCTGACCTGGGACAAGTGGGCCAGGGCGGCCGGCGTGCCGCTGGACACCTCGGGCGGACTGCGTTTTTCCGAGGAGTCGCACGCCGTGCAGGCGGCGGTTGCCGGGCAGGGCGTGGTGCTGACCGCCGTGCCCCTGGTACGCGAGGAGATCGGCATGGGGCTGCTGGAAGCGCCGGTCGGCCCGGTGCTGGGCGGTTTCGATTTTTATGTTGTGCGGCCGGAGGACGACGATCCGCGCGAGGAAGTGCTCGCCGTCGAACGCTGGCTGCTGGCACAGGAGGAGCAATAATGGAGCCTTACAAGCTTTACTACTGGCCGACCATCCAGGGTCGGGGGGAATTCGTGCGCCTGGCGCTGGAAGAGGCGGACGTGCCGTACATCGACGTGGCGCGCGGCAAGGGCGGCTTGCAGGCGATGATGGAGGTCATTACCAATGGCGGCGATCCGCGCGCCGCGTTCGCGCCGCCGGTGCTGCGCGCGGGCGGGCTGCTGATCGGCCAGACGGCGAATATCCTGATGTTCCTCGGCGCGCGCCACCAGCTGGCGCCCCGCTCGGAAGACGGGCGGCTGTGGTGCAACCAGCTGCAGCTGACGATTGCCGACGTCGTGGCCGAGGCGCACGACACGCACCACCCGATCTCGGTCAACCTGTACTACGAAGAGCAGGCGCGCGAAGCGCGGTCGAAGTCGCGCGACTTCCTGGTCGAGCGCATTCCCAAATACCTGGACTATTTCGAGACAGTGCTGCGCGCCAACCCGGGACGCGGCAACTGGATGGTGGGTTCGCGCCTCAGCTACGTCGACCTGTCCATGTTCCAGCTGCTGGACGGCTTGCGCTATGCCTTCCCCAAGACCATGGAGGCGTATGGCGAGCGCTGGCCCGGCCTGGCGCGGCTGGCGGGGCGGGTGGCCGCGCGCCCGAGGATCGCGGCCTACCTGGCGTCCAAACGCCGCCTTTCCAACAACGAGGACGACGTGTTCCGCAATTACCCGGAACTGGAGCGCGGCGTGCGCGTCAAACCGCGCGCGTGACGGGGTAGCCGGCCTCCACGATGGCGGCCTTGAGCGGCTCCAGCGCGGCGGCCGAGTTGATCTTGACGTGCTTGCCCTTCAGGTCCACCTCGACCAGCGCGGCCGGATCGACGTTGTGCACGGCTTCCGTCACGGCCGACACGCAATGGCCGCAAGTCATGTTTTCTACAGTCAGTTCGTACATTTGGAGGTCCTTTCGTCTTATGGGTAACCGTACTTTAATCCTTCCCACGATGGTAAAGTCAAGCGTGTTCGCGCTGCTCCTGCTGCAGGGCTGCTCGCGCGCGCCGGAGCCGGGCGCGGCGGGCTCCCAGGCGGAGATGGCGCAGATGGTGTCGCCGCAGCCGGCCGGCGCGCCGCCGCCGCCGGCCGAGGCCCAGCGCGGCAAGTACCTGGCGTACGAGCATCATGTCACGGTCGACGCGCCCGAGGCGGGCGTCAAGCCATTGCTCGACAAGCTGGTGGCGGCCTGCCATGCCGATGTGGCGAACCAGTGCACGCTGCTGGCCTCCGGCGTGGAGGGCGGCCGCCAGTCGAATGCCCACCTGCGGGTGCGCGTCAAACGCCCGGGCGTCGAACAGCTGGTGGCGCTGGCGGCAAGCGGCGGCGAACTGGCGTCGCGCAGCACCGCCGCGGAAGACCTCGAGGGGCCCATCCGCGACAATGCCAAGCGCCTGGACATGCTGCGCTCCTACCGCGAAAAATTGCTGGCGCTGGAGGGCAAGGCCGGCAACAACGCCGAAGCGCTGATCAAGCTGTCGCAGGAACTGGCCTCGGTGCAAAGCGAGCTGGAAGCGGCCACCGGCGTCGAGGCGCGCCTGATGGAGCGGGTCAACATGGACTTGCTCAACATCGCCATCCAATCGCGCAGCCAGCGCGGTTTCTGGTCGCCCGTCAGCCGCGCCTCGCGCGACTTCGGCGCCAACCTGTCGGAAGGCATCGCCAGCGCGATCACGGGCCTGGCCTACCTGCTGCCGTGGGCGCTGATATTATTCGTGGCTGGCGCCATCGCGCGCAAGGTCTGGCGGAAGGCACGCAGGAAATGAAGCAATCCATCGTTCACATCGCGCTCGTGGTACGGGACTACGACGAAGCGATCGATTTCTACGTCAATACGCTCGGCTTCGAGCTGCTGGACGACACCTACCAGCCGGAGCAGGACAAGCGCTGGGTGGTGGTGGCGCCGCCCGGCGGCAGCGGCACCACCATCCTGCTGGCGCGCGCTTCGAAGCCGGAGCAGGAAGCGTTCATCGGCAACCAGGCCGGCGGCCGCGTGTTCCTGTTCCTGAACACGGACGATTTCTGGCGCGACTTTGAGCGCCTGAAGGCGAAGGGCGTGCGGATCGTACGCGAGCCGCAGCGGCAGGATTACGGCATGGTGGCCGTCTTCGCGGACTTGTACGGCAACCTGTGGGACTTGTTGCAGCTGGATCCCGGCCATCCGATCGCACGCCGTGGCTGATCAGCCTTTGTTGAAGCTGGTGATCAGGTTGCGGTAGTCCGGGATGTAATTCGAGAACAGCGCGCCCAGGCCCTCGATGTCGTTGCGCCAGTCGCGGTGCAATTCGCAGGCCACGCCGAACCAGCTCATCAGCTGTACGCCGGCATCCTGCATGCGGCGCCAGGCGGCGTCACGGGTGATTTCGTTGAAGGTGCCGGAAGCATCGGTCACCACGAACACATCGAACCCTTCATCGATGGCCGCCAGGGCAGGGAAGGCCACGCACACCTCGGTCACCACGCCGGCGATGATCAGCTGCTTCTTGCCGGTGGCCTTGACGGCCTTCACGAAGTCCTCATTGTCCCAGGCATTGATCTGGCCGGGGCGGGGAATGAAGGGCGCTTCCGGGAACATCTGCTTCAGCTCCGGCACCAGCGGGCCATTCGGGCCATTCTCGAAACTGGTGGTCAACACGGTCGGCAACTTGAAGTACTTGGCCGACGCGGCCAGGGCCAGCACATTGTTCTTGAACTTGTCCGGTTCGATATCGCGCACCAGGGACAGCAGGCCGGCCTGGTGGTCCACCAGCAGCACGGCGGCGTTATTTTTGTCGAGGCGTTTGTACATGGCGTTCTCCTTCAGGGGTGGTTGGGGTAAATACAGCATAGTCAGGCATCAATCGAAGGTGAAGTGCCGTAAAATGGCTTCAGTGTTCTTTTGAAGGAACAATGATGGATGACCTGAACGACCTCTTTTACTTCGTACAAGTGGTCGACCATGGCGGATTCACCCCGGCCGGGCGTGCGCTGGGCATGCCGAAATCGAAGCTGAGCCGGCGCATCGCGGCGCTGGAGCGGCAATACGATGTGCGCCTGCTGCAAAGGACCACGCGTCACTTTTCCGTCACCGAAACGGGGCGCGAGTTCTACCAGCAGTGCCAGGCCGTGCTGGCCGAGGTGCAGGGCGCGCGCGAAGTCATGGAGCGCCAGCGCCAGGAACCACAGGGCGTGGTGCGCGTCAGCTGCCCGACGGCGCTGCTGGAATACCGCATTGGCCCCCTGGTGGCGCGCTTCATGAAACAGTGGCCGAAGGTGCGGGTGGTGCTGGAGGCGACCAACCGCCGCGTCGACGTGCTGGGCGAACGCTTCGATATCGCGCTGCGGGTGCGTTTTCCTCCGCTGGAATCGAGCGAGCTGGTGATGCGGGTGCTGGGCAACAGCGCGCAGCGCCTGGTGGCCAGCCCGGCCTTGCTGAAGCCGCGCAAGGCGTTCAAGTCGCCGGAGGCGCTGGCGGTGGCCAGCTTGCCCAGCCTGGACTGGGGGCCGGCACGCGACCACGCGTGGCAGCTGGACGGCCCCGATGGCGCGCAGGCGACGGTGCGCCACCAGCCGCGCTACGTGACGGACGACATGACCGCCCTGCGCCAGGCCGCGCTGGAAGGCGTCGGCGTGGTGCAGCTGCCGTGCATGGTGGTGGAAGACGCATTGGCCAGCGGCGCGCTGATCGACGTGATACCCGGTTGGGTACCCAAGGGTGGCGTGATCCACGCCGTATTCCCTTCGCGGCGCGGCCTGCTGCCTGGCGTGCGCCTGCTGATCGACTTCCTGGCAACCAATATCCGCCAGGATTAGCGCCACTTATTCGTAAGACCACAGCGTGTGGCCATCCAGGTGCACCCGCGCCTGGGCGGCCAGCGCCTGGATGCGGCTGGCCAGTGCCGCCTGGGCGGCGTCCAGCGACTGGCGCCGGCTCAGCAAAGCTTCGCTGAGCGGCACTTCATTGGCCTGGTAAGCTTTCTCCATCAGGCGCGCCTGCTGCCGGCTACGTTCGGCCGCCGCAGCCAGGCCTTGCCAGATGCGGTAGCTGGCTTCCTGCTCGTTGAGCACCTGCTGCGCCGCCAGTTCCACCCTGGCCTTGACCTGTGCGCTGCGTTCCGCTGCCATGGCCGCGCGCACCCGGGCGGCGTTGCTGTCCGCGTTGCGTGCGCTGCCTGGAAGGGCGAAGGAAATCATCAGGCCGAGCGTGCGTTCCTGGCCGCCGCGCTCGCGCGTGCTGCGCAGGGCGATGGTGGGATCGGGCATGCGTTCGCTGGCGGCGCGGCTGGCTTTCAGGTTCAGCCAGTCGGCCTCGGTGCGCGCCAGTTCCAGTTCGTGGTTGTCTTCGACCAGTTGGGCATATTGCCCGGCACGGCTGGCGCCGGGCGCCTGCGGCTCGGGCAGCGCCTGTATGGAAGGCAGCGGCAGGCCGGGGTAGTTTGCCGCCAGCAGGGATTGCGCCTGGCGCAGTTGCAAGTCCGCCTGTTCGAGTTGGGCGGCGCCGCGGATCAATTCAGTTTCCGCCTGCATCAGGTCGAGACGGGCGGCATCGCCGGCCTGGACGCGGCGGCTGGTGATGGCGACCATTTCCTGCAACACGGCTTGCTGCTGTTGCTGCAGTCGCAGGGCCGACTGCGCCTTTACGAGTTCATACCAGTCGCGCATCAGGGCGCGGGCCGCCTCATGCCAGGCATCGGCGCGCGCGGCCTCGGCCAGGTCGACACCTTTGGCGCCGATGGCGCGGTCCTGCCGCGCCTTGCCGAACCAGCGAATGCTGCGCTCCAGCAGCACTTCCTGCTCGCGGTAGCGCTCCTGGTGCAGCACCTCGCGCCGCGCCAGGCCGGCCCGCAGCGTCCATTCGCCGGCACCGGCGGCCAGCCTGGCCTGTTCCGCCCCTGCCAGTTCGCGGTTCAGGGTGCCGAGCTTTACGCCGGGAAGGTTCAGCAGTGCCTGGCGCGCGGCAGCCTCGGGCGGCAGGCCGAACAGGAGATCGCCGGCAATGGGCGTGGCGCTGGCACCGGCGGCGCCAGCGTTGGGCAAGGCCAGGGCGGATGCCATGGCGAAGGCCAGGCTGGCCAGGCGTGAGCGCATCATGCCAGCCTCCCGTAGGCCAGCAGGGGCGTCATCCAGTAGCTGACGTGCGCGCTTGGAATCTCTTCCGACAATGCTTGCAGCAGCGCGCGCAGTGGGCCGGACTGGCCGGCCACCAGCAGCAGTTTCTTGGCACTGCGGCCCTGCACCCGTTCCATTGGCGACAGCAGGCTGGAACCGGCGCCGATGCCGTGCGCCGACAGCAGGGTGAAGCCGCTGGCCCATTCCGGCCGCGCCAGCAGGAAGTCCACGATATCCTCTTCCAGGCCGGTGGGGAGCGCCAGGGTCAGCAAGGTGTCATTGGCAAGTTCTTTGATCATGGTCTTCAACTCTGTGCAGTAGTGCCGCCGGCGATGCCGAAGCGGCGGAATAACAATGGCAGCAGGACCAGCGTCAGCGCCGTCGCGCTCAGCAGGCCGCCGAATACCACGATGGCCAACGGCTTCTGGATTTCCGAACCGGGTCCAGTGGCCAGCAGCAGCGGTACCAGGCCAAGGCCGGTAATGCTCGCGGTCATCATCACCGGACGGAAGCGGCGCAGCGCGCCCTGCGCCACCGCCTGCGCCAGCGGCGTGCCGCGCGCCAGCAGCTGGTTGAAGCAGCTGATCATCACCAGGCCGTTCAGCACCGCAATGCCCATCAGGGCGATAAAACCCACCGAGGCCGGCACCGACAGGTATTGGCCAGTGACGGCCAGTGCCACCACACCGCCGATCAGGGCGAACGGGATGTTGACGAAGACCAGGGCGGCCTGGCGCACGCTGCGCAAGGTGCTGAACAGCAGCAGGAAGATCAGGGCCAGCGCCACCGGCACGACGAGTGCCAGGCGGGCTGCCGCGCGCTGCTGGTTTTCGAACTGGCCCGCCCAGCCAAGGCGGTAGCCGGCCGGAAGCTTGATGCGGGCCGCCACTTCCTGGCGCGCCTGGTCCACGAAACCGACCAGGTCCCGTCCGCGCACGTTGGCGCGCACCACGGCCAGCCGGCTGCCGTTTTCGCGCTCGACCTTCACCGCGCCGTCCACCTGGCGCAGGCTGGCCACCTGCGACAGCGGGATGGCCTGGCCGTCGGGCATCGGCAGGCGCAGGTGTTCCAGCGTTTGCGGCGACAGGCCAGGACCGCCGCCGCGCAGCAGCAGCGGCAAACGCTGGGCGCCATCAATCACCACGCCGGCCACCTGGCCTTCGACCAGTACCCGCAAGTCGGACTGCAGCGTTTGCGCATCAAGGCCCAGCCGGCCTGCAGCGCGGCGGTCGATGTCGACCTGCAGGTATTGCACGCCTTCGTTCTTCACGGTTTGCACGTCTTCGCTGCCGGGAATGCCCCTGACCAGGTCCGCGATCTGCCCAGCCAGGGCGCCCAGCGTGGCAGCGTCGGGGCCGTACACCTTGATTGCCAGGTCGCCGCGCACGCCCGACAGCATTTCCGACGTGCGCATTTCGATCGGCTGGGTAAAGCTGATGTTCACGCCGGGGTAGTCGGCCGTGGCCTTGCGCAAGGCGTCGACCAGGTCTTGCTTGTTACTGCTGCGCCATTCCGCTTGCGGCTTCAGCACCAGGAACGTGTCGGTTTCGTTGGGGCCCATCGGGTCCAGCCCCAGTTCGTCCGAGCCCAGGCGCGCTACCACGCGCTTGACTTCGGGCACCTGGGCCAGGATCGCGCGCTGCAGCGCCATGTCGATGCGGGCCGACTCTTCCAGGCTGACCGAGGGCAGCTTTTCCACCTGCATGATGATGTCGCCTTCATCGAGTACCGGCATGAAGGACTTGCCGACAGCGGTAAACAATCCCGCCGCGGCCAGCAATGCCGCCACGGCCGCCACGGCAATCATGCGTTCGCGTCCGAACGCCCATTGCAGCACCGACTGGTAGGCCGCTTCCATGCGCCGTACGATGCGCGGGCTGGCGGCGTGCGCGTCTTTCAGCAGGAGCGATGCCAGCACCGGAATCACGGTCAGCGACAGCAGCAGCGAGGCGCCCAATGCGAAAATGATGGTCAGCGCCACAGGCGTGAACAACTTGCCCTCCAGGCCCTGCAGGGTGAGCAGGGGCAGGAACACCAGCATGATCACCACCATGCCCGCCGTCACCGGCAGTGCCACGTCGCGCACCGCGCGGTAGATGACGTGCAGGCGCGACACGCCAGGGCGGGCGCTGGCGCTGTGGGCTTCGATGTTTTCCACCACCACCACGGCGGCGTCGACCAGCATGCCGATGGCGATGGCCAGGCCTCCCAGCGACATCAGGTTGGCACTCAGGCCGAACTGGCGCATCAGGATAAAGGTCGCCAGTGCCGACAGCGGCAGGATGCACGCTACCACCAGCGCGGCGCGCACATTGCCCAGGAAGACGTACAGCAGCAACAGCACCAGGACGGTTGCCTCCAGCAGGGCCTTGGCGACGGTGTCGACCGCGCGGGTGACCAGGTTGCCGCGATCGTAAAACATGCTGATGGAGGCGCCTTTGGGCAGGCTTGCCTCGATTTCCTGCAGGCGGCTGCGCACTTGCCGCACCAGTTGCTGGGCGTTGGCGCCGCGCATGGCAAGCACCAGCGCTTCGACCGACTCGCCCTTGCCGTCCTGGGTTACCGCGCCGTAGCGGGTGAGGGCACCGATGCGCACGGTGGCCACCTGGCCGACCGTGACCGCACTGCCGTCGCGGGCGGTAATGGCGATGGCTTCAACGTCTTCCAGCCTGTGGATGCTGGCGTCGCTGCGCACCAGCAGCGCTTCTTCGCCATGGTTCACGCGGCCGGCGCCGTCGCTGCGGTTGTTGGCTTCGAGCGCCTGGCGCAACTGGGCCAGCGAGACGCGGTGCGACGCCAGCGCGGCCGGGTCGGGCACCACCTCGAAGCTCTGCACGCGCCCGCCCAGGGCATTGACGTCGGCCACGCCGGGGATATTGCGCAGCTGCGGGCGGATGGTCCAGTCCAGCAGGGTGCGCTTTTCCATCACCGACTGCGGGCCCTCGATGGTGAACATGAACACTTCGCCAAGCGGCGTGGTGATCGGCGCCAGGCCGCCGCTGACGCTGGGCGGCAGGTCCTTGAGCACGGAAGCCAGGCGTTCGCTTACCTGCTGGCGAGCCCAATACACATCGGTGCCTTCCTCGAAGTCCAGGGTGATATCGGCGATCGCGTATTTCGATTGCGAGCGCAGGATGGCCTGGCGCGGGATGCCGAGCAATTCCTGCTCGATCGGCGCCACGATGCGCGCTTCGACTTCGGCGGGCGTCATGCCGGGCGCCTTCAGGATCAATTTGACCTGGGTGCCGGAAACGTCGGGAAAGGCGTCGATCGACAGCTCGCTGGCAGCGCGCACGCCGACCCCGGCCAGCAGCACGGTCAACACCAGCATCAGCATGCGCTGGGCCAGCGACAGCGCGATAAGGCGGGCCAGCATCAGTGCTCTCCCTGGCCGCCGGCGGCGCCGGCTTCACCCAGGCCGGCCCAGGCGCCCTTCAAGGCGACCAGGCCGCGGGTGGCAACCTGTACGCCGGATGGCAGCGCGCCCTTGATCCAGGCCTGGCCGGCGCCGGCGCTGCCGCTGCTGACGGCAACCGCGCGGAAGCCGAGTGGCGAGCGTACGAAGACGTATTGCTGAGCGCCCCGGCGCACCAGGGCATTGGCTGGGACCAGCTGGGCGCCGGCCGGAATGCGCGGCTGCGCCAGGTGCGCCTCGACGAAAGCGTTGATCCTGAAGCAGGTGCCGGCTGCCAGCGGCCGGGCGCGCACGCGCGCGGTCTGATTGGAACCCTGCAGCGCCGGACCGATGGCTTCCACCTTCAGTTGGCCGCAAGCGGGAACCTGCAGCACGTCGCCGACGGACAGCTGCTGCAGCTGGCGTTCGGTGGCCTGCAGCTCCACCAGCAGCGCGTCGTGGCGTACCAGCCTGGCGAGCGGAATGCCGGCTTCGGCCTGCTGGCCGACGGCAAGCGGCAGCTCCAGTATCACGCCGGAGGCCGGGGCGCGCACCTGCAGCTGGCTGTGCAAGGCGCCGCCATTGGCCAGGGCGGCAATGGCGGCGCTGCCCATGCCGCCGGCACGCAAGGCCTGGGCGCGCTGCCCGGCCGCCAGGGCGGCCAGTTGCGCGGCGGCGCGGCTCTCGTCCAGGCGGCCGCGCGCGATGATGCCATCGGCGAACAGCGATTCGTCGCGCGCCAGCCTCGATGCCGCCAGGCGCGCTTGCATGGCCAGCTGAACGTAGTCGCGCTGCAGCTCCATCCATGGCGCGCTGAATAGCGTGGCCAGGAGGGTGCCGGCCCGTACCGCCTGCAGCGTCTCGGCATGGACCTGCTGTACCACGCCCGGCACCGGCGCGGCGGCGACGGCGAGCGCGTCGGCCGTCGGCACCACGGTGCCGGACAATACCAGTGCGCCGCCGGCGGCAGCCTGGCCGGAGGCGGGCGCATTGACGGTGGCCAGGACGATGCCTGCCTGGCGTATCTGGGCCTCGCTCATGGCGATCTGGCCGCCGTCATCGCGTGGCGCTGCGGCGGCGGTGCTGGGCCAGGCCGGGCACAGGGACAGGAGGGCAAGCATGCGGAGTAGCAATGAACGTGGCATGGCGCGTATATTTCAGGTTGGATATCGACAGACGCGATCGTGGGCGGCAGATATTAAGGAGTTCTTAACAACTGCTGCCTAGGCTGGTGGGCAATACGTGGCAAGGGGATGGCGATGCGAATTTTGCTGGTGGAAGATGATCCGCAACTGGGGCGGGCGGCACAGATCGGCCTGGAGCAGGATGGCTATGCGGTCGACTGGGTGCAGTCGGCGGAGCAGGGGGAAACGGCGGTGCGCCTGCACGACTACGCTTGCGTGCTGCTCGATCTTGGCTTGCCGGGGCAGGATGGCATGCAGCTGCTGCGCCAGCTGCGCCAGCGCGGCTATGCCGGCGCGATACTGGTGGTCACCGC
This sequence comes from uncultured Duganella sp., assembly GCA_966112955.1. Taxonomy (GTDB): domain Bacteria; phylum Pseudomonadota; class Gammaproteobacteria; order Burkholderiales; family Burkholderiaceae_D; genus Rugamonas. The sequence goes on along the minus strand of CBHWEO010000019.1, from coordinate 1,897 downwards.
GCGCGACAAGGTGCCCGACCGCGTGGCCGGCCTGGACGCCGGCGCCGATGATTTCGTGGTCAAGCCGTTCGATATCGACGAACTGGCGGCGCGCATCCGCAGTGCGACGCGCCGCGTCAACGGCCGGCTGCACGAGCAAGTCGTGCGCGGCGACCTGCGGCTCGACGTGGCGGCGCGCCAGGCGACGCTGGCGGGGCAGCCGGTGCCGCTGACCGGCAAGGAATTCAGCCTGCTGCTGCTCCTGATCGAGCATAGCGGGCAGGTATTGAGCCGTGAACAGCTGGAGCAGCAATTGTACAGCTGGGGCGACGAGGTGGAGAGCAATGCGGTGCAGGTGCACATCCATCATTTGCGCAGGAAGCTGGGCAAGGACTTGATCCGCACCGTGCATGCGATCGGCTACTGCATCGACAAGCTGGCGCCGGGAGATGCCCATGGATGACGCGCTGCCGGCCGCGCGCTGGTCCTTGCGCCAGCGCTTGCTGGCCTTGCTGCTTGGCTTGACCGTGCTGCTATGGGGCGGCTGCGCCGCCATTGTCTACATCCAGGCCAGCCAGGAGAGCCAGGAATTGTTCGACCAGTCCATGGCTGAAACAGCGCACCTGCTGCTGTCGCTGGCCGAGCAGGAAACCCGCGAGCATGGCGCGGGCGGCATGATCGACCTGAAGATTCTGGCCCATTCGGCGCGCAGCCACTACCTGCGCTTCCAGATCCGCGACAGCGCGCAACGCCTGATGTACACCAACGGCGGCACGGAATTCAGCTCACCGCAACCCGAGGGGTTTGCCTGGACCGAGATCGATGGCCGGCGCTGCCGCGTGTATTCGGTCTGGAACGACAACCGCGACGTGCAGGTGCAGGTCGCGGAGCCGATCGGCCACCGGGAAGAGATCGGCGCCAAGTTCTTCTTCAACATCGCCGGGCTGACCGCGCTGCTGGCTGCCATTGGCGGCCTTGGCATCTGGGTTGCCGTGCAGCGCCTGTTCCGGGTGCTGCGCGAATCAGCGGACGCGGTGGCGGCGCGCACGCCCAACGACCTGGTTGAAGTGTCGGCCGCGCAGGCGCCGCGCGAGGTGTATCCGCTGCTGCTGGCGATTAACCGCCTGTTCGGGCGCGTGCGGCGCGAGATGGAAAACCAGCAGCGCTTTACCGCCGACGCGGCGCATGAGCTGCGCACGCCGCTGGCGGCCATCAAGACCAACCTGCAGGTGATGCAACGCGCGCGCAGCCAGGAAGAGCGGGAGGAATTCATCGCGGGGCTGGATGCCAGCGTGGAGCGGGCCAGCCGCCTTGTGGGGCAGTTGCTGACGCTGGCCCGCCTGGACCCGCAGGACCAGCTGGGCGCACTGGGGCAGCGCATCGACCTGGCGCAGCTGCTGCAGGATGAATATCCGTACTGGAAAGCGATGGCGCATGGCCGCAACCTGCGGCTGGAGGCGCAGGCCGCGTGGTGTCAGGCGGAACCGGACAGCCTGCGCATCCTGCTGCAAAACCTGGTCGACAACGCACTGCGCTATACCGCGGCACCGGCCGAGATCACGATCCGCTGCGGCGTGCGTGATGGGCGCAGCTTCCTGGAAGTGGCCGATGAAGGCCCCGGCATCCCGCCCTCCATGCGCGAGCAAGTGTTCGAGCGCTTCGTGCGGCTGGCCGGCGCCGAGAAGCCCGGCAGCGGCCTGGGCCTGTCGATCGTCCGGCGCATCGCCGAACTGCACCGCGCATCGATCACGATCGGCGCCGGCGCTGGCGGCAAGGGCGCGGTGGTCACGCTGACGTTTCCCGCCACGTAGTCGGCCGCCGGCGGGGGCGGGGCTGGCGCGATCCCGGGGCGTGGTTGCGGTAAAAAAAGGTTCATCGCGGATTTCCGGGATATATGCTTAGGCCCTGTAGCGCCGGC
>CBHWEO010000018.1:0-37079 GCA_966112955.1 uncultured Duganella sp. | reverse complement strand
TATCGCCGTGGCGTTCTAGTAGGAGCCGCTGCTCAAGGAGCGTCTCGAGAACGAGGAAGAGGTCAAGCAGCTGCTCGACCTGGCCCAGCAGGTCGAAGGCATCACCCGTAACATCGGCATGCACGCCGGCGGCGTGCTGATCGCCCCCGGCAAGCTGACCGACTTCTGCCCGCTGTACACGCAGTCGGGCGATTCGGGCGTGGTGTCGCAGTACGACAAGGACGACGTGGAAGCCGTCGGCCTGGTGAAGTTCGACTTTTTGGGCCTGACCACGCTGACCATCCTGGACCGCGCCGTCAACTACATCAAGGACCTCGATCCCGCCATGGCCGACTTCGACCTGGCGAAGCTGCCGCTGACGGACCGGGCCTCGTATGACTTGCTGACCAAGGCGAAAACCGTCGCCGTGTTCCAGCTTGAATCGCGCGGCATGCAGGGCATGCTGAAGGACGCGCGCCCCGACCGCTTCGAAGACATTATCGCGCTGGTGGCGCTGTACCGCCCGGGCCCGATGGACCTGATCCCCGACTTCTGCAAACGCAAGCACGGCGAAAAGTTCGACTACCCCGATCCCCGCACCGAAGGCATCCTGTCCGAAACCTACGGCATCATGGTGTACCAGGAGCAGGTGATGCAGATGGCGCAGATCATCGGCGGCTACTCGCTGGGCGGCGCGGACATGCTGCGCCGTGCGATGGGTAAGAAGAAAGCCGAAGAGATGGCGGAGCACCGCGAGATCTTCCGCAAGGGCGCACAGGCCGGCGGCCTGACCATCGAAAAGGCCGACGAGATCTTCGACTTGATGGAAAAGTTCGCGGGCTACGGCTTCAACAAGTCGCACGCCGCCGCGTACGCGCTGCTGTCCTACCACACCGCCTACCTCAAGCACCACCACACCGCAGCGTTCATGGCAGCCAACATGTCGCTGGCCATGGACGATACGGAGAAGGTGCGGATCCTGGTGGAAGACTCGATCGACGTTTGCGGCCTGACCATCCTGCCGCCGGACGTGAACCAGTCGTCCTACCGCTTCCGCCCGGACGGCGAGCCAGGCAAGAAAGCCACCAAGATCCGCTACGGCCTGGGCGGCGTGAAAGGCGCCGGCCAGAACGCCATCGAAGCCATCATCGCCGCACGCGAAGCCGGCGGCCCGTTCACCAGCCTGTTCGACTTCTGCAAGCGCGTGGACAAGAAGCAGATGAACCGCCGCACGGTGGAAGCGCTGATCCGCGCCGGCGCCTTCGACTGCTTCGGCGTCGACCGCGCGGTGCTGTTCGCATCGGTGGGCTTCGCCATGGAATACGCCGACCAGGAAGCCAAGTCCGCCAACCAGGTCAGCCTGTTCGGCGGCGACGATTCCGACCTGGTGGCGCCGCCCGACTACGTGGCCGCCACGCCATGGACCGACCGCGAAAAGCTGGCGGAAGAGAAGATCGCGCTGGGCTACTACCTGTCCGGCCACATGTTCGACTCCTACCAGCAGGAAGCGCGGCGCTTTGCCCGCACCAAGCTGTCCGAGCTCGAACCGTCACGCGAACCGCGCATGCTGTGCGGCGTGATTTCCGGCATCCGCACCCAGATGACCCAGCGCGGCAAGCTGCTGATCGTCACGCTGGACGACAAGACCGCCGTGGTCGAAGTCACGGTCTACAACGAAGTCTTCGAGCCAAACAAGCACATGTTCAAGGAAGACGAATTCCTGTGCGTGACCGGCAAGGTCTCGGAAGACCGCTTCTCGGGCGGCCTGCGCATCACGGCGGAAAAGGTGTACAACATCACAGCAGCGCGCATCCAGTTCGGCCGCCAGATCGGCCTGTCGCTGCCGAAATCCGTCCCCTCCGCCAAGCTGGCTGAAGTGCTGAGCCCGCACCGCGACGAATACGGCCTGCCGGTGTCGATGCGCATCAAGCCGCAAGGCATCGATTGCGTGCTGCAGCTGGGCGACGACTGGCGCGTGGCCCCGTCCGACGCGCTGAAGGTCGCCCTCGAGCAAACCCTCGGCGCCCAGGAAGTTGCCATCGAGTATTAATTGTCCCCCCGGGGTCAGGAACCAAGTGGACAAAAGTTGAGGAGCCGCAATGGAGATGAAACGCATTAACGCGGGCAAGCTGCGGGCCATCGGCTACGATGAGCGCGCGAGGGTGCTGCGCGTCGAATTCGACGACGGCAGCGCCATCGATTATGACGGCGTGAGCCGCGACATCTGGCAGCGCTTCTCCACCACGGGCAGCGCGTGGAGCTTTTACCGCGACAATATCGAGGAAGAATTCACCGGCCGCAAAGGCCGCGCCAAGCCGCAACAGGGAACGCGTCCCCCAGGCTTGGACGACCTTTTCGGCGGTTGATCACATGTCTTTCAGCGACGTGATGGCGTAGCCTTTGCTGCCCATCTGCTGGGTCAGCCGGTCGATGTGGTAGTCGGGCAGGGCTTGCACGTCATCATCGACTTCCAGCGATTGCTCGGCTGGCAACCAGTCGGTGTTGATGGCTTCCTGTGGGATGGGTTTGCCCTCTGGGACGGCGAGGTAGGAAAAAATGCCGTTGTGTTCGGCGCGACGATAGATATCCAGGCGCATCTTCAACTCCCTTCAACTTGTCCTACGCACATGCTGGCGTAACGCTTTGATTCTACTCCGCTTGCGTGCCGCTCGCCACGCAAGTTTAACGGCCCAGCGAACTCAGCACAGAAAAATTGACCTGGGTCATCAAATCGTGGCGGCGCCGCATTTCGGCCCGCTTTTTCGAGGGAATTTCTTCCAGGTCCGGCGCCTGCAGCGGGGCGCAGCCAAGCTGCCAGTCGCCATCGGGACGCCGGCTGGCGCCCAGTTCCTGCCACAGGCTGTCGTAGTCGGCCTTGACCTTGCCTTTGCGCAGCGATTTGGCGCACACGGTGCGGTTGTGGTTGCCCACCATGACGAGCTCGTCGCAGCCGCAGGCATGGCCCAGCTGGCTGGCCAGGCGCACCAGCAGGTTCTTCGGCCGCAAGCCGTGCAGGTCGCGGGTAGCTTCCCGTGCCAGCTCCAGGCCTGCACCGTTTTGCGGGCCTTGCACGCAGCCAATGCCCACTTGGCGCTTGCCACCCTCATGCATGAAGGAAAATGCCAGCGAATACACCAGGGTGCCCTGGCACATCAGCTGCAGCACCAGCTCGCCCTCGCGTTCCATCGGGACGACGGCGCGCAGTTCAATGGTATAGTGGGCGCCCGATTTTCCTGCAAAGCTTGCCAGCTCGAAGCCGCCGCGCGCGGCCCGCACCACGGCGTCGGCTAAGCCTTGCTGGACGATGAAACGGTAATGGTCGGTCAGGGCGGCCAGGCGGCGCTGCTGGCACAGCCGTTTGCTGAGCCAGGGCCGGTAAATCTTATGGATCAGGCGCGGCTGGTGCGCCGCCAGTTCGCGCAGGGCAGGGTGGGAATTCAGCACTTCCAGCCAGCCGCGGGTCAGGCGGGGGCAGGTCATGGCCCGCAAATGCAGCTTCAACGCCGCGGTGGTCCGGGACAGGAGCGACTTCGGTTCCAGGCCGGAACGCAGCGTGATAGCTTGCAGGTACATGGTGTTGAAAGTTTGAAACATAACGTTACAATATGCCAATCCTAGCGGCCCCCTCCGGGTGCAGCAATCCTGTATTTGCCCCTAAGTGCTTTCCTTATCAGTTGCTTAGGCTCAACCCCTGTTGCTGAAGGGGTTGTTACATAACGATACAATCGGCTAAGTAAAACCCTTAGTTGCGTTTTTTTCCTTATGCGTTTTTCGTTTTTACTGCCCGCTTCCGGCTTCCTGGCCGCCTACCTGCTGTTCGACTGGATCAGCTACGTCGAGCCGCTGCTGGGCCTGAACATCACACCCTGGAATCCCGACACGGCGCTGGGCCTGGTGTTCTGGATGGTGTATGGCCGGCGCGCCGCGCTGCCATGGTTCCTGGCCCTGGTGGCGGGCGATATCCTGGTGCGCGGCATGCCCGGCGGTGCCGTGGGCACGCTGCTCACGGCGGGATGGCTGGTGTGCGGCTACGGCTTGCTGGGCGAAACCCTGCACCGTGTGCTGGGCAAGGACGCCATCTTTGGCGCCCGCTCCAGTTTCTACCGCTGGCTGGCCATCGTCAGCGCCGGCACCATGCTGAACGCGGTGGGGCATATCAGCCTGCTGGCCTGGCTCGGGCTGGTGCCCTGGGACGACTGGCTGCGCGCCATGTGGCGCTTCGGCTTCGGCGACCTGGTGGGGGTGGTGGTCAGCATGCCGCTGCTGCTCAAGCTGGCCAACCCGGAAGCCCGCGCGCGCCTGCGCGAGGCGACCTGGAAGCCGGAAACCCTGGGCTACCTGGCGCTGGCGATCTTCGTGCTGTGGGCGGTATTCGGCTACATCATGACGTCCGAGTTCAAGCACTTCTATTTCCTGTTCCTGCCGCTGATCTGGGCCGCGTCGCGCCAGGGCGTGAACGGGGCGGCGCTGGTGGTGTTCGTGCTTCAGCTGGCGATCGTCACCCTGGTCAAGACCAACCAGGCCAACAACATCACGGTGTCCGAGCTGCAGATGCTGGATGCGGTGTTGGCGCTGGTGGGCTTCTTCATCGGCATCGTGGTCGACGAACGGCGCCAGGTGGCGGAGGAATTGAAGCAGACCTTGCGCCTTGCCGCGGCGGGTGAAATGGCGGCGGCCCTGGCGCATGAACTGAACCAGCCGATGACGGCGCTGGCCGTGTACGGCAAGGCTTGCGAGCATTTGCTGGCGCGCGGCGAAACCGGCGAGCTGCTGAAGAATGCCATCGGCCAGATGATCAGCGAATCGGCGCGCGCGGCGGAAGTGGTGCGCCGCCTGCGCGACTTTTTCCGCACCGGCGCCATGCAGCTGGAGACCGTCGGCGCCGGCACCCTGCTGGCGGGCATCGTGCAGCAATTCCGGCCGGAGCTTGCCGAGCATGGGGTGCAGCTGGTGGTGGCGGAGGCGCCGCCGCTGGCGGTGCAGGTGGACCGCCTGCAGATCGAACTGGTGCTGCGCAACCTGCTGGCCAATGCGCTCGATGCGGTGCGCGCGCGCCCGGCCGGCCAGCGCACCATCGAGCTTACGGCGGAGAATACCGGCGGCAAGCTGCGCATCACGGTGGAGGATAGCGGCGACGGCCTGACCCACGCCGCCCTGGGCCGCCTGTTCGAGCCTTTCGTGTCGACCAAGGCCAGCGGCATGGGCCTGGGCCTGGTCCTGAGCCGGGCCATCGTGGAAGCCCACGGCGGGACTTTATGGGCCGAAGTTGCGTCGCACGGCGTCTTTCGATTTATACTGCCGGCGCTGGACTCTGGAGAATAGCCTTGTCAAACCTTACAGTCTTCATCGTTGATGACGATCCTTCGCTGCGCGATGCCCTCGGCCTGCTGCTGGGCGTGCGCGGTTACCGAACCGCGGTATTTGCCAGCAGCGAAGCCTTCCTGCAGGCCTGGCAACCCGAATGGTCCGGCTGCCTGGTGGCCGACATCCGCATGTCGGGCATGGACGGCCTGGCGCTGCAGCGCAAGTTGGGTGAAATGAATTGCACGCTGCCGGTGATTATCGTGACCGGCCATGGCGATGTGAGTTCGGCGCGCGAAGCGTTCAAGGCGCGTGCCGTCGACTTCCTGGAAAAGCCCTTCGACGACGACAAGCTGATTGCCGCCATCGACGAAGCGTTCTCGATGCAGCAACGCCAGCGCCAGGACCAGGCGCGCCGCGACCAGCGCGACCAGCTGCTGGCCGAATTGACGCCGCGCGAGCGGGAAGTGTTCGAACTGGTGGTGATGGGCCGCCACAACCGCGAAATCGCGCCGCAGCTGAATATCAGCGTGCGCACGGTGGAAGTCCACAAGGCGCGCCTGATGGCCAAGCTGGGCGTGGACAACGTGGCGGACCTGGTGCGCGTCGCCCTGCGCGACTGAGGCATTCCCTCGCTTACGCCGCGCTCTGGCTCAGGGTGCGCCAGCCCAGGATCACTTCGTGCACCTGCTGCGGCGTGATCGCTTCCATGCAGCTGCAGGCAGCCTTGTCTTCGCACTTGCCGCAAGCCTGCGCGGCGCTCAGGTTGACGGCCTGTTCGCCCAATGCCCCCCAGCGTGCGATATCGATCGGTTTGATCGGCGGGAACAGGCCGAGCGTATGGCGCCCCAGCGCCGCCGACAGGTGCAGCGGCCCGGTGCCGCTGGCTACCAGGCCATCGGCGCGGCCGATCAGGGCCAGCAGCTCGCGCAGGTCCAGCTTGCCGCACACATTGTGCACGTGCGGCATGGCCAGCAGCGCCGGCGCCTGCTGCGCCAGCAGTTCGCCTTCCGCCGCGCTGCCGGTCAGCCAGACCTTCAGGTCGCCGTGCGCCTGCAGCAGGCGCGCCAGCTCGGTGAAGTGGGCCAGCGGCCATTCGCGGCCATTGCCGTTCGATTTGGTGTGCAGCACCAGGTGGTAGCCATGGTCGCCCAGCAGGGCATCGACGCGCGCGCTGGCGGGCACCCGCATGCCGTACAGCGGCCACACGTCCTGCAGCGGCGGGATCTGTTTCAGGCCCAGGGGGCGCAGCAGCTCGAAATTCAGCTGCGCCTCGTGCAGCGGCGACTTCACTCGGCTGAAGTGGACTTGCTGGTTGCAGGCCAGCCAATGGTAGACGCGGTGGCTGGTGCCGATGCGGCGCGCAATGCCGGCGCGCCAGGCTGCCATGGCGATGCGCCGTACGGGATAGGCCAGTAGCACGGTGTCGTAGCCGCCGGCGCGGAATTGCTGCGCCAGGTCCGGCACGTCTTCCACAGCCAGCACTTCGTCGACGTGGCTGCACTGGCCCACGGTGTGCGCGGCGTAGCGGCGCACCAGGAAGGTGATGTGCACGTCCGGGAAGTGCTGTTTGAGGTAGCCCGCGATCGGCAGCGTCAGCACCACGTCGCCGATATTGTCGGTGCGCGTCACCAGCAGCCGGCGCGGCGCCTGGAACTTGTCACGAGACACGCTTGGCACCCTCTTCACCATTTCCCGCCTCCAGTTCGCGCAGGCCGATGGTCGCCTGCGTGGTCTTGTCCTTTGCCCTTTGCAGCACCGCGGCGCGGTTGCTCTTTTCGTGATCGCGCTCGGCGTCCGGGTGCCACAGGTGGTACACCTCGGTGGCGAAAGCGCCGTCCTTGCGCATCACGCCCGCATTGAACAGGCGCACCACCAGGTCGGAATCCTCGTGGCCCCAGCCGGTGAAGCTCTGGTCGAAACCGTTCACCCTATCCAGGTCGCTGCGCCAGACGGCCAGGTTGCAGCTCTTGATGCGGCGCCAGCTGAAACGTTTGCTCTCGCGGCCCAGGTCGGGCCATTGCAGCACCGTTTGCAGGAATTTGTTGGAGTCGCCGCCCAGGCGCAGTTTCAGCTTGTCCAGGGCGCCGAGGCGGTGCAGGTCGAGATGCTGCCCCAGCACCCGGCTGGTAAAGCGCTCGCTCAGGAGCACGCGGCTGCCCGACACCAGGTAGCCGGGCCGGGACAGCAGGCGGTGCTTCGACACGAAGTCCTTCTGCGGCACGCAGTCGCCATCGAGGAATATGACATAATCGCCCTGCGCCGCCAGCGTGCCCAGGTTGCGCACGCGCGCCGCGCGGAAGCCGATATCCTCCTGCCAGACATGTTTCAGCCGCACCGGGGAGCGCGCCTGCAGGGACGCCACGGTTTCCCGCGTGTTGTTGGTGGAACCGTCATCGGCGATAATGATTTCGAAGTTTTTATCGTCCTGCGCAAAACAGGCCTCCACCACGGCGGTCAGGGCGTCGGGGCGGTTGTAGGTGGTGATAATGACCGAAATGGTCGATGCTTGCTTCATGGATAATAAAAATTCTAATCGAATTGCCGCCTTCAAGACGGTCCTTGCCCACAGCCTCGTTTTCCTGCTGCCCTTCCTGACGTTGATCAGCAAGAGTGGAGTGGGGGCGTGCAGCTTCGGCTTTCTTCTCCTGGCCATCTGGTGCCACCGGGACGCCGGCCAGTGCCTGCGCCTGCATTATGCCAAAGTCCGCGGCGTGCTGGCCGCATTCCTGTACGGCTTCGTGTTCGCCGGCCTGGTGATCCTCCTGAACAGCGATTTCACCCTGCGTTACTGGGAAAAGCCATCGCGCCTGCTGTTTGCCGCCTCCGCCATGCTGGTGGTGCTGGCCCTGCGCCCGAGCCGCAAGGCGTTGTGGTACGGGCTGGCCGCCGGCGCGATAGCGGGCGCCAGCCTGGCAGTATACCAGCGCCTGATGCTGGGGGTGGACCGCCCGGGCGGCGACATCAACCCCATCACCTTTGGCGACATCGTGCTGTGCATGGGGATGATGTCCCTGGCCGGCTCGCTGGATTTCAAGGGGCGGCAGCGCTTCTGGCCCATCCTGGGCGCGGTGGCCGGCCTGGTGGGCACGCTGGCCACCGGCACGCGCGGCGGCTGGGTCGCCATCGTGCTGGCGGTGCTGTTGTTCTTCAAATACGGCCGCACCCTGCCGGGGAAGTTCGCCCGCCGCGCCGCGGTGATCGCGCTGGCCGCCATGGCGGCGGCGTACGCTGTGCCGCAGACCGGCATGCAGGAGCGCGTATCGCAGGGGGTCAAGGATGTGCGCGAGTACTATACGGGGGAATACGCCCATACCAACCTTGGCGTGCGCTTCGAACTGTGGAAGGCGGGGCTGATGCTGGCTGCCCGCCATCCGTTCAGGCCGACCAGCCCGGCCGAGGTGGACCGCGAACGCGCGCAACTGGTGGCGGAGGGCAAGGTAGGCGCGTTCGTGACCGAATTCGATCATTTCCATAACGATGCCCTGCAGGCCCAGGTGGTCGGTGGCCTGGGCGGCTTGCTGGCCTACCTGCTGGCGATGGTTGTCCCGTTCTTCTTCTTCCTGCGCGTGCTGACGGCGCGCGGCGCAGCCATGGCGCCCGCACTGGCCGGCGTGCTGCTGGTGCTGGGCTACTTCAGTTTCGGGCTGACTGAAGTGATCTTCTGGTCGGTGCGCAGCTGCATGTTCTATGGCCTGATGCTGTTTGTGCTGATGGGCATGTGCATCAACGCGGAGCAGGAGGAGCGGCCATGAGGACCCTGGTCATTTCGCCGAACTGGATCGGCGACGCCGTCATGGCGCAACCCCTGCTGCAGCTGCTGAAGGCGGCCCACCCGGAGCGCCCGATCGACGTGCTGGCGCCGCCGGCCGTGTCCCCGGTCTGGCGCCAGATGACGGAAGTGGCCGAGGTGCTGGAAACGCCGTTCCGCCATGGTGCGCTGCAGTTGAAAGAGCGCTGGCGCTACGCACGGTTGTTGCGCCGGCGCGGCTATGCCGACGCCTACATCCTGCCGAATACCCTGAAGTACGCCCTGATCCCATGGCTGGCCGGCATTCCGCGCCGGGTCGGCTACAAGGGCGAGAGCCGTTATGGTTTGATCAACGTGATGCACCATGACGATACGCCGCCGCGGGCGATGGTGCCGTTCTACGCGGCGCTGGCCGATGCGCCGGGAACGCCGCTGCGCGCGGGCTTGCCACGGCCGCGCATGGCGGCCGGCAGCGATCAGGTGGCTGCCGCCTGCGCCAAGGTGGGCCTGGATCCGGGCCGCCCGCTGGTGGTGTTCGCCCCGGGCGCGGAGTTCGGCGGCGCCAAGCGCTGGCCGCCGGCCCATTTCGGCCAGCTTGCCCTGCATATCCTGGCGCGCGACCCGCAAGCACAGGTCGCGCTCCTCGGCTCGCCCAAGGACGCCGACACCTGCAACGAGGTGCTGGCTGCCGCGGCAGCCGGCGCGCCGGGCGGCGCCGATCCGCCGGGCCTGGCCAGCCTGGCCGGCAAGACCAGCCTGTCCGACGCGGTGGCCCTGATTGCGGGCGCGGCGGCGGTGGTCAGCAACGATTCCGGCCTGCTGCACGTGGCCTCGGCGCTGAACCGCCCGGTGATCGCCATCTACGGCCCGACCGACCCCGATCACGCGCCGCCGTTCTCCGACCTCGCCGCCTCGATCTCGCTGCGGCTGGAATGCTCGCCCTGCCGCCAGCGCGAATGCCCGCTGGGCCACCAGAACTGCATGCACGGCATCAGCGCGGGCCAGGTGTGGCAAACCCTGGAGCCGATGCTCGGCGTTTAGTGCCCCGCAGCCGTCATTCCCAACTGGGTTTGCCGCTGATGAGGGTTTCCAGCGGGAAGGGGCGCTGGCCGAAAGGCTGGCGCAAGACAATCCTGCTGGAGAACTTCGCGATCCCGATGTCGTCGTCCAGCAGCCGGTCCATGAGGGCCTGGAAGCAGGCCACGTTCGGGGCGACGATCTTCAGCAGGTAATCGTAGCCGCCACTGATGTTGTAGCATTCGACGATTTCCCGGTACTTGCCGGCGCCGGCCTCGAACTTGCGGAAATCGGGTGGCTGATGGCAGCTGAGGGTCACTTCGGAAAACACGATGACGTAGCTGCCCAGCTTTTCCACCGCCACTTCCGCACCGAAGCCACGGATGATCCCCAGTTCCTGGAGCCGTTTGGTACGGAACAGGCAAGGGCTCTCGCTGAGGCCAATCGCCGTCGCCAGTTCGACATTCGTGCAGCGCCCTTCGCGCTGCAAATGCACGAGGATCTTGATGTCGAACTGGTCGAGGGATGCTGAAGTTCGCATGGATTGCCTATCCCACCGCGCTGAGCGCTTCGTCAAGGGTGTCGATCACCATGCCGGCCTGCTCCGCGGAGAGCACCAGGGGCGGGCGGATCTTGAGCACATTGTGCCCCATTGCGCAGGCGCTGAGCAAGACGCCCTTGTCGCGCATCCGGTTCACCACGCGGGTGGTCAGTTCGCGGTCCGGCGTTCGCAAGGCGCGGTCGGAAACCAGCTCCACGCCGACGAACATGCCCACACCGCGCACGTCGCCGATGGCTTCGTGGCGCTTGGCGAGGGCGGCAATCCCCTCGCGCAGCAGTTTGCCGACCGTGGCGGCGTGCTGCACCAGGCCTTCGCGTTCGATGGTGTCCAGCACGGCCAGCGCCGCCGCGCACGACACGGTATTGCCGGCGAAAGTGTTGAAGTAGCGGGAATTCTTCCCGAACTCCGCCAGCGCATCGGCGGTGGCCATCAAGCCTGCGATCGGTTGGCCGTTGCCCATGGGCTTGCCCAGCGTGACCAGGTCGGGCAGCACGCCGTGGCGCTGGAAGCCCCACATATGCTCGCCGGTGCGGCCGAAGCCGGGCTGCACTTCGTCGGCAATGAACAAGCCGCCGGCCTGCTTGATGGCATCCACCGCGCCCTTCAGGAAGCCGGCTGGATCGGGCAGGATGCCGTCGCTGGTGAACACGGAATCCACAATCAGGGCCGCCGGCTGGATGCCGTGGCGCTGCAGGTCGGTGATCGCTGCCTCGACATCGCGGGTGAAGCGCTCGGACAGGTCGGCGCCCTCGGCGTGGTACCGGCGCGGCGCCGGCACCAGGCGCACGTGCGCGCCGAGGTTGACGGTCGTGCCCAGCGATGGCGAGAACTTCGACACGGCGTCGGTAAAGCCGTGGTAAGCGGTTTCCGTCACGATCACGCCCGTGCCGCCGGTGCGTACCTGGGCGATACGGTAGGCCAGGTCGTTGGCTTCGCTGCCGGTGCAGGTCAGCATGAGGTGGGCCAGCCCCGTCCCCGGCACGGTGGCCAGCAGGCGTTCGGCCAGTTCGAGGATGGTGTCGTGCAGGTAGCGCGTGTTGGTGGCCAGTGTCGTCACTTGCCGGGAAATGGCCTCGGTCACCGCCGGGTGGCAATGTCCGAGCGAGGCCACGTTGTTGTAGATGTCGAGGTAGCGGCGGCCTTCCGGATCGATCAGCCACACCCCTTCACCGCGCACGATGTGCAGCGGGTGTTCGTACATCAGGCGGTAGGCGGGGCCGAGCAGGGCGTCGCGCCGTTCGATCATGGCCGCTGTGGCGGGCGCCAGGCTGGCGCGTCCGGGGATGTAGGCGTTAACCATGTTGAGGTCAGTCGTGCTTTTCATTGGCTTTTTCCTGTTCGTACTTCAATCAGTAATCGGTCGCGGGCTTCGTTGCGCGAAAGGTCGGCCATCTGCGCCAGCGCTTCCCAGGCCGCGGGGTTGTGGCGCATGATGTAGGCCCGGTTCTCGGGATAGCGCGCCGCGCGCCACTCGGAAATCAGGGCCGTGATCAGGTGGCGCGTCGCCATCAGGTCGGCCACGATGTCCTGTTCGAGCGCCGTGAGCGGCAGGGTCGCGTGGTAGGCCCCGACGAACTGCGACGGCCCTTCGAACGGATCGGCGTTGCCCGTCATGTGGAACGCCGCCGCCGTGGCGACTTCGCCGACCAGGGGCGCGTGCAGCATGTCGCCGAAGTCGATGACCCCCAGGATGCGCTCATGGTCGCCGGGATCCACCAGCACGTTGTAGAGGTGGTAATCGTTGTGGATGACCTGGGCCCGCACCGACGACAGGCGCGGCAGCACGCGCTCGGTGAAGCGCTGCATGAATGCCTCGGCGAGGGCGCGGCGCGAGGCATCCACCACGCCGTCCAGCTTGTCGTGCAGGCGGTGCGCGGCCGAAACGTTCCAGAGCAGGTTGTGCGTGGCGGCGGGATGGCTGAAATCGCGCAGCGCGAGGTCCAGTTCGGCCAGCAGGGTGCCCATGCGCCGGCGCTGTGTGGCCGTGCGGGGCGTTTCGCGGATCTGGATGCCATCCAGGTAGGTCAGCATGCGTACGGTGGCCAGGGCGCCGTCGCCCAGGGGCACGGTGCCGCGCGTCGCGCCGGCCAGCGTGTGCACCACGCGCGGCACCGGCAGCACTGGCGATACGCGGGCGATATGCTCCAGCGCGCCGATCTGGAAATCGACCACGGCGACCGGTTCGGATGGATTGCTGATCTTGATGACGTAACGGGTGCCGTCCGCAGTCTCGATGCAGCAATTCTGGTCACGCTCCCCGGCCAGCGGCTTCACGCTGCCGGCGATGCCGTACAGCCGCCCGGCCAGGGCCGCCACCTCGTCCAGGGCCAGGCTGGGCACCGCGGTGCTCAACGCGGCTGCAGCAATGGGATGGTTCTCCAGTTTCATGCGATGCCCAGCAAGCCGGGAAGCTGGCGGATATCGGTCAGCCGGTTGACGCCATAACCGTCGCATGCCGGTTCGTGGCCGCGGTCGATGAAGGCCCTGGCCATGAATCCCAGGTCGGAGGCGGTCATCAGGTCGTAGCGGAAGCTGGACGACACGTGCACCATCTGCTCCGGACCGCAGCCAAGCTGGTCGAACATGTATTCGAACATTTGCGCCCTTGGTTTGTAGGCGCGCGCCTGTTCGGCCGTGTAGACGGCGTGGAAGGGCGCCTTGAGGTGGACCACGCTATGCGGGATCAGGTCGACCATCGAGTTCGACAGGATCACCAGCGGGACCTGCGGGGCGATCGCCTGCAGCACTTCGACCACGTTCGGGTGCGGCTGCCAGGTGGGGACGGCGTCATACAGGGCGGCGGCATCGGCCGGGCGGTATTCGACGCCGTGCGCCCGGCAGGCGCGCTGGATGGAATTGGCCACCACGTCAAAAAAAGGTTTCCATTCGCCCAAGACTTCATCGAGGCGGTAGAAGCGGAAGCTGTCCAGGAAAGCCGGCATCCGCTCGGGCGGCACGCGGTCTGCAAACAGCCGTTTTGCGGTCGGCCCCATTTCAAAATTAATGAGCGTTCCGTAGCAATCGAAGCTGATGAATTTGGGTTTGAATGGCATGGTTTTATCTCCTGAAGGCGAAAGGTTGGCGGCGGTTCGATGGAGATAAGTGTATGACTCCCGGTTCTGGAGAAATGCTTTATTGCAGGGGCGACGAAGCGGTTTCCTTTTCAATCTGCCGCCTTCGTGGCATTTCCTGTGCCGTGCTAGACTGCGCGGCATGACACCGCTGGTCCTGATTCCCGGCTACATGCTGGACGACGCCTTATGGGATGGCATGCTGCCTTTCCTGCCGCCCGAACTCCCGCTGCATTTCGCCAGCCTGGCCAGAGGCGATTCCATCGCCGCCATGGCGCAGGCGGTGCTGGCGGAGTGCCCGCCGCAATTCACCCTGCTGGGTTTTTCGATGGGCGGCTATGTGGCGCGCGAAGTGGTGCGCCTGGCGCCGCAGCGCGTGCGGGCGCTGGCGCTGGTCGCCACCTCGAGCCGCGCCGATACGCCAGCGCTGGCCACGCAGCGCGGCAAGGCGGCGCTGGCAACGCCCTTCGGCCCGTTCCGCGGCCTGGGGCGGGCAGCGGTGGCGCAATCGCTGCGTCCCGACCATGCCGGCAATGAGGCGCTGGTGGCGCAAGTGCGCGCCATGGGAGAAAGGCTGGGCCGGGAAGTGTTCGTGCGGCAGTCGCTGATCGTGCGCGAGGCCGATACGGCGCGACTGGCGGATATCCGCTGCCCGACCCTGGTCGTGGCGGGCGCGGAAGACCAGTTGCGCAGCCCCGACGAGGCACGCGAGTTGGCCGAAGGGATTCCCGGCGCGCGCCTGGTGACGGTGCCGCGCGCCGGCCACCTGATCCCGCTGGAACAGCCGCAGGCCCTGGCCGGCGCCCTGGCCGCAATCCTGCAATAGGCCTGTCAGGCCAGCTTGAAGCGGCCCACCTGGCCGGTCAGGCGGTCGGCCTGTTCCTGCATCGCGCTGGCGGCGGCCGCAGCCTGTTCCACCAGCGCCGCATTCTGCTGCGTCACGTTATCGAGCTGCACGATGGCCTGGTTGACCTGTTCGATGCCGGCCGTCTGCTCGCTGCTGGCGGAAGCGATTTCCGACATGATGGAGGTGACGCGCTGGATGCTCGCCACCACTTCATCCATCGTGCTGCCGGCCTGGTTGACCAACTCGCTGCCCGCGTGCACCTGCTGCACCGTGTTGTTGATCAAGTCCTTGATTTCGCCGGCGGCTTGCGCGCTGCGTTGCGCCAGGCTGCGCACTTCGCTCGCCACCACCGCGAAGCCGCGACCCTGTTCGCCCGCGCGTGCCGCTTCCACGGCCGCATTGAGCGCCAGGATGTTGGTCTGGAATGCGATACCGTCGATCACGGAGATGATGTCGACGATCTTGGTCGATGCGTTGTTGATCGACCCCATGGTCTGCACCACCTCGCTGACCACGCTGCCGCCGCGCGCCGCCACGTCCGAAGCGGTGGCAGCCAGCGCGCTGGCGGTGCGCGCATGGTCGGCATTGTTGCGCACGGCGGAAGTCAGCTGCTCCATGGACGATGCGGTTTCCTCCAGCGTGCTGGCCTGGTGCTCGGTGCGCGTGGAAAGATGGTGGTTGCCGGAGGCGATTTCCTCCGATGCCGTGGCAATGGTGTCCGTCCCCTGGCGCACTTCGCTGACGATGCCGGCCAGGCTGTCGTTCATGGCCTTCAGGGCTTTCAGCAGCTGCCCCGCCTCGTCTTCGCCATGGGCCTCGATGCGGCGGCTCAAGTCGCCGTCGGCCACGGTCTGCGCGATCTGCACCGCCTCGGTCAGCGGCTTGACGATGGAGCGCGTCGTCATCCACGCAAAGCCCACGCCCAGTGCCACGGCCGCCACGCCCAGCGTGACCAGCAGGTTGCGGCCGCTGCGGTTGCTGGCCTGGATCTCGTCGGCGATGGCGTCGAGGTTGCGGTGTTCGGCTTGCGTCACTTCGTCCAGCGCGGCCAGGTAGGTCACGCGGCGCGCCTCCATGTCGACAAACAGGCGCTGCGCGCTTGCCATGTCGCCCTCGGCCTTTGCCTTGTAGACGGCCTTGCGCTGGTCCACATACGCCTTGCGGCTGGCCAGTACCTTGTCATACGCGGCGCGGGAGGCGGGATGGGTCAGGATCTTGCCCAGCAAGTCCTGGATTTCTGTGGCGCGGCCGGAGGCGGCCGCCATCTGCTGTTCGATGGATTTCTGCTGCGCCGGATCGGTGACCATGTACGCGGCCGTGGTGCGCGCCGCATTCACTTCAACCACCTTCTGCCACTCGGCCACCAGGCGCTCGTTGCGCACGTTCTCGGCCACCAGGGCCTCGGTCTTGGCGCTCGCGCTTTGCAGCCGCATGATGCCCACCACCGTCATCGCCGCCAGCAGCACCAGCACCACGGCGAATGCCAGTCCAAGGCGCGTCCCGATTCTCATGTTCTTCATCGCGATCTCCTCCCAGGTTGCGTGGCAGTCGGCGCTGCCTTCTCTCCTGATGGTAAATCCAATTGCTGGGTTTGCGCAGCAGAAAATCGTGCGTGGCGTGCAAGCCACGCCATCGGCGCCGGCCGGGACGCTCGTGTCCCCGGGTCACATCAGGATGACGTCGTACTGCTCCTGGTGATAGCTGGTCTCGACCTGCAGCGAAATCTTCTTGCCGATGAAATCGCCCAGCATGGCCAGGTGCTGGGATTCTTCTTCGAGGAACAGGTCGACCACTTCCTGCGAGGCCAGGATGCGGAATTCACGCGGGTTGAACTGCTTGGCTTCGCGCAGCAGCTCGCGCAGGATTTCGTAGCAAACCGTGCGCGAGGTCTTGACCTGGCCGCGGCCTTCGCAGGCGGGGCAGGGCTCGCACAGGATGTGCGCCAGCGATTCGCGCGTGCGCTTGCGGGTCATCTCCACCAGGCCGAGGGCCGAGAAGCCGGACACCGACACCTTGGTGCGGTCGCGCGCCAGGGCTTTCTTCAGTTCCGCGAGCACGGCGTTGCGGTGCTCGGTGTTCTCCATGTCGATGAAGTCGAGGATGATGATGCCGCCCAGGTTGCGCAGCCGCAGCTGGCGAGCGATGGCGTGCGCCGCTTCCAGGTTGGTCTTGAAGATGGTGTCGGCGAAATTGCGCCCGCCGACGAAACCGCCGGTGTTGACGTCGATGGTCGTCATGGCCTCGGTCTGGTCGACGATCAGGTAGCCGCCGGACTTGAGGTCGACGCGGCGTCCCAGCGCGCGGTGGATCTCCTCCTCCACGCCGTACAGGTCGAACAGGGGACGCTCGCCGGTGTAGTGCTGCAGGCGGGGCAGCACGGACGGCGTGTAGATGCGGCCGAACTCCGTCAGCGACAGGAAGTTTTCGCGCGAATCGACCTGGATGGTGGCTGTCTCGTCGTGCACGAAGTCGCGCAGCACGCGCTGGGCCAGGCTCAAGTCCTGGTGCAGCAGGGAAGTCGGCGGGCGGGTGCGCGCGCCATGGCAGATCGCGCCCCAGGTCTTGCGCAGGTATTCGATGTCGGCCTGCAGGTCGCTGTCCGAGGCGTCTTCCGCCTGGGTGCGTACGATGTAGCCGCCTTTTTCCTCCGGGGGCAGCAGGCCTTGCATGCGGGCGCGCAGGGCTTCGCGGTCGGCTTCCTTCTCGATCTTCTGCGAGATGCCGATATGGCCATCCTGCGGCAGGTAGACCAGCATGCGGCCGGCAATCGAGATCTGGGTGGACAGGCGGGCGCCCTTGGTGCCGATCGGGTCCTTGATCACCTGCACCGTCAGCACCTGGCCGTCGAACAGCAGTTTCTCGATCGGGGTCGGGGTGGCGTTCTGGTTGCCGTCATGCGGGCGGGCTTCCCAGATATCGGCCACGTGCAGGAAGGCTGCGCGCTCCAGGCCGATGTCGATGAAGGCCGACTGCATGCCGGGCAGCACCCGCACCACCTTGCCGGAATAGACGTTGCCCGCCAGGCCGCGCGTCAGGGTGCGCTCGATGTGCAGTTCCTGCACGGCGCCCTGCACGACGAGGGCGACCCGGGTTTCCTGCGGGGTGATGTTAATGAGGATGTCTTCGTTCATCAGGGGAGCTTCAATCCTGCCTGGCGCAGCAGCTGCGCCGTTTCGAACAGCGGCAGGCCCATGATGCCGGAGTGGCTGCCCTCGATATGTTCCACGAACAGGGCGGCCAGGCCCTGGATGCCGTAGCCGCCGGCCTTGTCGTATGGCTCGGTGGTGGCGCAGTACGCCTTGATGTCGTTGTCGGTCAGCTTGCCGAAGCG
The DNA here is from genome assembly GCA_966112955.1 of uncultured Duganella sp. Lineage (GTDB taxonomy): Bacteria > Pseudomonadota > Gammaproteobacteria > Burkholderiales > Burkholderiaceae_D > Rugamonas. Next base: position 19,220 of record CBHWEO010000018.1, on the reverse strand, counting down.
GACGTCGGACACCTGGGTGATATGGCCGGAAAAGTCCTGCGAATGCACGGCCACCGAGGTCAGGACCTGGTGGGTGCGGCCGGACAGCTTTTTCAGCATGTCGGTGGCTTCCCGCACATTGGCGGGCTTGCCGAGGATTTCGCCGTCGATGGTCACGGTGGTGTCGGCCGCCAGGATGGGGCGCAGGATCAGGCGGCGGCGCTGGATGATGTCCCAGGCAAAATCGGCTTTTTCCTGGGCTACCCGGCCCACATAGGCCAGCGGTTCCTCGCCGGGATTGACGTCCTCGCTGACATCCGGCCCGCGCGGGCCGTCGTTACGCAGCATCAGCAATTCGAAGTCGACGCCGATCTGGCGCAGCAGTTCGCGGCGGCGGGGGCTCTTGGAAGCCAGGTAAATCTTCTTGTCGACCAGTTTCATCGTTAGCCTTGAGGTTTAGACCCGATGATAAGGGTGGTTTTGCGTAATTGTCCACGCCCGGTATAACTGTTCGGCCAACATGACCCGCACCATCCCATGGGGCAGGGTCAGGCTGGACAGGCGGATCATGCCTTCCGCCTTGGCTTTCAGCCCCGGATCGAGGCCGTCGGCGCCGCCGATCAGGAAGACCGTATCGCGGCCATCCTGCTGCCAGGCCTCGAGCTGCTGGGACAGACCGACGCTGGTCAAGTCCTTGCCGCGTTCATCGAGGGCGATGATGCGCACCGCTTTGGGCAGGGCCGCCTCGATACGCTCCCGTTCCAGGGCCATGGCGGTGGCGGCGGTCTTGCTGCCGGAACGCTCAACGGGCTTGATCTCTTTCAGCACGATGCGCAATTCCGGCGGCATGCGCTTCACGTATTCGGTGAAGCCGCTTTCGATCCAGGCCGGCATTTTATGGCCGACCGCAGCAATGATCAGCTGCACCGGGCTTACTCAGCCGCCACAGGCTTTTTGATGCGCTTGATCACGGTCTTGGCCGGGGCGGCGGCTTTCTTCTCCTTGGCGGCCTTGGCGGATGCCTCGGCGGTCTTGGTGGAAGCGACCTTCACTTTCTTGCCTTCCGGCGCCACCACTTTCGGCGCGGCCTTCTTGGCGGCGGCTTTCTTGGCCACGGCGCCCGCCGCGGCGGCAGCCTTCACGGTGCCCGGTTTCTTGGCGGCCGGCTTCTTCTCGACCACGGCCTCGGCGGCCTTGGCGGCCTTGGTGGCAGCCAGGTGGCCGGACTTCTTCGGCGCGGCCTCTTTTTCAGCGGCAGCCTTGCCTTCGGCGGTGGACTTGCGCTTGGCGGCGCCCAGCTTGACCGGCTTTTCGCCCCAGATCTCTTCCAGGCGGTAGTAGGCGCGGATCGGCGCCTGCATGATGTGGACGATCATGTCGCCCAGGTCCACCAGCACCCATTCGCCGGTATCTTCACCTTCGATGCCGACCACGTCGCCGCCGGCATCCTTGACCTTGTCGCGCACCGAGGCGGCCAGCGCCTTGGTCTGGCGGTTGGAGGTACCGGAAGCGATGCAGATGCGGTCGAAAAGGCTGGTCAAGCCGGTGGTGTCGAACAGGACGATTTCCTGGCCCTTCACGTCTTCCAGGGCGTCCACGACGATGGATTGCAGTTTTTTGATATCCATTATTTAGTTCTTATACAAATTATGTTGTTCAATATAGTCTAGCACTACCGGTGGGATAAGCGAGTTCGCCCCTTTCCCCCGTTGTAATGCAGCACGAATGGCAGTGGCCGAGATGTCGACGGCCATATCGGCCGCCAGCATGGTCCTGCCCGCCGGGGTGTTCCTGACCTGATCCGGCGTGGCCAGGCGGCGCTGGAATTCAGCAGCCACCTCGGCCGGCACGTGGGCGTCGTCCAGCTCGAAGCCGGGCCTGGCCGCCACGCAAATGTGGGCCAGGTCGAACAGGTTGCGCCATGCGTGCCAGGTGTTCAGCCGCTGCAGCTGGTCGGCGCCCATCAGGAAGGCCAGCGATACGTCTGGCCCCACATCGGCGCGGATCGCCCGCAGCGTGTCGATCGTATAAGTGGCGCTGCCGCGCGCCAGTTCCTGCCAGTCGATCGTGACGGGGCAGGGCAAGCCCTGGAAGGCCAGCGTCAGCATGTCCACCCGCTGCTGCGGCGTCGCCACCAGGGCGCCTTTTTGCCAGGGCAGGGCGGGAATCACCAGCAGCGCATCGGCTTGCAGCCGCTCGGCGAACAGCTTGCCGAGCGCGACGTGGCCGTTGTGCACTGGATCGAAACTGCCTCCCAGCAGTGCGATGCAGCGTTTCACTCGGCCAGCCAGTCGCGGTGCGGCAGGAAGTCCCGGTACAGCGCCGCTTCCGGGCTGCCGTCTGCCGGGTGCCAGTCGTAGCGCCATTTGACCACCGGCGGCATCGACATCAGGATGGCTTCCGTGCGGCCGCCGGACTGCAGGCCGAACAGGGTGCCGCGGTCGAATACCAGGTTGAATTCGACGTAACGCCCGCGGCGGTAAGCCTGGAAGTCGCGTTCGCGCTCGCCGTAAGGCACGTCCTTGCGCGCTTCCACGATCGGCAGGTAGGCCGCCAGGAAGGCGTCGCCCACGCTGCGCGTCATGGCAAAACTCTGCTCGAAGCCCAGCGCGTTGAAGTCGTCGAAGAAGATGCCGCCGACGCCGCGCGCTTCCTTGCGGTGCTTCAGGTAGAAGTATTCATCGCACCATTGCTTGAACTTCGGGTGCAGCTCCCCGCCAAACGGGGCCAGCGCATCGCGGCAGGTGCGGTGGAAGTGGCGCGCATCGTCGGCGTTGCCGTAGTAGGGCGTCAAGTCCATGCCGCCGCCGAACCACCATACCGGCTTGCCTTCGGCCGTGCTGGTACTGAAAAAGCGCACGTTCATGTGCACCGTCGGCGCGTACGGGTTGCGCGGGTGCAGCACCAGGCTGACGCCCATGGCTTCCCACGGCTGGCCGCCCAGCTCCGGTCGGTGCGCCGAGGCCGAAGGCGGCAGTTTGGCGCCCGTCACGTGGCTGAAGTTGCAGCCGCCGCGCTCGAACACATTGCCTTCCTCGATCAGGCGCGAAATGCCGCCGCCGCCTTCCGGGCGCTGCCACGCGTCGCGCAGGAATGGCTTGCCGTCCACCTGCTCCAGCGCGGAGATGATGCGGTCCTGCAGGCCAAGCAGCCAGGCTTTGACGTCTTGTGGATTGGGGGCGGTCATTTCTTCTTTCTTTTCCTAAACCGGTAAACCAGTGTCTGTCCCGCAGGGTCAGACACTTGGCCTGCGACCGGCGCGTATCGGTGTCTGACCCCGCGGGTCAGACACCGGTTTGCCGGTTTTAGTGCTTCAACCCGCGCCAGCCGATATCGCGGCGGAACTGCACGCCTTCAAAGCCGATCTTGTCGACCGCCTCGTAAGCCTGCTTCTGCGCCATCTTGACATTGTCGCCCAGGCCCACCACGCACAGCACGCGGCCGCCCGAGGTCACCAGCTTGCCGTCCGCATCGTCGGTGGTGCCGGCGTGGAAGGTGACCGAATCCGGCGTTTCCGGCGGGATGCCGTGGATATGGTCGCCCTTGCGCGGCGCATCCGGGTAGCCGGCGGCGGCCAGCACCACGCCGACGGCGGTGCGGCGGTCCCATTCCAGCTCCACCTGGTCCAGCGTGCCGTTGACGGCATGCTCCATCACGCCCAGCAGGTCGGTCTTCAGGCGCGCCATGATCGGCTGGGTTTCCGGGTCGCCCATGCGGCAGTTGAATTCCAGCGTCTTCGGGTTGCCGGCGGCGTCGATCATCAGGCCGGCGTACAGGAAGCCGGTGAACTGGATGCCATCCTTGGCCATGCCCTGGATGGTAGGCATGATGATCTCGCGCATCACGCGCGCATGCATGGACGGGGTCACGATCGGGGCCGGGGAGTAGGCGCCCATGCCGCCGGTGTTCGGGCCCTGGTCATTGTCCAGCAGGCGCTTGTGGTCTTGCGAGGTGGCCAGCGGCAGCACGTTCTTGCCGTCGCACATGACGATGAAGGAAGCTTCTTCGCCGGCCAGGAATTCTTCGATCACGATGCGCGCGCCGGCGTCGCCGAAGGCGTTATCGGACAGCATGTGGTCGACCGCGCCGTGGGCTTCTTCCAGCGTCATGGCCACCACCACGCCCTTGCCGGCCGCGAGGCCGTCGGCCTTGATGACGATCGGCGCGCCCTTGGCGTCCACGTAGGCGTGGGCCGCCCTGGCGTCGGCGAATGTTTCGTATTCGGCGGTGGGGATGCCGTGGCGCTTCATGAAGGCCTTGGCGAAATCCTTGGACGACTCGAGCTGGGCCGCTTCGCGGGTCGGGCCGAAGATCTTCAGGCCGCGCGCGCGGAACAGGTTGACGATGCCGGCGGCCAGCGGCACTTCCGGGCCGACCACGGTCAGGCCAATGTGCTCCTGCTCGACGAAATCGGCCAGTGCGTTCAGGTCGGTGATCGGCACGTTCTGCAGGCGCACGTCGCGCGCGGTGCCGCCGTTGCCCGGCGCAACATAGACCATCTGGACGCGTTCGGACTGCGCCAGTTTCCAAGCCAAAGCGTGTTCACGGCCGCCCGAGCCGACTACCAGGATTTTCATAAGGGATTATTCTTCGATGACAGCGTTGGTATAGATTTCCTGGACGTCGTCCAGGTTTTCCAGTGCATCCAGCAGCTTTTGCATCTTGGCCGCGTCCTCACCGGTGAATACGGTCTCGGTGGCGGGCTTCATGATCACTTCCGCCACTTCCGCCTTGAAGCCGGCCGCTTCCAGCGCATCCTTCACGCTGGCGAAATCGTGCGGGCCGCACAGTACTTCGATGCCGCCTTCCTCGTCGGTTACCACGTCTTCCGCGCCGGCTTCCAGCGCGGCGTCCATCAGCTTGGCCTCGTCGGTGCCGGGCGCGAACAGGAACTGGCCAACGTGCTGGAACATGAAGGCCACGGAGCCCTCGGTGCCCATATTGCCGCCGTATTTATTGAAGGCATGGCGCACTTCCGCCACGGTACGCACGCGGTTGTCGGTCATGCAGTCCACGATGATGGCCGCGCCGCCGATGCCGTAGCCTTCGTAGCGTACTTCCTCGTAGTTGGCGCCGTCGCCGCCGCCGGTGCCGCGCAGGATGGCGCGGTTCACATTGTCCTTCGGCATATTGGCGTCAGCGGCCTTGTCGACTGCCAGGCGCAGGCGCGGATTGGAGTTCAGGTCGCCGCCGCCCATGCGTGCCGCGACCGTGATTTCCTTGATCAGGCGCGTCCAGATTTTGCCGCGTTTCGCGTCCGTTGCAGCCTTTTTGTGCTTAATATTGGCCCATTTGCTGTGTCCAGCCATGTTCAATCTTCCTTAGACGGTATGCAATCGAGGGCGGTATTCTAGCATACCGCCCCCTCTTATCTGCTCCCGCCCAGGGGAAGATCAGCCGGCCCAGGGAGTGTATTCGATGCCGCCCTGGATGCTGCCAATGACCTGCGCCCGGTTCTCCGCGCTGTCGGCCATGAAGGCCAGCACCTGCTCCCGCGAGAAGCCCGTGTTCAGGGCGTTCAGCCAGTAGTCGAAGCCGGCCTGGTCATAGGCCCGGTGCAGCACGTTGTTGTACAGGTTGGTCAGGAAGGCATTGTTGTCGATATTGGCGCCATACTTGGCCTGGTACTCCGGGCTGGTGGCGAAGGCCGATGCCATGGTCACCATATTGTTGCCGTTGTCCACGCTGTTGATCCAGTAGCCCAGGCCGGCCAGGTCGGGGTGGCGGTCGAAGGCGGCCTGGTACAGCCGGTACACGTCGCCGGCATGGCCGTCGATGTCGAAGGCCACGGCCACGTCGGCAAAGCGCAGGCGCTCCACATTGGTCACCGTATCGGTGCCGGCTTCCGCGCTGGAAATCGTGTACACGCCATTGTTCACCGAAACGCTGAGCGAGGCGCGCGCGCCGGCGTACACCGCGGTGTCGAACCCGGCGCCGCCATCGATGACGTCGTCGCCGGCACCGCCGTCGAGGACGTCGTTGCCTGCCGAGCCGGTCAGGTGGTCGTTGCCGGCTTCGCCGAACATCATGTCGCCGGCGGTATCGACCAGGTATTTGCCGGTGGCGGCGTCATAAATTTCGCCGGAGAACAGGCTGTCGTTGCCGGTCCCGCCGTACAGGCGGTCATTGCCGCCATTGCCGTAGATGCTGTCGTTTTCCGCTGTGCCGGTCAGGGTTTCGCCGCCTGCGGTGCCGCCGAGAATGATACCTGCCATGATATTTCCTCCCTTTTTGCACAATCACAATGAATGATTTTTCGCAAGAGGAAGGCTACGCCGATGATCACAAATTGTCGCGCCAGCGCGACCAATCGTGCGACCGCGCACGATTCGCCTGGGAAAGGGAGCAATTAGTAGCTTTCCTCAGGGCATTTCATCGGCTTGTAAAGTTAATATCGTAAAACAACAAATTAACTTCAAGGAGACCTATGGATCGTCGTTCATTCATCAAGCTCGGCGGCTTTATCACCGTGTCGGTCGCGACTGGCGGCCTGGCCGGTTGCGGCGGCAGCACCTATACCCCGCCGGCTCCGGGCTTGCCCCCTGCCACCGGCGGCAACTGGAAATTCCCGCAAAGCGTTGCCTCCGGCGACCCGCGCGCGGACAGCATCATGCTGTGGACCCGCGTCGTGCCGGCTACGCTGGACGATGTGGCGCCGGTGACGGCCAAAAGCGGCGTCACGGTGCGCCTGCAGGTAACCGCCGCCGACAATAGCGCCGCGCTGGGCAGCAACAAGGCCATCGAGGGCACCGTCGTGGTCGATGCGCAACTCGAGCTGAACGCCGATTTCGACAATACGATCCGCCACAAGGTGACCGGCCTGCAGCCGAACCAGACCTACTACTACCAGTTCACCGCCGGCGAGGTGCGTTCCAGGGTGGGCCGCTTCAAGACGGCGCCGGCCGCCGACGCCAGCGTGGACCAGCTGCAGTTCGCCTACCTGACCTGCCAGGACTGGAGCATCAACCACTGGGGCGCGCTGGACCATATCGCCAAGAACGAAAAGCTGGACTTCATTGTCCACCTCGGCGACTACATTTACGAGACGGTGGGGGAAGCATTCCAGACCGGCGCCGTGGAGGCGCGCCACACGCCGCTGGTGCTGCCGGACGGCACCTACCGCAACGGCAGCTCAGGCGCCAAATACGCGACCACGCTGGCCGACTACCGCTACCTGTACAAGAAGTACCGCACCGATACCCGCCTGCAGGCGGTGCACGAGCGTTTCGCCTTCATCGCGATCTGGGACGACCACGAGTTCAGCGACGATTCCTGGGGCGAGACCCAGACCTATGCCGAAGGCGAGAAAGCCGACACGGTGCGGCGCCGCAGCGCCAACCAGGCCTGGTTCGAATTCATGCCGGCCGACGTGGTGCTGGACAACACCGTTGCCACCTTCCGCAACATCAAGATTTACCGCGACTTCCAGTTCGGCAAGCTGATGCAGCTGGTGATGACCGACGAGCGCCTGTACCGCGCCGACCACGTGGTGCCGGAGCAAGCCACCAACCCGGCCACCGGCCAGCCGCTGGGCAGCATCGGCGCGCGCTACCTGGTGGCGCAAGACCTGTACAACGTACTGGAAGGGCAGAAGATGGCGGCGGCCAGCGCGGCCGGCGCCGATCCGCTGGCGGCCGTGGGCATGCTCGGCACCACCCAGCGCGACTGGTGGAAGGCCACCATGAAGGCATCCAGCGCGACCTGGAAGCTGTGGGGCAATGAAGTCTCGCTGCTGCGCATGGGCCTGAACGGCACCGATGCCATCGCCACCCTGCTGGCGCTGCAGTCGATCGTCCCCCTCAGCACCACGATCGCCGGCATGGCGCTGACGATGGGCGGCAATGTGCCGCTGGCCGGCGGCGTGTATGGCGGCATTGGCGCCGGTGCCACGGCGCCGGTGGCGCAAGTGGCCGGGGAGGCCATTGCCGCCGCAGCAGCTGCGGGCGGCGATACCAGTGCGCGCCTGGCCGCCGCGGTGCAGGCCGGCCTGACGCCGGCACAGGCCGGCGTGGCGGCGCTGGTGTATGGCCAGGCCGAAGCAGCGCTCAAGGGCGGCCGCGACTTCGGCGCCCAGGCCGCGGCAGCGGCCCAGGCCTTCGCCATCGGCTACATCAAGCCGGACGTGCAGGCAAAGAAAATGGCATCGCCTTTCGTGACGGCATCCGGCAAGGCGGCCGCGCTGGCGCCTTACTTCCGCAAGTTCCTGATCAACTGCGACCAGTGGGACGGCTACAACGCGGAGCGCAAGCACCTGATGGCGCACCTGAAGTCCAACGGCATCGGCAACGTGGTGGCGCTGACCGGCGACATCCACTCCTTCTTCGCCGGCACCGTCAACGACGATTACGACGCGGCCGGCGGCGGCACGCCGGTGATGGTGGACCTGGTCTCGGCCGGCATCAGCTCCGACTCCTTCTTCACCTACCTGCGCGAGGAGGCGGGCAAGCTGGGCGACCTGTCCACCCTGGTGTCGATGCCCCTGCCGGTGCCGGTGCCGAACCTGGGTACCGTGACGCTGAACGTCAACCTGCTCGACTACACCATGGGCAAGGCCGCGCCGACCGTGGACACGCTGGCCGATGCGTTGGCCATCCAGCTGCGCGGCGCGTTGGCTGCGAAAGGCGTGCCGGAAGCGGCGCTGGATTCCACCGTCGCCAGCGTGTTGGCGGCGATCAAGGCCAGCCCGGAATTCAGCACCACCCTGGTCGGCCTGGCGCAGCAGCTGGCAGGCCTGAACAGCAACCCATGGCTGCGCCACCTGAATACCGACGCGCAGGGCTACACCGTGGTGACGCTGACGCCAGGCGCGCTGGTGGCCCAGTTCAAGCAGGTGAACAAGTTGGTAGCCGGCAATGCTCCGGCCAATGTGATCGCCAAGGTCACCACCGCGACGGTCACGGCCGGCGCCGCAGCCGTGGCTGTCGGCTAAGCCCCGGCTACGCGAACGGGATGTATTCGATCCCGTTCGCGATCAGCGTGGCCGTGTTGGCCACGTTCTCCGTGCTGTCGGCAAAGTTGATCAGCACTTCTTCGTGGGATACGCCGGCCTTCATTGCGCCCAGCCAGAAGTCGTAGCCGGCCTTGTCGTAAGGGCGGTGCAGCACATTCGCGTACAGCTTGGTGAGGAAGGCCGCGTCATCGGCCTTGGCGCCATACAGCGCATTGAATTCGGCGCCGCTGGTGAAGGCGGCCGCGATCGCCTTCAGCGACACGCCTTTTTCCGCCATCGCCATCCAGTAGCCCAGTCCCGCCAGGTCCGGCTTGCGGTCGTAGGCCGCCTGGTACAGCCGGAATACCTGGGCGTTGATGCCGTCCACCTCGAGGGTCACCGTGGAGTCGGGGAACACCAGTCGCTCCACGCCGGACAGGCTGTCCTTGCCGTCGATGCCCAGGCTGTCCGCCACCGTGGCATCCGTGCCTGCGCGGACGATCGTGTATTCGGCGCGCTTGCCGGAGTAGAACGCCATGTCCATGCCGCTGCCGCCCAGCAGGCTGTCGTTGCCTTCGCGGCCGATCAGGAAGTCGTTGCCGTCGCCACCAACCAGCGTGTTGGCAGTCTCGTTGCCGACCAATTGGTCGCTGCCCTTGCCGCCCAGCGCAACTTCCAGTACGGTGCCAAAGTCGACGGTGACCTGGCCGGCGGCACTGATGGTGGCGGCCTTGTCGCCGATGTAGCCCCAGTGGCCGGGACGCAAGTCGATCACCATGTCCTGCGACAGCGCCGAACCGTCGACAGTATCGCGGCCGTTGCCGTCCCACAGCATGTTCATGCCCGTAGGGTCGAGTACATACTTGTCGTCGCCCGCGCGGGCCGTCGGCGCCACGCCGTACGCATAGTGCAGGGCAGCGAGGTCGAAAGGCGAGTAAGCCAGCTTGTCGACGAAGCCGGGATCGCTGGTATAGCTCATCAACGTGAGCGACTTGAATTCCTCGCTGTCGGGCAGGTAGGGACCGGGGCCGGTGTCGCCGCCGGCTTCCGGATGGCTGAACGGGTGCTTGAGGTGCAGCGAGTGGCCGAGTTCATGCAGCAGGAGGCTGGTCAGCCACTGGCTGCCGTCCTGGGAAGGATCCTGCGCCGAAGGGAAGTAATCGACCAGCAGCGCGGCCCCGTGTTGCGCACTTGTGGTGTAGGCATAGCCGCCCGAACTGGTTTGTTCGTTGTTGCCGAACACGATGGCGTACGGGGTATCCACGTCGGCGGTTGGCACGAAGTTGACGTTGACGACGGAGGCGATGTAACCGAGTACCTTGAGTGTGACCGCTTGCTGCGCCTTGTTGAATGGCGTGAATTGCTTACCGTCCTCCGCCGACAACCAGCCCGGCGCGGCCTGCGCGAAGCTGTAATACACCGTGTGTTTCGCATCCAGCCTGCTGCCGATGGAACCGAGGCTGTCGAAACCCAGGGCGTCGATCCAGTAGGGCAGCTTCTGCACGCCGGCGGCCCAGGTCCATTCCACGTTGGCGGCAGGCTTGACCCAGTCGGCCTGGATGACACCGGTATTCTTGCCTTCCCAGTCGATGATGATGGTATTGCGGTCGTGCACCGTGTACTGGTCGTCGCCGGCGCCGCCATACAGCAGGTCGAGGCCGGTGCCGCCATCCAGGGTATCGTTGCCGTCATAGCCCTGCAGGGTGTCGTTGCCGGTGCCGCCATTGAGAACGTCGTTGCCGGCGTTGCCCCACAGCTGGTCGTTGCCGGCGCCGCCAATCAGCGTATCGTTGCCGTCATCGCCGATCAGCTCGTCGTCGCCGTTGCCGCCGTCCATGAAGTCGCCGACGGTGTCGTTGACCCATTTGCCGTCGACCCACAGCATGCCGGTCGCGATCTTGTCGTTGCCATCGCCGCCGTATAGCTTGTCGGCGCCGGCGCCGCCAGTCAGCGAGTCGTTGCCGGCGCCACCATCCAGCAAGTCACCGACGGGGTCGTCAATCCAGGCTGAACCGGTCCAGGTACCGCCTGCGAACAGTTCGTCATCGCCTTCGCGTCCATAGAGCTCGTCATGCCCGCCGGCGCCGACCAGGTGGTCTTCGCCTGCCGTGCCCTGGATCACGTCGTTGCCGCTGGTGCCGAAATACGGGGAGTCCTTGGTACCCAGGTGTTGTACGACTGCCATGCTGTTAATTGCTGAAAAGTAATGGATATAAAATATTACACGATTATTTCCCCTTCGAAATTAACCAATTGTCACGTAAACGGCCGCCAGCGAGGATTGCCGCCAGTCGTTACAATGCTGCCATGGGACAAGCCACTACCGATACGCAAGGATCACGCGCCGCCTACCTGGGCGGCCTGGCCATTGCCATCGGCGGGGCGGTGCTGTTCTCCACCAAGGCGGTGGTGGCCAAGCTGCTTTACCGCTACCACCTCGACGCGGTCACCGTGATCGCCTTCCGCATGCTGTTTTCGCTGCCCGTCTTCGCCGCGATCGCGCTGTGGAAGATGCGTACCGAGCCGCCCCTGGGCCGCGCCGATGCCTGGCGCCTGGTCGGCATGGGCCTGGTGGGCTACTACCTGTCATCCTTCCTCGATTTCCTCGGCCTGCAATACATCACGGTCGGCCTGGAGCGCCTGATCCTGTTCCTGACGCCGACCTTCGTCCTGCTCGGGTCGGCCCTCTACCTGAAGCAGCACATCGGGCGCCGCCAGTGGCTCTCGCTGTTCACGGCCTACGGCGGCATCGTGCTGGTGTTCTTCCACGACCTGTGGGGCGGCAGCGCGAACGTGGCCCTGGGAGCGCTGCTGGTGCTGGGGTCCGCCTTCGCCTATGCCGTCTACCTGCTGGCTTCCGGCGAAATGGTCAAGCGCCTTGGCTCGCTGCGCCTGGTGTCTTACGCCATGTGCGTCTCGAGCGCGGCCTGCATCGGCCAGTTCTTCCTGTTGCGGCCTGCCTCCATGCTGGTGCAGCCGATGGAGGTGTACGGGCTGTCGCTGGTGAACGGCATCCTGTGCACGGTGATGCCGGTGTTCATGACCATGGCCGCCGTGCAGCGCATCGGCGCCGGGGCGGCCTCGCAGGCCGGCATGATCGGCCCTGTTTCCACGCTGTTCTTTGGTGCCGTCATCCTGTCCGAACCCGTGACCAGCTGGCAGCTGGCCGGTACGGCCCTGGTGCTGGCTGGTATCTACCTGCTGTCGAACGTGAAAGGTAAAGAGAAATGACCCCCCGCATCGCCCTGATTGCCCACGACAAGAAGAAAGACGACATGATCGCGCTGGCCCGCGAGTACGCCGATTTCCTGCGTACCTGCAAGCTGTGCGCAACCGGCACCACGGGCGGCCGCCTGGTGGCGGAAGTGGGCCTGACGGTGGAGCGCAAGCATTCCGGCCCGCTGGGCGGCGACCTGCAGATCGGTTCCATGCTGGTGGAAGGGCATATCGATGCCATCATCTTCCTGCGCGACCCGATGACGCCGCAGCCGCACGAACCGGACATCAATGCCCTGGTGCGCTCCTGCGACGTGCACAATGTGGCCTGTGCCACCAACCTGGCGACGGCCCACCTGGTGCTGTCGCAATTGCAGGCTGATGCCGCAAAATAGCAGCCTGTCGCATCGGCCTTGGCCGGCGGGCGGCAGGCTGGCAATGTAGCGCCCTCAAACAATAATCGGGGAGAGCCTGCATGAAGAACATCCTGGGCGGCGTGGCCGCCATCGCCTTTGCATCGGCGGCCGTGGCCGCACCAACTGCCGCCACGCCGGGCCTGGCCGGCCACTGGGTCGGCACGTACCAGATCGGCAGCGACGCCAATTTCCTGCGCCCCCATTTCGGCGCGGACGGCAAGGCCAGTGTCGACCTGCCCGCCTTCGAGAAGAAGGGCGTGCCGCTCGACGCGGTCGCCCAGCAGGGCAGCCATGTGCATTTTGCCCTGCTTGGCCCGGACGGCGTGCTGCAATTCGACGGCAAACTGCAGGGTGGCCTGCTTGCGGGCCAGGTCAGCCTGAACGGCAAGCAGGGCAAGTTCGCGTTCCGCCGCACGCTGGCGGACGATCCGGCACGCCACCAGCCGCTGCTGGGGGCCTATGAATTCCCCGGCAAGCGTATCGTCGTGCTGTCCGAATGGGGCGACTTCCCGCAAATGTTCTACAGCGATATGAGCAGCGGGCGATACGCCTCCATGTTTGCCGAAAGCGACAAGGTGTATTACGCCGGCGCCGGCAACCTGAATCCCGCCGTGCGTGAAACCACCATGCGCTTCGAGGATGGCAAAATGGTGTGGCGGCAGGCCGGCAAGCAGGAAACGGGGCGCCGCCTGCAGTTCCGCTCCGAAGAAGTCACGTTCCGGAATGGCGACGTCACCCTGTCCGGCACCCTGGTGCTGCCGGAAGGGAAGGGGCCGTTCCCAGCCATCGTGCTGACGCAGATGTCCAGCCCCGCGCCGCGCGGCGCGTACGCACTGCAGGCTTACTACTTTGCCGCCCACGGCATGGCGGCACTGATGTACGACAAGCGCGGTGTCGGCAAATCTACCGGAGAATTCAACAAGGCCACCATGGAGCAACTGGCCGACGACGCCATCGCCGGTATCGAACTGCTGGCCCGGCGCAGCGACATCAAGGCCGACGCCATCGGCACCTGGGGCCACAGCCAGGGTGGCTGGCTGGCGCCGCTGGCCGCGATCCGTTCGCAGAAGGTCGCGTTCGTGATCGCCCAGGCGGCGTCGGCGGTGCCGCCGGCGGAGCAGGAGGTCTACCGCATCGAGCACTCGCTGCGGGCACAGGGCTTCAGTGAAGAGGAAGTGCAGGCCGGCGCGGCCTACCAGGAAAAGCTGATGCGCTGGGTGACCAGCCGCGGCGCCAACCGCGCCGAACTGCTGGCGGCCGCACGCGCCGGCGAGAACGCGCGCTGGGCCGGCCTGGTCGAGATCGTGCCGGACACGCTGAAGGAAAAGCCCAGCGACACCAGCACCGCCTTCTACAGCTACGACCCGCTGCCGGACTTGAAGCGGCTGAAGGCTCCCGTGGTCTACATCCTGGGCGAAAAGGACGCTTTCGTGCCGGTGCACAAGAGCGCGAAGCTGTTCCAGCAAACGCTCGATGCCGCCGGCCACCGGGACCATCAGGTGTGGATGCTGCCGCGCGCCGCGCACGGGCTGTGGGAAACCGATGTGGATGGCGGCAGCGCCTACATCAATTCGACGCACTGGGCGCGCGAACATTACCCACGCATGACGCAATGGCTGCGGGAGCGCGGCTTCATCAAGTAAGAAAGGAAACCCATCATGGTCAAGGCGATACGCATGTCCCGCACGGGCGGGCCGGAGGTCATGGAATACGTCGATGTCGAAGTGGGCGCGCCGGGTCCGGGCGAAGCGACGGTGCGGCATGAAGCGATCGGCCTGAACTTCATCGATGTCTACTTCCGCACCGGCCTGTACCCTCAGCCGCTGCCGGGCGGGCTGGGCCAGGAAGGCGCTGGCGTGGTGGAGGCGGTGGGCGAGGGCGTGACCGAGGTGCGGGTGGGCGACCGCGTCGCCTATGCTGGGCGCCCGAATGGCGCCTATGCGCAAGTGCGCAATATGCCGGCCAGCCTGCTGGTGAAGCTGCCCGACGCCATCGGCAGCGACACGGCGGCCGCCATGATGCTGCAGGGGATGACGGTGCAGTACCTGCTCCACAGCGCGGCGCCCGTCAAGGCGGGCGATACCATCCTGTTCCATGCCGCCGCCGGCGGCGTCGGCCTGATTGCTTGCCAGTGGGCGCGCGCGTTGGGCGTCACGCTGATCGGCACGGCGGGCTCCGACGAGAAGGTGGCGCTGGCGCTGAAGCATGGCGCGGCCCATGCCATCAATTACAACACCGAGAACTTCACCGAGCGGGTGCGCGAGATCACGGGCGGCAAAGGGGTTTCCAAGGTGTTCGATTCGATCGGCAAGGATACCTTCATCGGTTCGCTGGATTGCCTGCAGCCGCGCGGCATGATGGTCAGCTTCGGCAATTCTTCCGGCCCGGTGGCCAACTTCTCGCTGGGCGAGCTGGCCTCGCGCGGTTCGCTCTACCTCACGCGTCCGGCGCTGGGCAATTACACCTCCACCCGCGCCGAGCTGGAAGCGTGCGCGCAATCGCTGTTCGACGTGGTGGCGCGCGGCGATGTGAAGATCGACATCAACCAGCGGTATAATCTGGCCGATGTGGCGCAGGCGCACCGCGACCTGGAAGCGCGCCGCACCACCGGTTCCACGATTATCCTGCCTTGACGACATGACTGACCAGAATCAACCAGCCGACGATGACGGCACCCCCAAATTCGGCCGCCTCCTGGCGGTGCTGCTGTCGGCCGTGGCCCTGATCGGTCTCATTACCTGGGCCAGCGAGGCTTACTACCGCTGACGGCATTATGTGGCGATGGATGATGTCCCTGCTGGTACTTGTCCTCGCCGCCTACCTCGCGCTATGCGCGCTGTTGTTCTTCCGGCAGCGCAGCCTGATGTACTTCCCACAAAAATTTGACGGCGGCACGCTGCTGGCGCTGGAGGGCGGCGCGCGCGTGGGCGTCACGCTGCACGAGCAGCCGGGTCCCGGCGCCGTGATCTACTTTGGCGGCAATGCGGAAGCGGTGGGCGGCAGCCTGCCGGAATTGCAGGCCGCCTTCCCAGGGCAGGCGCTGTACCTGATGCACTACCGGGGCTATGGCGTGACACCGGGCGAACCGACGGAGGAGGGCCTGTATGCCGACGCGCTGGCCCTGTACGCGTACGTCCGCGCACGGCATCCGCAAGTGACGCTGGTCGGCCGCAGCCTTGGCAGCGGCCTTGCGACGCGCCTGGCCAGCGAACGGGCGGTGGACCGGCTGGTGCTGGTCACCCCTTACGACAGCATGGCCGGCGTGGCCGCGCACCATTACCGCTGGCTGCCAATGCGCTGGCTGCTGCGCGACCGCTACGAATCAGCGCGCCATGCCGCCAGGGTGAACGCGCCCACCACGATCCTGGTGGCCGGACGCGACGAAGTGATTCCCCTCGCCAGCAGCGAAGCCCTGTACCGCGCTTTCCGCCCCGGCCTCGCCACCTTCCACGTGGTACCCGACGCGGGCCACAACGATATTTCGCTGCGCAGCCTGCCGATTCATTGAACTTTCCGGCGCCCGGCGCTGCGCCCCCATCTGCTCCCCGCTGCCAAGCGCCTGAGTAAGGTCGTGGAACGCCTAACCGCAGAGCGGGATTGCACGATCAAGGATTACCTGTACAAGGTCGCCCGCTACGTTCACTGAAACGCAGCGAGCTTGGCGCGGATGGCGGGGCCGGCGGAGAGCTGGGGATTGGAATACCCGTCATCCTTGCCCGCATCGTTCTCGCGCTTGCGGATGATTTCACGCGCCGCGGCATGGGCCTCTTCAAACGAACGAGTCTGGGTGCGCAACTGCTCGTCGAACATCGCGCGCCCGAAGAAGGTCAGTTCGGACTTGTAGCCGCAGCCGTAGGACGTGTGGTCGGCATCGGCCGCCGTCAACACCATGGTCGACTCGCCCGCCAGCGCCGGAATCCAGCTGCCGGAGAAGCACGCCGACACCGCGATCACGCGGTTCCGGATGCCCGCCTCGTCCAGCCATTTGCGCAGCATGGCGGGCGTCAGCTCGGTCAGTTCGAAAGGCCAGAAGCTGGCGGCCAGTTGCCCGTCGCGCGCACCGTGCGAAGTGAGGTAGATGAACAGCACATCCTCGTCCCGGTCCATGGTGCGCGCCAGGCTACGGATGGCGCGCTGCAGGTTCAGCGTGGTGGCCCAGGGCAGCGAATCGGCGGTCTGGAAATGGTTCACCAGCTGCACCGTGCGGCCGCCCGTGCCGAAGCGCTGCGACATCACCTCCGCCACCATCTGGCTCTCGCGCCGGAACACGTCGTCGCCGTAGGGCGCAAAGGTCAGCGCATACATGTCGACCCGGCCAGGGCGCTGCGGCGCCAGCGCGGCCAGCTGGCGCGACAGCAGCACCGGCTGCTCCTCCATCAATTCGGCCGTGAGTTTGAGCTGGCGCGACGCCGGCGCGTCGCTGTCGGCTTCCTCCTTTTCCGGATACCAGAAATCCGGCTGGCGTGCCGCCACGCCCAGCGCCACCACGCCCGCCATCATGCCCGCCGCGATGGCCAGCGGCCAGCGCCGCCCGCGTCCGCCGCGCGCCAGCAGTACCAGTTGCGCCAGTACGAACAGCGTGGTGGGAACCGCCCACAACACCCAGGCGCCCCAGCGCCCCAGGTAACGCACGGCCCACTCTTCCGAGCCGCTGAACAGCAAGGCGCTGAAGCACAGGCCGAGGAACAGGTTCAGCCAGACAGTCTGCGCCAGCAGCAAGGTGACCAGCACGGCGAGGTCCGGTGCCGCACCGGGACGCCCGCTGGGACCGGTGCCCCGTGCCAGCAGGGCATAGAAGGGCAGCAGCGCAAACGGCAGCCAGCCGGCCGCCACCGCCTGCCAGTAGAACACGGCCGGCCCGTCGATATACCAGCGCTGGAAGGCGACCGTCTGCGCCAGGATCAGCAGCACGAGCGCTGCCACGATGGCCGGGCCCGTGGCCAGGCCATCCCAGCGGGGGGAACGGAAAAGGGCGGTGCTTGCGCCTTCGCGCAACCACCGCCCCAGCATGCGGAGTGGATTATTGGAGTTCAAGGTCAACGCGTTTGGCCTTGCCGCTTTCCCCCGGGAAGCCGGTGAAGGCGCTCTGCACCAGCGCCGGCATCACTTGCGGCGTTGACTGCTTGCGGCTGGTGTTCTGTACCGTCACCTCATACAGCTTCTTGCCCTGCAGGCTGCTGATCGTCACGTGCAGGTTGCGGTCGTAGTTATGCTGGATGGTTTCGCGGTATTCCATCGGTCCCCACAGCCACGGGTCGTAATATGGCCACGGGCGGTAGAAGCCGTAGTAGCGGTAGCGGTACGGGTAACCCCAGCGCGGGTAGTAGCCCCACGGGCCCGGGCCGTACATCCACGGGTCGGTCGCGGTCAGCACTTTGGTCGGGCGGTCGATGGTGCTGAACTGCATGCCGACGCGCAGATGGGCATCCTTGGCGCTGGCCGCCTGGGTAAAGCCCAGCTTGGCAAGTTCGCCCGCGACCAGGGTCTGGTAGCTGCGGTATTCCAGCGTATCCTGGCCCGGCGGCGGCGTTTCGAAGACATAGGACTTGTCCTGCAGGTCGCCCGGCCATTCGTGGAAGACCGTGACGTTGCTGCGCAGGGTGGTGGCACAGCCGCCCATCAGTAAGCTGGTGGCAGCCACGAGGAGGATGGCTAGCGCTCTCATGATAATTGCTCCTTTGATACCTTCTTATACTTATAAGCCAGTTTAATCCGGCAACATGCGTTTCGCTTAATTATTACAGAATGTTACTGCCAAAGGGAGAAAGGAAAAGAATGGCAGGAATCGGACATGCCGTCAGTCCAGTATTGGTAAAATAGCCTTCTTTGTCCTCGTTCGCCCAAACCATGCGTACCGACAGCCCGCAAACGATTTACCGCAAGGATTACACCCCGCCCAGCTACCTGGTGGAAACCGTAGAACTGGGCTTCGACCTTGACCCCGCCTGCACCATCGTCGCCAACCGCGTCCAACTGCGGCACAACCCCGACAGCAAGAGCCACGACCTGGTGCTGCACGGCGAAGCAATCACCCTGGTCGCGCTGCGCATGAACGGCGTGGCGCTGAATCCGGGCCAATACGTTATCGGCAACAATACCCTGACCATCCGCAACGCACCGGTGAACGTGCTGCTGGAGATCGAAACCACCTGCGTGCCGGCCGAGAACACCACACTGTCCGGCCTGTACACCTCGGGCAGCGGTTTCTACACCCAGTGCGAGGCGGAAGGCTTCCGCCGCATCACCTACTTCCCCGACCGTCCGGACGTCATGGCGCGCTACACCGTGATGCTGCGCGCCGACAAGGAACAGTACCCGGTGCTGCTCTCCAACGGCAACCTGCTGGAGCAGGGCGACCTGGGCGACGGCCGCCACTACGCCAAGTGGGAAGACCCGTTCAAGAAGCCGTCCTACCTGTTCGCCCTGGTGGCGGCGCGCCTGGTGTGCCAGGAAGAGCAATTCAAGCTGAAGTCCGGCCGCGAAGTGCTGCTGCAGGTGTGGGTGGAAGAGGGCAACCTCGACAAGACCGACTACGCCATGCAGTCGCTGAAGAACTCCATCCGCTGGGATGAAGAGCGCTGGGGCCTGGAGCTGGACCTGGACCGCTTCATGATCGTCGCCGTCAGCGACTTCAACATGGGCGCGATGGAAAACAAGGGCCTGAACATCTTCAACACCAA
>CBHWEO010000017.1:0-37466 GCA_966112955.1 uncultured Duganella sp. | reverse complement strand
TATTTGAAAGCCCGCCAGGCATGATGCCGGCGGGCTTTTTGCTTTTTTAAACCGCGAAACCGGAAAACCGGGGTACGACCCGCAGGGTCGGACCCCGCCCCTGGTTTCCCGCGCGGTGGCTGCACCTCAAGGGCTGACGTTCATGCGCTGCGTGTGCGTCCAGTTGTGGTCCCAGGCGCTGACTGCGGAAGCGAAGGTGCGGTATGTCTGTCCCTCGCCTGGCCATGGGTTCATGATGTAGATGTAGTTCGTCCCATTGTAGGTTTCGTAGCCGCGTCCCACCATGATATGGCCGCCGCCATTGGTCCAGCCGTAGCGGATCACGAATGGCCGGTTGCCGTTGATCTCGTTCACCACCGAATTCCAGGACAGGTAGTTGTTGATGGCGGTATTCGGCACGCCCCAGTTGTACAGGATGTTCTGCACGCTGCCCGAAGTGCCGTACATGTTGTTCGGCCGGTTGGCGTAGCTGTTCCAGTCGAAGGTGGTGTTGCCGCAGGCGTAGTTGATGCCGTAGGCCCAGTTCACGATCTGGCACTGGCTTGGCGTGCGGTTGTAGTAGTTCAGCACTGCCTTGCTGGACCCGGCCCAGCACCATTGGCTGTGCTCCTGCGTCACCAGAGGAACGTTCAGCGTGCGCCATTGCGCGAAGGCGGATGGCAGGGCGAAGACCAGGGCTGCGGCCGCGGCGATTTTTGCGAGTTTCATGGTCGGCTTCTCCTTAGCGGAATTCTTGCAGGTTGGCTTTTACCGCAGCGCGCAATGGCTCCAGCAGTTCCGCGCCGTCGACCAGTTGGCCGCCGGTTTTCTTCAGCAGCAGCGATTCGCGCGCCGAGTGCAGGGGCGCGAACTTGGCGTGGTCCACTTCCAGCAGGTCGGCACGTGCCTGGTAGATGCGGATGAAGCGCAGGTTGGAGCGGGCGCTGTTGCCGTGGGCTGCCATGGCCGCTTCCACGTCCTTCGCCAGCACGGAGGCGCCGTAGGCGACGGTCTCGTAGCGGCCATTGACCTGCTGCACGGTGGCGAGGCCGATCGGCTTGCCATGCAGCGAAATCACGAAGCGCCATTCGCCGGTCGGCTTGGCCAGCGAAGGCAGGTCGCCGCGCGCCAGCAGTTCCTTGGGATCGACGGTATAGACTTCGAAACCGTGGTTGACCGTGGCCTGTTTCAGGTCGCCGACATCGGTGACGTCGAGCGGGAAGTCCACCGGTGCGCTGCCGGGACGGAGCGCCTGCTGGTGTTCGGCGAACTGCGCCAGGCCGCGCTTGGCCGCTTGCAGTGCCGCTGCCGCGCCGGGATCGGCCAGCGCGAGGGCAGGGGCGGTGATAAGGGCTGCGCAGGCAATGCGCAGCCAGAGTCGATGCGTAGGCATGTGACTACTCCTCTGAAGGTTGATCAGATATTTTTTGAGGTTCGAGGTGATCGCCCCCTCTGTGCTGGACCTGAGAGTTTCACAGGCGCTGGCGGCCTGCTTGCTCCTTCGGTGCGCCAGCCTTGCTGCGCTGGCGGCTCTTCAGAGTTGTGAAAACACGCGACCGGTCCTTTGGCCTGAGAGATTCCGGGGGCGGCTTGCTCCTTCGGCGTTGTCCATGGGTGGGACAAACTCTCCCGATCGCGCGGCCGGCATGCGCCGGCAGCGAAGAAAGGATAGCCCAGGCTTTCTGGAGAATTCAATGGTTTTCCGGTACACGTTGCTTTTTCGCCAAGCGGGCGATTCTGCTATGCTGTTGACACTCGCCCGGGAAATTGGTAACGTTTCCAAAAAGAGCGGTACACTACAGGAGACAGGATGTTTAAGCGGGTTTTGGCTTGCGCGATCGCGCTGGGCACTGCATCTGCGCAGGCTGCGGGGCCGAGTGCTGAAGTGATCCACTGGTGGACTTCCGGCGGCGAATCGGCTGCGGTCAAACAGCTGGCCAATGCCTACCGCGCCGCGGGCGGCACCTGGATCGATACGGCGATTGCCGGCGGCGACCAGGCGCGCGCGGTGACCCTCAACCGCATGGTGGGCGGCAAGGCGCCCACGGCGGCGCAGTTCAACATCTCCAAGCAGTTCGCCGATATCGTGGACCAGGAGATGCTGCTGCCGCTGGACGACCTGGCGCGCCAGGAGCGCTGGGACAGCACGCTGCCCGAACCCATCGTCAACACCATCCGCATCGACGGCCATTACTACGCGCTGCCGATGGACATCCACATGCAGACCTGGATCTGGTATTCCAAGGCTGCGTTCAAAAAGGCCGGCATCGACAAGGAGCCGGCCACCGTCGATCAACTGTTCGCCGCGCTGGACAAGCTGAAAGCGGCCGGCCTGGTGCCGCTGGCCCACGGCGGCCAGGCGTGGCAGGAGCACATCCTGTTCGCGTCGCTGCTGGCCAATATGGGCGGCCGCCAGCTCTACCTACAAGTGCTGCGCGACCGCGACCAGCGCGCCATCAATTCCGAGCCGGTGCGCAAGGTCCTGCTGGCGTACAAACGGCTGCAATCGTATGTCGACGCTGGCTCGCCGGGCCGCAACTGGAACGACGCGACCGCCATGCTGGTCAGCGGCAAGGCCGGCGTGCAGATCATCGGCGACTGGGCCAAGGCTGAATTCAGCAATGCGAAGATGGAGCCCGGCGTGCATTACGGCTGCATCCCCGGCCTGGGGCCGAATGCGCCGTATGTGATCCAGGGCGATGCCTTCGTGTTCCCGCGCTCGAGCCGTCCTGACGTGCAGCAGGCGCAGAAACTGATGGCGAAAGTGCTGCTGGCGCCTGCCACGCAAGTCACCTTCAACAAGCTCAAAGGTTCGCTGCCGCCGCGTTCCGATGCCGACACCAGCCAGTTCGATGCCTGCGGCCGTGCCGGCGCCGCCATCATGCGCGACCGCAACCGTCAGGTCGGAGCGCCGGAAATCTACCTCACGCCCGACCAGAACGGCGCGGTGCAGGACGCGCTGACCGCCTACTGGAACACGTCGATGCCGGTCGAGAAGGCGCAAAAGGCGCTGGCTGCCGCGTTGAGGAATTGACCGTGCGCCGCGCCATGTCCTACGCAGCGCTGCTGCCGATGCTGCTGACGGTGTGCGTCGGCTATCTCGGCTCGTTCGTGTGGACATGCTATGTGTCGTTCACCAGCTCGCGCAGCATCGCGACCAACAAGCTGGTCGGCCTGGCGCAGTATGAGCGCCTGTTCGACAATGAACGCTGGCTGCTGTCGCTGCACAACCTGGCCCTGTATGGCGTGCTGTTCATCCTGGCCTGCATGGTGATCGGCTTCCTGCTGGCTGCCGCCATCGACCGCCAGGTAGCGGGGGAGGGCGCGCTGCGCACGATCTTCCTGTACCCGTATGCGATGTCCTTCGTGGCCACGGGCCTGGTATGGCAATGGATCCTGACGCCGGGCGGCATTCCGGGGCTGGAGCTCGATTGGCTGGTGGACCAGGACATGGTGGTCTACACGGTGGTGCTGGCGTCGGTATGGCAGGCATCCGGATTCGTGATGGCGCTGATGCTGGCCGGCCTGCGCGGCATCGATCCCGAAATCTGGAAGGCGGCGCGGCTGGACGGCATTCCGGTCTGGCGTGTCTACCTCTCCATCGTGCTGCCGATGCTGGCGCCGACGCTGGCGACAGTATTCATCCTGCTGGCGACCATGGTGGTCAAGCTGTACGACGCGGTGGTGTCGATGACGCAGGGAGGCCCGGGCACCGCGAGCGAAGTGCCGGCCAAGTTCATCATGGACCACCTGTTCCTGCGCGCGAACATCGGCCTGGCTTCCGCCGGCGCCGTGGTCTTGCTGCTGACGGTGCTGGTCCTGCTGGCGCCGTGGGCCTACGCCCGCAGCCGGAGGGCGGCGGCATGAGGGCGGGGCGCATCGGGCTGTACGCCTTCCTCGCCAGTGCGGCGCTGTTCTTCCTGCTGCCTTTGTACGTGATGCTGGTGACTTCCCTCAAGCCCATGGATGAAATCCGACTGGGCAATATCTTTGCGCTGCCGCTGGCGCCATCGCTGGACGCTTGGCGCGCGGCCTGGAGCGAAGCCTGCACCGGCGCCGCCTGCGAAGGCGTGCAGGGCGGCTTCTGGAATTCCGTGCGCATCGCCGTACCCAGCACCGTGCTGCCGATCGCGCTGGGCGCATTGAACGGCTATGCGCTGTCGTTCTGGCGGCCGCGCGGCGCCAACATCCTGTTCGCGATCCTGCTGCTGGGCGCTTTCGTGCCGGTGCAGGTGATGATCTATCCGCTGGTGCGCATGATGGCAGGCCTGGGCGTGTTCGGTTCGCTGCCGGCCATCGTGATCGTGCACCTGGTATTCGGCATGCCGGTGCTGACCCTCCTGTTCCGCAATTACTATGCCGCGCTGCCGCAGGAGCT
This sequence comes from uncultured Duganella sp., assembly GCA_966112955.1. Taxonomy (GTDB): domain Bacteria; phylum Pseudomonadota; class Gammaproteobacteria; order Burkholderiales; family Burkholderiaceae_D; genus Rugamonas. Next base: position 33,109 of record CBHWEO010000017.1, on the reverse strand, counting down.
GTTCCATGCCGCGCGCATCGATGGCGGCGGCTTCTGGCGCATCTTCTGGCACGTGATGCTGCCGCTGTCGGCGCCGATGCTGGTGGTGGCGGCCATCATGCAGCTGACCGGCGTGTGGAACGACTACATCCTCGGCCTGGTGTTCGCGGGACGCGACAACCTGCCGATGACGGTGCAGCTGAATAATGTGATCAACACGACGACGGGCACCCGTCTTTACAACGTCAACATGGCCGCCACGATCCTGACGGCGCTGGTGCCTTTGGCGATCTACTTCTTGTCGGGCCGCTGGTTCGTGCGCGGCATCGCCGCCGGCGCTGTGAAAGGTTGAACGGATGTCGAACGTAAGTCTGAAAAAGCTGGATATCACCCTGGGCGGCAACGCCATCATCCGCAGCCTGGACCTGGACGTGGACGAGGGCGAATTCCTGGTGCTGCTGGGGCCTTCCGGCTGCGGCAAGTCGACCCTGTTGCACAGCATCGCTGGCCTGACCGACATCAGCGGCGGCGCCATCGAGATCGGCGGCAAGGACATGTCGCGCACCGACCCGAGCGAGCGCGGGATCGGCATGGTGTTCCAGTCCTATGCGCTGTACCCGACCATGACGGTCGAGAAGAACATGTCCTTCGGCCTGCGCATCGCGGGCGTGCCGAAGGCCGAGATCAAGCGCCGCGTCGAGCGTGTGGCGGCCATGCTGCACCTGGGCGAGCTGCTTGGGCGCAAGCCGGCCGCCTTGTCGGGCGGGCAGCGGCAGCGCGTGGCGATCGGCCGCGCCCTGGTGCGGGAGGCGGGTGTCTACCTGTTCGACGAACCGCTGTCCAACCTGGACGCCAAGCTGCGCACCGACCTGCGGCGCGAACTCAAGCTGCTGCACCAGCAGCTGGGCGCGACCATGATTTACGTGACGCACGACCAGGTGGAGGCGATGACGCTGGCCACCCGCATTGTCGTGATGCGCGCCGGACAGGTGCAGCAGGTCGGCACGCCGGGCGAAGTGTACGAGCGGCCGGCCAACCTGTTCGTGGCCGGTTTTCTCGGCGCGCCGGCGATGAACTTCATCGAAGGCGTGGTCGACGCCCATGGCGATTTCACCGGCGGGGCCGTACGGCTGGCGCTCGGCTCGTCGCCGCGTCCGGGGGCCGTGAAAGCGACGCTCGGCGTGCGGCCGGAGCATATTTCGCTGGCGCCTGGCGGGCCGCTGCAGGGCCGCGTCACGCTGGTGGAACCGATGGGCGCCCACCGCGTGGTATGGCTCGACTGCGCCGGCAAGCCGCTGTCGTGCATTGTGCAGGGCAGCCGTGCGATTGCGCCGGATGATACGGTGGCCTTCGCGATTGACGCACAACGCGTGTCGCTGTTCGACCCGGACAGCGGCAAGCGCTTTGAAACGGCCGGCGCATCAAGTATGCTCGCGGTGTCGCAATAACAAGAAAAGGAATCCAGTGGCCACTATCAAAGACGTAGCCCGCCTGGCGGGCGTTGGACTGGGCACCGCCTCCCGCGTCGTCAGCGGCAAGGGATCGGTGTCGCCGGCCACGCTGGAAAAGGTGAAGAAGGCGATCGACGAGCTGGGGTTCCGCCCATCGCATGCGGCGCGTACGCTGTTGAGCGGCACCAGCCAGATGATCGGCGTCTACATTCCAGTCCTGAGCGGCACCTTCTACACGCCCATCCTGCAGATTATCGATACCGAACTGCGCGCCGCCGGCCTGCACATGGTGGTGGCGTTCGGTGTTGGCCTGGGCGATGAACGCAAGCAGGCCAAGGAAGGCATCCAGTTCCTGATGGAGCGCGGCTGCGACGGCCTGGTGGTGATGACCAGCGCCTTGCTGGACGAGGATATCGAAGCGCTGGGCGCGCAGCAGGGCAGGATCGTGGTGCTGAACCACAGCCTGTCCAGCATTCCGGAGCAGTGCTTCACGGTGGACCACAAGCTGGGGGGACGCCTGGCGGCGCGCGCGCTGCTGGACCATAAGCACCGCGACATCGCGGTGGTGGCCGGGCCGTCGCGGCTGGCCGACAACGTGGCGCGCATCGAGGGCTTCATGGAGGAGCTGCAGGACGGGGGCGTCGACACCGGCCGCATGTGGGTGGCCGAGAGCGACTTTTCGCCGGCCGGCGGCTGGGCCGCGGCCAAGGAACTGGTCGAGTCGGGCCACCGCTGCACGGCCCTGTTCTGCGCCAACGATGAAATGGCGGTCGGCGCGCTGTCCTACTTCCAGGAAGCGGGCATCCGCGTGCCGCACGACTTGTCCGTCATCGCCTACGACGACACGCCGAGCGCCGAATTTTCCGCGCCGCGCCTGACCACGGTCCACATGCCGTGGCGCGAAATGACGATGAATGGCCTGAGCGCCTTGCTGAACCGCTGCTATGACCTGCGGCGCACGGTGACGCGCAGCTTCCCGGTGACGGTGACGCTGCGCGCATCCCTGGCCAAGGCGGCCAGCGCCAAGCGCAAGGCGGCAGCATGAACTGAACCTGGGAAGGGGCGCTCGCGCCCTTTTTTCGGATTGAAAATGGAAACCTTTCCAATCAAAGACGACGATTGAACATGACAACACCAGACCAGATTGAACCCGGCGCTCCGGCACGCAGCGACTTTGCCCGCGACTTCCTGTGGGGCTGCGCCACCTCGTCCTACCAGATCGAGGGGGGCGGCAGGGAAGATGGGCGCGCCGAGTCGATCTGGGACCGCTTTGCCGCCACGCCAGGCAAGGTGCGCGACGGTTCCAGCGGGCTCGTGGCCTGCGACCATTACCACCGCTGGCCGGAGGACCTGGACATTGCACGCGACATGGGCCTGAACGCCTACCGGTTCTCGATCGCCTGGCCGCGCATCGTGTCGGAATTCGGCGCGGCGCCCAACCGCAAAGGACTGGACTTCTATTCGCACTTGGTGGACGGCATGCTGGAGCGGGGCATCCAGCCCTGGGCCACGCTGTACCACTGGGACTTGCCGCAATACCTGCAGGACCGGGGCGGCTGGGCCGAGCGCGATACCGTGCAGCGCTACCTGGAATTCGCCGATGCCGTCACGCGCTGCCTGGGTGACCGCGTGCAGCACTGGATCACCCATAACGAACCATGGTGCACGGCCATCCTCGGCAATTTCGAAGGCGTCCACGCACCTGGCCTGACCGATTTCGGCACGGCGCTGCAGGTATGCCACCACGTGCTGCTGTCGCACGGCAAAGCGGTGCCGTTGATCCGCGCCAACGTACCCGGTGCACGCGTCGGCATTTCCCTCAGCCTGCACCCGCTGCGTCCTGCGAGCGGCAGCGCCGCCGACCGCGCGGCCGCCGAGCGCCACGACGGGCTGCGTTACAAGTGGTTCCTGGATCCCCTGCATGGGCGGGGCTATCCGGCCGCCACCCTGGAGCAGGTGGGCACGGCCGCGCCGGTGGTGCTGGACGGCGACATGGAGGCGATCGCGGTGGCGACCGACTTCATGGGCGTGAACTATTACTTTCCCGAGACGGTTGCAGACGCCCCCGGCCACGAGCCGCTGGATGCGCGCGTACTGCCGCCGCCAGCCGGCGCGGAAACCACCGCCATGGGTTGGGAAGTGGCGCCGCAAGGCCTGGGCGAGCTGCTTGGCCGCATCCATGCCGAATACGCGCCGCAGGAGCTGTACATCACCGAGAACGGGTCCTGCTACGACGATGTGGTGCAGGCCGACGGCAGCGTGGCCGACGTGCAGCGCCGCCGCTACCTGGCGCGCCACCTGGGCGCAATGAAGGATGCCATCGCGGCCGGCGTGCCGGTGAAGGGCTATTTCGCCTGGAGCCTGGTCGACAACTTCGAGTGGGCCGAGGGCTACCTGCGCCGCTTCGGGCTGGTGCACATCGATTACACGACACAACAACGAACGCTGAAGGAAAGCGGCAAGTGGTACCGCGCTTTCCTGCGGCAACCCTGAACAGGAGACAGGATGAAGAGAATTGCTTTGATGGCGGCGATGGCGCTGCCGGCGGCCGTCGCCATGGCGGGCACCGCGCCGCTCGCCGACTGGCCGCGCGTACGCAGCGCGATAGCGCCCGACCCGGCGCTGGAGAGACGCGTCGCGGCCATTGTTGCCGGAATGACGCTGGAGCAGAAGATCGGGCAGATGACCCAGTCCGAGATCAAGACCACCACGCCGGACGACGTACGGCGCTACTACCTGGGCTCCGTGCTGAATGGCGGCGGCAGCTGGCCGAATGGGAACAAGCGCGCCAACGCGGCGGAATGGCTGGCCCTCGCGCAGAAATACCACGAAGCGTCGATGTCGACCGACATGGCGGTGAAGGTGCCGGTGGTATGGGGCATCGATGCCGTCCATGGCAACAACAACGTGTTCGGCGCCACGCTGTATCCGCACAATATCGGCCTGGGCGCCGCGCACAATCCCAAACTGGCCTACGAGGTCGGGGCGGCGACCGGCAAGGCGGTGCGCGCGACCGGCATCGCCTGGGTCTTCGGCCCGACGATTGCCGTAGTGCGCGACGACCGCTGGGGCCGCACCTACGAGAGCTTCTCGGAAGATGGGAAGCTGGTGGCGCAATATGCCGGCGAATATGTGAAGGGCCTGCAGGGCCGCTTCAAGTCCGACGCCAATGTGCTGGCCAGCGCCAAGCATTTCGTCGGCGACGGCGGCACGGACCAGGGCAAGGATCGCGGCGACAACAAGTCTTCGCTGGCGGACCTGGTCAATATCCATGGCGCCGGTTACGTGCCGGCATTGGCTGAGGGCGCGCAGACGGTGATGTCGTCCTTTAACGGCCTGAATGGCGTGAAAATGCACGGCAGCCGGGACATGCTGACCGATGTGCTGAAGACCAAAATGGGCTTCGACGGCTTCGTCGTCAGCGACTGGAACGGGATCGCCGAAGTGCCGGGCTGCCGCAACGACAGCTGCCCGCAGGCCATCAATGCCGGCATCGACATGGTCATGGTGCCGGACGACTGGAAGGCGTTCATCGCCAACACGGTGGCGCAGGTGAAGGCGGGCGAGATCCCGATGGCGCGCATCGACGACGCCGTGACCCGCATCCTGCGCGTCAAGCTGCGGGCAGGCCTGTTCGGCAAGAGCCCGGCGCAGAATGCCTTTGCCGGCAAGGATGCGGCGCTGCAGGACCGCGAACTGGCGCGCCGCGCGGTGCGCGAGTCCCTGGTGCTGCTGAAGAATGAAGGACCCGCGCTGCCGCTGGCGCGCGGCAGGAAGATCCTGGTGGTCGGCAAGAGCGCCGACAATATCGCCAACCAGTCCGGCGGCTGGTCGCTGACCTGGCAGGGCACGGACAACAGCAATGCCGACTTCCCGCATGCCGACAGCATCCTGGCGGGCATCCGCGCGGCGGCCGGCGAGGGCAATGTGGCGTTCAGCGTTGATGCCGCCGGCGTCGACCTGTCGCGCTTCGACGCCGTGATTGCCGTGGTGGGCGAGCGTCCCTACGCCGAGGGCGATGGCGATATCGGCCCGGCCGGCACGCTGCGCCACAGCAGCCGCTATCCGGAAGACCTGGCGGTGCTGGAGGCGGTGGCAGGCAAGGGCAAGCCGGTCATTACTGTGTTCGTCGCGGGACGCCCGCTGTTCGTGAACGACTTGCTCAACTTGTCCGATACCTTTATCGCAGCCTGGCTGCCGGGCACAGAGGGCAAGGGCGTATCCGACCTGCTCATCGCCGGACCGCGCAGCTACGACTTCCGCGGCAAGCTGTCCTTCTCCTGGCCGAAATCGGCCTGCCAGACGCCGCTCAACGCCGGCGACGCCGGTTACGCGCCGCTGTTCCCGTTCAACTACGGCCTGCGCAAGGGGCAGCGTTCGAAGCTGGGCAAACTCGATGCCTCGTACAAGCCGGGCGGCTGCGGTGCGGACAATCTTTTCCCGGTGCATAGCCAGGCGGACCGTGCGAGCTTCCCATTGTCCATCCGTAGCGGCGGCGAGCGGCTCGCTCTGGGCGCGGACCTGAACGCGACCTTCCGGCTGCCTGGCATCACGGTGCAGACCGCGCAAATCACCACGCAGCAGGACGCCAAGCTGGTCACATGGGATGCGGCCGCACCGGCTGCCGGCGGGGCGCCGGCGACGCTGCTTGCCCGCGGCACGCGGCCGATGGTCCTGCCGCCAAGCGCTGCGCGCGATGGCATCCTGCAGTTCGAGGCCCTCGTGGCAGCGCCGCCGCAGGGCAGGGTGACGCTGGCGATGCAGGATACCGCACTGGACGCGACCAGGCTGTTCACGCGCCTGGCGGGCAAGGGCAAGCAAGTAGTCAAGCTGCCGCTGGCCTGCTTTACCGCGCGCGGCCTGCAGCTGGAGCGCATGGACACCCCATTCGGCATCAGCGCGACCGCGCCGTTCGCCGCCGCCATCGCGAATATTGACATCATCGGCGGCGCCGCCAACGCGGCGGACGCTGTACGCTGCGAAGAACTGAACTGACAAGGAGACACAATGGCAAGCATGGCACCCAACACGGCGGCCGCCGCAACGCCCGAAACGGCGGGCGGCGCGCAGCAAGGAACGAACACCGGCGCGCTGGTGATCGTGACGATCCTGTTCTTCATGTGGGGGCTGATCACCTCGCTGAACGACATCCTGATTCCCCACCTGAAATCGATCTACACGCTGACCTATGTGCAGGCAATGCTGGTGCAGTTCTGCTTCTTCGGCGCCTACTTCATCGTGTCGCTTCCGGCGGGCGCCCTGATCCGCCGCATCGGCTACCAGAAGGGCGCCGTGGCGGGACTGCTGATCGCGGCGGCCGGCTGCGGCCTGTTCTATCCGGCCTCGTTCGGCGGCTATGGCCTGTTCCTGTTCGCCTTCTTCGTGCTGGCGTCGGGCATCACCATCCTGCAGGTGGCGGCCAATCCTTACGTGACGGTGCTCGGTCCGGCGCGCACCGCCTCCAGCCGCCTGACGCTGACCCAGGCCTTCAACTCACTCGGCACCACCATCGGCCCGGCCGTCGGCGGCATGCTGATCCTGTCGGCCGCAGGTGCTGCGGTGGGGGCGGTAGCGGATGCCGCCACCGTGCGCGGCCCTTACCTGGCGCTGGCCGGTACACTGGCGCTGCTGGCGGTCCTGTTCTACGCCGCCAGGCTGCCGCAAATCGCCGAAAGCGAAGACGTGGCGCTGGCCGGCGAGGGACATGGCTCGGCCTGGGCGCACAAGCACCTGGTGCTGGGCGCCATCGGCATCTTCCTGTACGTGGGGGCGGAAGTCAGCATCGGCAGCTTCCTGATCAACTTCCTCGGCGAATCGCACATCGCAGGGCTGTCGCACGCCGATGCCGCGAATTACGTCAGCTTCTACTGGGGCGGCGCCATGGTGGGGCGTTTCATCGGTTTTGCGGTGATGCGCGTCGCCAGCCCGGGCAAGACCCTGGCCTTTAATTCACTGTTGGCGATTGCGCTGGTGCTGGCGGCCGTCTTCGGCGCCGGCAAGCTGGCAATGTGGGCGATCCTGGCGGTCGGCCTGTGCAACTCGATCATGTTCCCGACTATCTTCAGCATGGCGCTGAATGGCCTGGGCAAGTACACCGGGCAGGGCTCCGGCATCCTGTGCATGGCCATCGTCGGCGGCGCCCTGGTGCCGTTCGCGCAGGGGGCGCTGGCCGATACGATGGGAGTGCAGGCGTCCTTCGTGCTGCCGGCCGCCTGCTATGGCTTCATTCTTTACTTCGGCGCCAAGTACTCTTCCATGTACGCGGCGCAGTAGTTCTCCACGTACTGCTGGTGCGGCGGCAGCTGCGCCACGGTACGCGCCACATCGTTGCGGATGCTGTCGAGGAAATGCGACAGCTCCGCATCTCCCATCAGGTCGGCCGAAGGATGGTGCTGCAAGGGCATCACGCCCTGGCCCAGCATGACCTGGATCCAGGAATTCTCGGCAAACAGCTCGTTCGACAGGCGGAATACGCGGCCCGTGTCGCGGAACAGGTCGATGCGGTGCTGCAGCGATGCCGGCACGTCCATTTCGGCGCAGTGGCGCCAGAACGGCGTATCGCGGCGGTTGGTGACCTTGTAGTGCAGGATGATGAAGTCGCGGATATGCTCGATCTCGGCCCAGGCCTGCTTGTTGTATTCGTCGATCTCGGACTGGAAGATGCCGGCCGACGGGAACATCTGCATCAGGCGGATGATGCCGCGCTGGATCAGGTGGATGCTGGTCGATTCGATCGGCTCCAGGAAGCCGCTGGCCAGGCCGATGGCGACGCAGTTCTTGCTCCACACCCTGCGGCGCTGGCCGGGCTTGAAACGGATCACACGCGGCTGCACCAGCTGCTCGCCGCTGATGTTGGCCAACAGGGTGGCGCGGGCGGTGTCGTCGTCGACGAATTTGCTGGAAAACACGATGCCGTTGCCGACCCGGTGCTGCAGCGGGATGCGCCACTGCCAGCCCCAGTCGTGGGCAATGGCGCGGGTATAGGGTATGGCCGGCCCGGTGGACGAGGTCTGGACCGCGATGGCGCTATCGTTGTGCAGCCATTGCGACCAGTCGTCGAATTCTTCGCCCAGCGTTTCGCCGATCAGCAAGCCGCGGAATCCGGTGCAATCGATGAACAGGTCGCCCTCGACCAGCGCGCCGGAATCGAGCTGCAGGGCGGTGATGTGGCCGCTGGCCGGATCGGTGTGCACCCTGGCGATCTTGCCTTCGATGCGCTGGGCGCCATAGCCTTCCGAATACTTGCGCAGGTAGCGCGCGTAGGCGCTGGCGTCCAGGTGATAGGCGTAGTTGATGCCCTGGCGCGGCAGGTGGCCGAAGCGGTTCAGTTGGGCCGCCTTCAGCTCCAGGCAGTAGTCGCCGTAGTCGCTGGCCAGCTTGCGCTCGCGGCCCTTGCGCCAGAAATGCTGGAAGCCGGCCGTCCAGTGGTCGGTGCCGGTCAGGCCGAAAGAGTGGATGTAGTCTTCGTTGACGTTGCGCCAGTTCTCGAAGCTGATGCCAAGCTTGAAGGTGGCCCTGGTCGCGGCCATGAATTCCTGCTCGTTGATCTCCAGCAGGTTGTGGAAGTTCAGCAGCGTCGGGATGGTGGCTTCGCCGACGCCGACGGTGCCGATTTCGTCCGATTCCACCAGCTTGATGTCCAGGGCCTTGCCGAGGCCGCGCGAGATGGCGGCAGCCACCATCCAGCCGGCGGTGCCGCCGCCGGCAATGACAACGCGCCGCACGGGGCGGCGCTGGGCTTGTTCGTCTCTCATTCCTGTCTCCGTTTATCGGTTGATTTTTTGTAGAAGCTGGGCGCGCAGCATGCGCGCTGCCGCGTCGTCGATCGGGCCGAGCACGCGCCGCGCCGGTGCGGGAATGTGCGCGGCGGTGCCGCTGCCGGCTTCGAAAACATAGTAGCGGAAGATCTCCTGCCACGCACGGCGCTGTTCCGGCGGCAGGTCGCGGATCGACAGCAGCGACAGCATCAGTGCGTTGGTGGGCGTGTCCATGTATTCGGGCGACTGGCGCCACCAGTAGTTGACCAGCACATTGAAGCACTCCAGCGCTTCGACATGGTGCCACCACATGCTGGGGATGAAGATGGCGTCGCCCGGTTCCAGTTCGGCCGCTTGCGCATGCCGCATCGCTTCGACGAAGCGCGGGAAGCGATCCAGGTCGGGCCGCTGCAGGTCGACCAGGCTGATGGCCTGGCCGGCCGGGGTGAAGTCCAGCGGGCCGATATACAGGTTTTCCAGTTGGCCGGGTGGGAACAGGGTGAACCTGCGGCGGCCGGCGGTAACGCAGGCAAGGTTGTCGGGCAGGTCGTAGTGGGCGGCGATGCGGGTCTGGTTGCCGATCCAGACGCTCATGAGGGCGTCGCGCGGGCCGAGGTCGAGCGGGTTTTCTTCGCGGTAGCCTGGCAATGCCGTTTCCACCGTGGTGGAGCCGACGTAGATGGCCGGCGGGTGCGGGTTGTCGCGGTGGCCGGCCAGTTCCAGCAGCACGTCGTCGAGGCGAGCGTGCACCGAAGCGAAATTGAATCCGCTCAGGTCTTCGTTGTAGAAAAAGCGGCCGCCGATGTCGCGCTTGCCGAGCATGGCGATCACGGTGGCGTCGCGGTAGAAGCGGCGCAGGTAGGCGTCGGCGCTGGCCGCGCGGGCGGCGCTGCCGGTGCCGTTGCGGCCGGCCTGCACGGCGGGCCAGCGCGCCACCAGCCCGCGCAGCACCAGCGGTTCGGTGGATGCCAGCAGGGCGTCGTTCAGGTCGGACGGGGCCAACCCGTGCAGCTCGCGGATCGGCTTAGCATTGGGCAGCATGGATGCGGTTCTTGCGCTCGATCAGGTTGCGGAAGTTGGACATGGAGGCGATCACCATGTAGACCGGCTGCAGGTAGCCGTCGCGGTGCAGGCGCTCGACCGCCTCGCCGGGCAGCGCGGCCAGGCGCTCTTCGTTGATGGTGTAGAAGCCTGCCAGGCGGTGTTGCGAGCCGTCGTCCAGTTCGATATCGCAGACAAAGGATTCCAGCAACTGGTGCTCCAGCAGCGCAGCCATGAAGCCGCGCGCCTGCTGCAAGCCCTGGTGGATGGCCAGCAGGGTGGAATTCACGCGCTCCAGGTATTGCGACGTGCCACCGTGGGGCAGGAACACCCGCTCGCCGGCTGAGTCGCTGAGGCGCGGGTTGTCCAGGTCCACGTGCACCATCAGTTCCGTGCCGTTGACGCCGATCAGGAAGGGCTGGCGCTCGATGGCCAGCGGCACGTAGGGCGCGTCCCAGCCGCCCAGGACGTCCAGGCCGAGGAACAGGTTTTCGCCTTCCTGGAAGCCGAACAGCGCGCGCGCTTCAAAGCCGCCGTCCCCGGTCCTGCGGAACACGATGGGGTAGCAGGCCTGTACGTCGCGGAACTCGGACGGAAAGGTGAGGGCGGACATCACGTTGTCGCCGAAACGGGCACCACGCCCGGTCTGCACGTGCAGGTCCTTGTGGTCGATGTTATTGAGCAGGACAGGTTTTGCCATGATGGTCCTCAGATGGTGGGCAAGCCGTGGCGACGGATAAGGTCGATCAGCTCGCGGTTGGCCGGAAGGGCGGCCAGCATCCTGTGCGTCAGGCTGGCCGCTTCGCGGAAGTAGTGGTCGGCCGCCTGGTCATTGTCCCGCCGGCGGATGCCGCCGCCAGGCTCGGTGTGGAAGCCCATGCCGTACAGGATGTATTGCCAGCTGGCCGAAGGGAAGATTTCCTCGGCGCGGCCGAAGTCGTAGCGCGAAGGCTGGCGGTGCCGCCACAGCGCGAGCAATTCGCGCAGGCTGGCCGGTACCGTTTCCCGGTTGTCGACCCAGTAGGGCGAATCGCTGCGCCGGCTTAGCACATAGTGCAGCTTGAGGAAGTCGATCACGCGCTCCCAGCGATAGCGGAAGGCCGCGTTGAAGCGGCGCGCCACCAGCTCCATGGTGCCGCGCGTGGCCGGCATTTCCTCGCTCAGCATATTGGCAGAGAGTTCCACCATGGCCAGCGCGGACGCTTCCAGCGGTTCGATGAAGCCCGCCGAAAGTCCGATGGCGACGCAGTTGCGGTGCCAGAATTCCTCGCGGTAGCCCGGCTCGAAGGCCAGCTTGCGCGGCGCGGGAATGTCTTGCGGCCCGCCGCTGCCGGCGATGTAGGCGCGCAGGTCGCGTTCCGCATCCTCGTCGCTGCAGTGGGCGCTGGAATACACGTGGCCGATGCCGCGCCGCGACGGCAGGCCGATGTCCCAGATCCAGCCGCTGCGCTGTGCGGTGGAAGTGGTCTGCGATGCGACCGGGCTGTCGACGGACGGATACGGGATCTGCACCGCCAGCGCGCGGTCGTTGAACAGCACATGCTTTTGCGGCAGGAACGGGACCGCGTAATGCTGCCCCAGCAGGCGCGATTGCAGGCCGGTGCAATCGATGAACAGGTCGGCGGCCAGTGCGCCATGCGTGGCGCCCTGCAAGGAAGCGATGTCACCGTCCTGCGTGGCGTTGACGGCCACGATGTGGTCCAGCACATGGCGCACCCCGAGGCGCTCCGTGCAGTGTTTGCGCAGGAAGACGGCAAACTTGCCCGCGTCGAGGTGGTAGCCATAGTTGGCAACTGCCGCGAATTCAGGGGTAGAGGCTTGCTTGGGCGCTTTGCCGTGCGCGCAGAGGTGCGGCTGGAAGCTGGCCAGGTCGGCAAACGGCACCTGCGAATGCGCCTGCTGCCAGCGCTCGGCCAGGTTGGCCTCTCCATAGCCCTGCGGCAGTACGAAAGGGTGGAAGTAGACGTCGTCCGCCGCGCCGGTGACCCAGCGGTTGAAGCGCGAGCCCTGCTTGAACGAGGCATCGCACTCGCGGAAGAATCCGGATTCCGAAATACCGATGCGGCGCAGCGTGTCGCGCATGGTGGGCCAGGTGCCTTCGCCCACGCCGATGATCGGCACGTCGGGCGATTCGACCAGGGTGACCTGCAGGCCACCCGGCCGGTCGGCAGGGTGGTCGGCGGCAAGGATGGCGGCGGCCAGCCAGCCGGCCGAACCGCCACCCATGACGACCACTTGCCGGATTGCGTTGCCTGCCATTAGAACTTGTAGCGGGCGCCCAGCATGTAGCGCGGACCGGACTGCGTCACGTAGAGTGCCATGGTCTCGGCACGGCCATGGACACGCTGGATTTCGTTGGTCAGGTTGATCGCTTCGAACTGCACGCTCAGCTTCTCGCTGAAGGCGTAGCCGATGCTCAGGTCCAGCTGGCCGTAGGCTTCCACGTAGTTCGGGTTGGGACCTGAGCCGTCGAACGTCGAGGACAGGAACTTGTCGCGCCAGTTGTAGGCCGCGCGCACCGTCCAGCTCTTGTCTTCGTAGATGCCCACCAGGTTGGCCGAGTTGCTCAAGCCGACCAGCGCAAACTGCTCGCCGATCTTGTAGTTGTCGTACTTGAGGCCCGAATTCACCCAGGTGTAGTTGGCCGATACGCCGAAGCCGCTGTTGCCGAACATGTGCTGCACATTGAGCTCGGCGCCCTTGATCTTGTCCTTCTTCTGGTTGGAGAAGGTGGTGATCTCGAACGGCAGCACCGGATCGCCTGGCTGGCCGACGATGGTGCCGGTGGCATTGCCGCTCGGGTCGTCCGCGCCACGGGTCACGCCAGGGGCGGTCGGGTGGTTGCGGAAGATGTAGTTGCGGATGCAGACCAGGTCATTGCCGCAAGCGCCTTTCTGCACCGCCTCGTTCCACAGTGCGCCGCCGACCGGGGTGTGCAGGTTGAATGGCGTGGCCGTGATCTTGGACTGGCCGGCGTAGTTGTTCAAGTCCTTATGGAACAGGCCGAGCGAGGCGAAGCTTTGCTGGCCGTAGTACCACTCGAGCGACAGGTCCAGGTTCTTCGACTTGACCGGTTTCAGTTCCGGATTGCCTTGCGAGCCGGTGCCGCCGAAGACACGGGCCAGGGTGTTCAGCGTGGTGCCGCCCTGGATCTGGTCGTAGCGCGGACGGCCGATGGTTTCGCCGTAGCTGGCGCGCAGCTTCAGGTCAGGCCGGAGGTCGGCGTCCCAGTCCACGCTGGGCAGTACATGGTGGTACTTGCCGGTCAGCGTGGTGAAGGTGGCCGGTCCGAAGGAGACCGGGAATTCATTGGCCGAGACCCAGCTGATGGTGGTGGCTGCCGGCACCAGCGCGGTGGAGACCACGTCGGTGGTTTCATAGCGCACGCCGACATTGGTGTGCATCGGGATCGCGGTATCCCAGTCGGTGCCGAACTGCACGTAGGCGCTCTTCGACTTTTCCTTCGTGCGCTGGTCGGTGTCGAAGGTGGTCTTCGGCAGGTACAGGTCCGGCACGCCGCTGACTTTGGCCACCAGCGAGCGCAGCTCGGCAAAGTTAAAGGTGTAGAACTGGTTGAACAGGTTCGGGTTGCCGCTGCCGTTGATCTTGTCGAAGTACTGGCGCAGCGACTCCTGGTGGAACATGCTGGCCGGGTAATCGGAAGCCTTGGTGGCGCCGCCCCAGGTATCGCGCTGCTGGGTGGAGAAGGCGGAACGGTTCTTCACATCCGTCGACGCCAGGCCGAAGTTCAGGTTGGATGCTTCCATCACCTTGAGGCTGCCCCGGAACTGGGCCTGCGTGATGTCGCCTTTCATGTAGCCGTTCTGGAACACGGAACCGGTCACCTGCTGCGGTGCGGCGGCGAAGTTGGCGCCCTTGATGCTCAGCACCGGGAAGTCTTCGCGGAAGTCCGCGGTGGTGTCGCCGCGGCTGAAGCTCGCCGTGCCCAGCACGTTGCTGGAGCCGAACGGGCTGTCGGCCTTGGACTCGGCGGTGGATTTGTGCACGTCCAGTTCCAGTTTCAGGCCGTCGGTCTTCCACGCGGCGTTGAAGCCGAGCGACTTGTTCTGGGTCTTGGTGGCAAAGTCCGCGCCGCCCATGGCGATGTCGCTATTGGCAGCGGGGATCAGCTCCGTGTACACCAGGGGAGCGGCCACCGGGCCATTGCTCCAGGAACTGGTGGAGGGGCCGAAGTTGAACCAGGCCGACAGGTCCTGGCGGCGGGTCTGGATCTTGTTCTCGGAATAGGTGTAGTCCAGCGTGGTGGTCAGCGCCTTGACCGGCGCCCATTGCAGGGTCAACTGGCCATTGGTGCGTTGGCGCTGCACGCCGTTCATGTTGTAGTTCAGGTTTTGCGGCACCGAATAGATGTCGGTCGGCTTCGGCCGGTTGGTGATGCCTGGCGTCGAACCATCGGGCAAGGGCTGGGCGATGGTGCCCCAGTTGTTCTCATCGCCCTTGAACGGGCCGCGCCAGCCGTTCGAGACGGCCGCCTGGTTGTAGCCCAGGTTGCGCTCCTGGTAGCTGGCGCTCAGCGCGATGCCGAAGCGGTTGTCGTCGAAGGTGGTGCTGTAGATGCCGGAGACTTCCGGCGTGGTGGCGCTGCCCTTCTTGACGTCGCCCGGCAGGTTGTTGTGCGAAGTGTCGTGCACGGCCTTGGCGCCGAAGCTGGCCACTGTGACGCCCGGGCGCTCCAGCGGACGCGCCGTCATCACGTTGACGGTGGCGCCGATGCCGCCAGTCGGCGTTTCGGCGCGGCCTGTCTTGTAGACCTGGATCTGCGAAATCGCCTCCGACGCCAGGTTGGCGAAATCGAAGGCGCGGCCATTCAGGTCGCCCAGGTTGGAAGTCGGCATCTGGCGGCCGTTCAGCAGCACCAGGTTGAAGTCGGGACCGACGCCGCGCACGGTGACCTTGGAGCCTTCGCCGATGGAGCGGTCGATCGACACGCCGCTGATGCGCTGCAGCGATTCGGCGAGGTTGGTGTCCGGGAATTTGCCGATGTCGGCAGCCACGATGCCGTCCACGATACCGTCGGCATTGCGTTTCAGGTTCATGGAAGAACCCAGGCTGGCGCGCAGGCCGGTAACGACCACGGTCGTGACGTCACCGGTATTGGAAGGGGCGGGCGCAACGCCCGCCTGGTCCGACTCCTGTGCCTGGGCTGGTGCGATGAGCGCCGCGCAAGCCGTGGCTACTGCAAGGCTCATCAAGGTCTGCTTCGCCTTTGGATAGTGCATTTGGTCTCCTTGGTTCTTATAGTCTGGCCGCCTCCCCAACCAGCATGGAAACGTTTCCATTACATGCTTAAAAATACTAGGGGCAGCAAAATCGGTTGTCAATAAAATACGCCGGGAATCGGCAGGGAGTGTGGGGTTTCCGTCATCAAAACTGCTTGAAACTGGAAACGTTTCCATTCTGGTCAGCGCAATATAGCACTGTTCAAATTTTGAAGTCAACCGGCGGACCGTGCTATATTCGCCACAAAGTTGGGAACGTTTCCACAATGAAAGGAGATGCGCTTGTGAAAAAAGTTTTTGCCGTATGCAGTATGTTGCTGGCGCTGGGCAGCGCGCAGGCAGTGGAAACGTGGCCAAACGGCGCGCGCGCGGCCGTCAGCCTGGCTTACGACGATGCGCTCGATTCCCAACTCGACAACGCGTTGCCGGCGCTGGAGCGCCACGGGCTCAAGGCCACGTTCTACCTGGCCCTGGCCAATCCGGCGGTGCGCTTGCGCATGGCCGACTGGCGCGCCGCCGCCCGGCGCGGGCACGAGCTGGGTAACCATACGCTGTTCCACCAGTGCTCCGGCAGCGCGCCCGGCCGCGCCTGGGTCGAGCCGCAGCGCAACCTCGACACCACGAGCGTGGCGCACATGCTGGACCAGGTGCGCCTGGCCAATACCCTGCTGCAGGCGATCGACGGCAGGCAGGAACGCACTTTCAACGCACCGTGCTTCGAACAGCTGGCGGCCGGCCAGCCTTACTGGCCGGCGATCCGCGATGAATTCGTCGCGTTGCGGCCGCCCGGCCATGCACCGGTGGGCCTGACGGGCGCGCAGCTGATCGCACTGGTGAAGGAGGAGGGGGCCAAGGGCGGCGTGGTCAACCTGGTTTTCCACGGCATCGGCGGCGATTACCTCACGACCGGCAAGGAAGCGCACGAGGAACTGCTGCAATTCCTGGCCGGGCACCGCGATGAATACTGGACCGACAGCTACCTGAACATCATGCGCCACCAGCGCGGCGCCAAGCCGGGCTGGGTGCTGGATTGGGCCGACGAATTCGACGGCGATGCACTCGACCCGCGCAAATGGCTCCCGGAACAGGGCGGCCATGGTTTCGGCAACAACGAGATGCAGTTCTACACGGCGCGCAAGGAAAACGTGCGGGTGGAAGGCGGCAACCTGGTGATCGAGGCGCGCAAGGAAGCCTGGCAGGACAGGCAGTACACCTCGGCGCGGCTGAAGACGGCCGGCCTGGTGGAGCGGCAGTATGGGCGCTTCGAAGCACGCATCAAGGTGCCGCGCGGGCAGGGCATCTGGCCCGCGTTCTGGATGCTGGGCGCCGATATCGGCAAGGTGGGCTGGCCGCGCAGTGGCGAGATCGACATCATGGAAAACATCGGCAAGGAGCCGGGTATCGTGCACGGCACGGTGCATGGGCCGGGCTATTCGGGCGACAAGGGCTTCGGCGCGCCATCCGCGCTGCCCGCCGGCCAGCGCTATGCCGACGACTTCCACGTCTTCGCCGTCGAATGGGAGCCGGGCGAGATCCGCTGGTACCGCGACGGCCAGCATTACCACACGGCGCGGCCGCAAAGCGTGAAGGGCGAATGGGTTTTCGAGCACCCGTTCTTCCTGCTGCTGAACCTCGCCGTGGGCGGCTACTGGCCCGGCTATCCGGACGCCAGTACGGCATTCCCGCAGCAGATGCTGGTCGACTACGTGCGCATCTATCGCAAGGGGGAGTGATGGTACACTCGCCGCATGAGTGCAATCATTCTTGCTGCGGCCCTGCTGGCCGTCCCGGCGACGCCGGAGCAGGCGGTCGCCACCCTGTGGCGCGCCCTTAGCCACGATGCCGGCAAGGCCGGCGATGAAGCGGCGCTGCGCGCCATCCTGCATCCGGATGCCATGGTGTATGGCGCCCGCTACCGCGACGGCGCCGCGGCGCTGTCGGTGGCGCGCGGCACCGACTTCGCGGCCGCCATTGGCCGCGTGGACGACAAGGGCTTCCACGAATGCGAGGTGGCGCGGGAGGTGCGCCAGTACGACCGCTTTGCCACCGTCTACAGCGTGGTCGAATCGCGCCAGGAGCGCACCGCCGCCAGGGCGGACTTCACGGGCGTGAACAGCATCCAGCTGTACCGGGCCGACGACGGCTGGCGCATCATCGGCCTGTACTACCAGGTCGAACGGCCAGGCCAGCCCATCTCCCTGCAGGGCGGCAAGCCAGGCGCCTGCCTGGAGGGGCGATGAAGGAAAAGACGGCGCGCGCCATCCTGCTGGTCAAGGCCATAGAGGAGGCCGACCAGCAGAAGGAAATCCTGACCGAGGATGACCGCAAGTTCGCCAGCCGCACCGCGCGCGAGCTGGCGCACTGGCAGGCGGCCGAAGCGCGGTCGGCTTCCACACTGCCGGATTTCCTCTACCACCGCGCCGAACAATTGCTCAAGCGGCTGTCCGCGCGGCACAAGTTCTTCAGCCGGGTGGCGCAGGGCCACAGCGGCATGTGGGGCGCCAGCTGGCTGCTGCCGCTGGCGGCGCTGCTGGCGGGCGGCATGGCTGAACGCTTTGGCGACCCGCACCGCGTCGACGTGCTGTCGCTGCCGCTGCTGGGCATCGTCGCCTGGAATTTCCTGGCTTACCTGCTGCTCGTGGCGTGGGCCCTGGTGCCGTCCCGGCGGGCGGGCTTGCGGCGCGGGCTGGCCAACCGCATGGCGCTGGGCGGCGGCCGCATGCCGCACCGTTTGCCGACGGCCCTGGCCGCCGGGGTGCTGCAATTCATGGTGGACTGGGCGCGCCTCGGCGCCCGCCTCAACACGGCCCGCATCGCACGCATCCTGCACTGGTCGGCCGCAGCATTCGCCATCGGCGCCGTGCTGTCGCTGTACGCGCGCGGCATTATTTCGCGCTACGCGGCGGGTTGGGAAAGCACCTTCCTTGACGCGACCCAGGTGCACCGCCTGCTAGCCCTGGTGTTCACGCCGGCCGAACGCGTGTTCGGGCTGGAGGCATTTACGCTGGACGAGGTGCGGTTGCTGCAGAACTGGAACGATACCCGTCCCGGCAACGGCGCGCGCTGGGTGCACCTGTATGCCGCCAGCCTGCTGCTGTACGTGGTGCTGCCGCGCCTCGTTCTGGGGACGCTCGCCGCGCTGCAAGCCGCCTGGCTGCGCCAGCGCTTCCCGCTCGACCTGGACCAGCCGTACTACCAGCAGCTGTCGGCCGCCGCCGGCGGCGAGCCTGGCACGCTGCGTGTGCTGCCTTACAGCCTGACCGTCGACGAAGCGCGCAGCAAGGGCCTCGACGCGGTGGCGCAGGACATGCTGGGCGAGCAGGCCCGCGTGCGCCTGTTGCCCCCTGTGGCCTACGGCAGCGAAGCGCCGCAGCTGGAACTGGCCGAAGGCGTGACCAACGCCGTGCTGTTCGGGATAGCCGCCACGCCGGAGCAGGAAAACCATGGCGCCTTCCTGGCTGCCTTGGGCCGCGGGCGACGCCTGGTGGCCTTGCTCGACCAGTCGGCCCTGGCGGCCCGCACGGACGCCGCCCGCCTGCGCGAGCGCGTAGAATTATGGCGTGAGTTCTGCATCCTGCACGGCGCCGATCCGTTAGTCGTGGACTTGCTGGCGCCGCCAACCGCGAAAGGCAACCAGGCATGAGCGACGCTCCTGTCACCATCCAGCTGGCGCTGGTCTCCCACACCAACAACGGCAAGACCACGCTGGCGCGCACCCTGTTGGGGGCCGACGTCGGCCAGGTGCGCGACGCGGCCCACGTCACCGCGGTCGCCGAATCGCATGTGCTGATGGCTAGCCCGCACGGCGACCGCCTGCTGCTGTGGGATACGCCGGGTTTCGGCGATTCCGTGCGCCTGATGAAGCGCCTGGCCATGGCCGGCAACCCGATCGGCTGGTTCCTGCGCGAAGTGCTGGACCGCTACCGCGACCGCCCGTTCTGGCTCAGCCAGCAGGCGGTGCGCGCCGCCCGCGACGAGGCCGACGTGGTGCTCTACCTGGTCAACTCCACGGAAAACCCGGGCGACGCCGGCTACATTCCCGCCGAAATGCGCATCCTCGACTGGCTGGGCAAGCCGGTGCTGGTGCTCCTGAACCAGATGGGGCCACCGCGCCCGCAGCAGGAAGAGCAGGCCGAGCTGCTGCGCTGGAAGGACTTCATGCTGCAGTTCGGCCAGGTGCGCGAAGTGCTGCCGCTCGATGCGTTCGCGCGCTGCTGGGTGCATGAGCGCGTGTTCTACGACGCGCTGGGCGCGCTGGTGGGGCCGGACAAGCAGGCCGGCTACGAGCGCCTGTTCTCCGTCTGGGAAGAAACCAACGCGCGCCGCTTCCGGCAATCCATGGCGGTGATGGCGCAGCAGCTGACCGATGCCGTACGCGACAAGCAGGTGGTGGAAACGGCGGAGCGCGGCGTGCTCGCCTCGGCGCTGAAGATCATCGGCATCGGCAAGGGCGACGACCGCAAGCGGCAGGAACGGGCAATGAATACCCTGATCGGCCGCCTCAATATCGCGATCGGCCAGGCCACGGTGCACCTGCTGGCGCTGCACAAGCTGGACGCCAGCGAGGCGCCCAAGATCAATGCCCGCGTCAGCAGCAATTTCGTGGTGAAGGCGCCGGTGGAGAAGGCGCAGGCCGCGCTGCTGGGCGCCATCATGTCGGGCGCGGCCACCGGCCTGTCGGCTGACCTGGCGGCGGGCGGGCTGACGCTGGGTACCGGGGCGCTGCTGGGCGGCGTGATCGGCGCGCTGGCGTTTTCTGGCGCCGCCTGGGGCTTCAACGTCGGCACCGACCGCAAGGTGCCGGTGATTACGCTGTCGGACGAATTCCTGCGTACCTTGCTGGTGTCCAGCGTGCTGCGCTACCTCGCCGTCGCCCACTTCGGCCGTGGCCGCGGCAATTTCGTCGAGGGCGAGGCGCCCGCCTTCTGGCAGGAGGAAGTGGAGGCCGCCGTCGCCGCGCGCGAGGAGCAGGTGGCTGCCCTGTGGCGGCAGTTGCGCGAGCAGGAAGAGCCGGACCTGGCGCCCGCCAGCGCCCTGTTCGGCGCCGTTACGAAGGAAGTGCTGGAACGCCTGTACCGGCAGGATCAGGCAATCATCGCCTAGTTTTGTTCTACCGCTGCGCGGCGTGGCGCGCCTAAGATGGGGGCATGAAAACCATCGACCACCTCTACATCAACGGTGAATTCGTCACGCCGCACGGCAGCGAATTCATGGAGTTTGCCAACCCGTCCACCGGCGAGCCGCTGACCCGCGTGCGCCTGGCGGATGAAACGGATGCGCAGCGCGCCATCGCCGCTGCCAAAGCCGCCTACCCTGCGTTTTCCGGCAGCAGCCGGGAACAGCGCATGGACATGCTGCAGCGCCTGCACGATGCCGTGCGCGAAGGCGAGCAGGAATTGATCGACACCATGCTGGCCGAATATGGCGGCCCGCTGCACGTCACCACCGGCACGGTGCGCCGCGCCGCAGCCAGTTTTGCCATTGCCAGGGAGCTGCTGGCCGGTTACGACTTCGTGCGCCAGCTGGGCAGCGCGCGCGTGCAGATGGTACCTCTCGGTGTCGTGGGGCTGGTGACGCCCTGGAATGCGAATTACAGCTTCATTTGCGGCAAGCTGGCAATGGCCATCGCTTCGGGCAGCACGGCAGTGATCAAGCCCAGCGAAATGAGCGCCATGCAGACCGACGTCCTTACGCGGCTGCTGCACCGGGCCGTCTTGCCGCCGGGGGTGTTCAATATCGTCACAGGCCGCGGCGACACGGCCGGCGCCGAGATCGTGCGCCATCCCGACGTGGCCAAGATCTCCTTCACCGGTTCGACGGCGGTCGGCAAGGCCATTGCACGCGGCGCGGTGGACACCATGAAACGCGTGACGCTGGAGCTGGGCGGCAAATCGCCCACCATCCTGCTGGACGATGCCGATTTCGCGAAAGCCATGCCGTTTGCCATTGCGGCGGCGACCTTCAACAGCGGGCAGGCCTGCCTGGCCGGCACTCGCCTGCTGGTGCCGCGGCACAGGCTCGATGAAGCCAAAGCCTTGGCCGCCGCCGAAATGTCCCGGCTGAAGGTAGGCGACCCGCGCGACCCGGCCACGCGCATCGGCCCGATGGTCAGCCGCCGCCAGTGGGAACGGGTGCAGCACTACATTCGCCTGGGCCTGGAAGAGGGCGCCGAACTCCTGGTGGGCGGCGAAGGCAAGCCGTCAGGCCTGGAGGCTGGCAATTTCGTGCGGCCCACCGTGTTCGCCAATGTGCGCAACGACATGGCGATCGCGCGTGAAGAGATTTTTGGCCCGGTGCTGTCGATCATCAGCTACCGCACGGAGGAGGAAGCCGTGCAGATCGCCAACGACACCAGCTACGGCCTGCATGCCTACGTCTTCTCCGGCGACCTGGCACGCGCCAACCGCGTTGCTTCCCAAGTGGTGGCCGGGCGGGTGTTCATCAATGGGCTGTATGATGAACCCCTGGCGCCGTTCGGCGGTTTCAGGCAATCGGGCCTGGGCCGGGAATTCGGCGTCCATGGGCTGGAAGCCTATCTCGAACCGAAGGCCTTCATGGGGTATGAAAACACACTCTGAGTTGCTGCAGGCATTGCGCCAGGCCGTGGCCGCGCGCTTCGCCGGCCCCGCGCAGGAGCGCCGCGATGTCGCCACCGCGATTCCCTGGCTGACGCTGATCCGCATTCCCGCGCCGACGGAGGCGGGGCGGGGCTTGCTGCAGCCATCCATGTGCCTGATGCTGCAGGGCGCCAAGCAAATGCTGGTCGGGCCGGACGTGGTGCGGTACGGTCCCGGCGATTACCTGCTGGCGGCCGTGGCGATGCCGGTATCCGGCCAGGTCACGGCGGCCACGCCGGCCCGGCCGTATTTCGGCATACGCATCGATTTCGAACCGCAGGAGATTGCCGCCTTCATCCTGGAGATGCGGATCGCCCCGCCGCCGCCGGCCCAACTCCCCGCCACCTACGTCGAAACGGCCGGCACAGCGCTGCTAGACGTGGTGGCGCGCCTGCTGGCGCTGCTGGACAGGCCGCGCGACATTCCCGTCCTGTCACGCCTGCTGAAACAGGAATTGTTCTACCACCTGCTGATGGCCCCGGGCGGCGCCGCGCTGCACCTGGCCGTGCGCGGCGGCGGCAAGGAAAAGGCGATCAGCGAAGCGATCCTGTGGATACGCCAGCACTTCGACCAGCCGCTGCGCATCGAGGCGCTGGCCAAGGCGGTGCGCATGAGCACTTCGGTCCTGCACCGGCGCTTCAAGGCGCTGACGGTGATGAGCCCTCTGCAGTACCAGAAGCAGGTGCGCCTGCTGGAAGCGCGCAAGCTGCTGATGGCCGGCGGCGTGGAGGCGGCCACCGTCGCCTTCAAGGTGGGCTACGAAAGCCCGTCCCAATTCAGCCGCGAGTACCGCAGGCTGTTCGGCGCCTCGCCCATGCAGGACGCGGAACAGCTGCGGCAAGCGCACTTCGAGCCCTAGGTCGCGAAACCACCGTCGATATTGAGGCCGGCGCCGGTCACGTAGCCCGCATCGTCGCTGGCCAGGTAGGCCACCATGGCGGCAATTTCCTCGCCGCGCGCATGGCGCTTGATCGGCATCAGCTCATGCAGGGCCTTGGCGAAATCGCCGTGGGCCGGGTTCATGTCGGTATCCACCGGGCCGGGCTGCACGTTGTTGACGGTGATGCCGCGCGGGCCGAGGTCGCGCGCCAGGCCTTGCACCAGGCCGGTCAGCGCCGACTTGCTCATGGCGTAGATGGAACCGCCGGGGAATGGCATGCGCTCGGCATTGGTGGAACCGATATTGATCACGCGCCCGCCGTCCTTCATGTGCGCCACGGCGGCCTGCGTGGCGGCGAACACGGCGCGCACGTTGACGGCGATGGTGTGGTCGAAGTCCTCCAGCGTCAGTTCGGAGATGTCGCCCAGGTGAAGCACGCCGGCATTGTTGACCAGGATGTCGAGGCGGCCGAAGCGCGCCGCAATGTCGTCGATGGCGGCACGGGTGGCGGCGGCGTCGGTGGCGTCGACCTTCAGCGCGATGGCCTGGCCGCCGGCGGCCTTGATTTCGCCGGCCAGCGCATCGGCGGCAGCGCCCGAGCTCTGGTAGGTGAAGGCGACGGTGGCGCCATCCCTGGCGAGGCGGCGTACGATGGCGGCGCCGATGCCGCGGGAACCACCGGTAACGAAAGCGATTTTGTTCATGGTTTGCTCCTTGGTTGTTGATGGAAGCAGTATGGGCGCTGCATTGCGTGACGACTAGCTGGTAATATTGACTATCACTTTCAACCAAATGTTTAAAATGCTGCCACTGAACCTGCTCGAATCCTTCCTGCAGAGCGCCGAATGCGCCGGCTTTTCGGAAGCGGCGCGCCGCCTCGGCCTGACGCCCGCCGCCGTCAGCAAGAACGTGGCGCGGCTGGAAGCGCGCCTGGGCGTGCGCCTGTTCCAGCGCAGTACGCGCCGCCTGGCGCTGACGGAGGCGGGGGAACGCCTGCTGCAGCAGGTGCGCGGGCCGCTGGCCGAACTGCAGGGCGCCATCGCCGGTGCGGCGCAGGATGCGGGCGAACCGGCCGGCACGCTGAAGGTGGCGGTGGCGCACGGGGTGGGGCGCATGATCCTGTTGCCGCTGCTGCCGGGCTTCCTGCGGCGCTACCCGGGCGTGCAGCACGACTGGCGCTTCGACAACCGCACGGTGGATTTGATCGGGGAGGGCTACGACGTGGCCATCGGCGGCGGCATCGAGCTGGCGCCAGGCGTGGTGGCGCGCGAACTGGGGCGCCCGCGCATCCTGGTGACGGCGGCGCCATCCTACCTGGCCGGCCGCAAGCCGCCGCGCCATCCGTCCGAGCTGGCGGGCTGGGAAGGCATCGCGCGCCGTTCCGCCGAAAGCGGCCGCCTGCGCGACTACCTGTTGCGCAATGGCGCCGGCGAAGAGGCCGTGGCGGAATTCCGCGCCGTTGCCACCTTCGACGATCCGGAAGCGATGGCGCACGCGGCTTGCATGGGGCTAGGCGTTGCGCTGCTGCCCGGGCCGCACGCCGCGCCGCTGCTGGAGTCCGGCCAGCTGGTGCGCCTGTTGCCCGATTGGCATGCCGAAGTGGGGCCGCTGTCCATCTATTACTCGAGCAAGAAGCTGTTGCCGGCCAAGACGCGCGCCTTTGTCGATTACGTGGTCGGCGAGTTGCGGGCCATCGACTTTGCGGGGCGTCTCGACAGGCTCTGAAGCTTCACGGTACTATGGGTCTCCAATTCATCAGCGATAGGGGTGTCTTCCATGAAGTTTCGCCTTGTTACCCGCAGTGATTTTGATGGCCTGGTGTGCGCGGTGCTGCTCAAGCACCTGGACTTGATCGACGAGATCCTGTTCGTGCACCCCAAGGATATGCAGGACGGGAAAATCGCCATCACCAGCCGCGATATCACCACCAATCTTCCCTACGTCGCCGGCGCCCATCTGGCGTTCGACCACCATCTTTCCGAGACCATCCGCAACACGGGCGAGCGCCAGAACCACATCATCGATCCTTCGGCGCCGTCGGCGGCGCGCGTGGTGTACGACTACTACGGCGGCGGCAACAAATTCCCCTCTTCGTGGAACGACATGATGCTGGCGGTGGACAAGGGCGACTCGGCCCAGTTCAACCGCGAGGAAGTGCTCAACCCGCAGGGCTGGGACTTGCTGAACTTCCTGATGGATGCGCGCACGGGGCTGGGGCGCTTCCGCGACTTCCGCATCTCGAACTACAACCTGATGATGGACCTGATCGATTACTGCCGCACGCACACCATCGATGAAATCATGGCGCTGCCGGACGTGAAGGAGCGCAAGGACCTGTATTTCGAGCACGCGGAGAAGTGCAAGGAGCAGATCAGGCGCTGTTCAACCGTGCACAAGAACCTGGTGGTGCTGGACTTGCGCAGGGAAGAGACGATCTATGCGGGTAACCGTTTCGTCATCTATGCCCTGTATCCTGAGCAGAATATCTCGATCCACGTGCTGTGGGGGCTGAAGAACCAGAACACCGTGTTCGCTACCGGCAAATCGATTCTGAACCGGACGTCGAAGACCAATATCGGGGCGCTGATGCTGGAGTATGGCGGCGGCGGGCATGAGAATGCCGGCACCTGCCAGGTGGAGAACGATATGGCGGAGGAGGTGCTGGGGGCGCTGATTGCGCGCATTAACAAGGAAGGCTAGAACCCTCGGAACCGGAAAACCGGGGTACGACCCGGAGGGTCGGACCCCTTCGCGCAAGCGAATTAGAACTCTTTCTCAGGTAAAGCTATAGAATTATCGGTCGAGAACTGGTAGTCCTTGAACACGTGTTCCGCCGTCAGCAGCTGGTACGTGCCATCCGGCTTCTTGAACGACGTGTCCTTCAGGCGGTAGGTGTAGTGGCCGCAAGTCCAGCAGTTGAAGTTGCGCATATGGGTGCACAGGCAGGTCTTGTCCATCACCTTGATGCCCTTGTCGGTGCCGCCGTTGGCCACCACTTCGCGGTTGTACGAATTGATGTACGCGCAATTGCCGGTCGCATCGAGCAGGTAGCCGTAGGATTCGCAGCCCGGACGGATGCCGGCGCCGATGGCCGGGGTGTTCTTCAGCATGCGCATCGGATAGCCGGTTGGCGAAATGCCGTTGACGACCACGTCGCCTTCGGTGGCCTTGAAGTACTCCTGCTTCACGTCGTCGGGCAGGCCGCATTCCTTGGTCACGGTAAAGCGGGTCGCCACCTGCACGCCGGCCGCGCCCATCTCCAGGAAGGACACCGCATCGCTGCCGGTGAACACGCCGCCCGCGGCGATCACCGGAATCTCCAGGTTTTCCGCCTTCAGGTAGTCCAGGATTTCACGCACGATCTGGTGCAGGTCGTAGTCCTTCCAGTCTTCCAGGCCGAAGCCCAGGTGGCCGCCGGCCAGCGGGCCTTCCACGATCACGTAGTCGGGCAGGCGGTCCAGCTTCTGGTTCTTGCGCAGGAAGATCTGCAGCGCGCGCACGGACGACACGATGATGCCCAGCTTCGCTTCGCGGAAGCGCGGATGGTCGGCCATCAGCGCGAAGGAGCCGAAGTGCAGGCCGGCCGACAGCGTGATGCCGTCGATGCCAGCGTCCAGCGCCGCGTTCAGGCGGGTACGCAGGGTTTCCTTCGGGCCGTTCATGGTCAGCTTTTCCATGCAGTTCACGAAGATCAGGCCGGGGCCTTGCTTGCGCTGCATGGTATCGCCGATGTGGCGGCGCTGCGCCTCGGCCAGGCGTCCCAGGTCGAACTGCACCTCGGACTTGTCCATATTGTTGATGTTGTGCTTGTACAGGCGGGTCTTGTCCTTGACGAAGGTGGTGTCGAACTTGCGGTCCGAGACATCCTCCACCATCGCATCGGAAATATGGCCGATGCCGCCAAGGCGCGCTGCTTCCAGCGCCAGTTCGGTCGTGGAAATATCCACGCCCATCCCGCCGATCATGATTGGCACATACTCCTTGTCGCCAAGCCTGAGGCGGAAATCGTCAACACGTTTCATTACAGTCCTTCGATCAATCGCGGAAATTATTGAATTCCAGTGGCGTGTCCGGCACGTCCTTGCGCAGCAGTTGCATCGCGGCCTGCAGGTCGTCGCGCTTGGCACCGCTCACGCGCACCGACTCGCCCTGGATGCTGGCCTGGACCTTCATCTTGCTTTCCTTGATGACCTTGGTGATCTTCTTGGCGGTCTCGGAATCGAGACCGTTCTTCACCTTGATGACCTGCTTGACTTTGTCCCCACCAATCTTCTCTACCTTGCCTTCGTCCAGGAACCGTACGTCGACCTTGCGCTTGGCCAGCTTGTTGGTCAGGACGTCTTTCACCTGGCCCAGCTGGAAATCGGAATCGGCGGTCACCGTCAGTTCATCATTTTTCTGTTCGACGGCGGCGCCGGTGCCCTTGAAGTCGAAACGGGTTTCGATTTCCTTCTTGGCCTGGTCAACAGCGTTGCGCACTTCGATCATGTCCGCTTCGGACACAACGTCAAACGATGGCATATTCTTTCCTTTACAATGAAGCAACCGCCCAGGGGGCGGATCCAAAGAAGCGACATTTTAACGGACAAACAAGCGAACGCTCGGTCGTTTTTGTCATAATTGCACTTTAATCGAGCAAAAACTTGATCTACCCATGCCTTTCCCCGATTTTGTTCAGCACGAATACCCACTGCAGCATTTAAATACATTCAGGATTGATGTACGCGCCAAACATTACCTGCGCGTGACATCGCTGGACGTGCTGCGTGCCGCCCTGGCGGATCCGCAACTGGCGGCCATGCCGCGCCTGGTGCTGGGCGGCGGCAGCAACCTGCTGCTGACGCGCGACTTCCCCGGCCTGGTGCTGCACATCGCGCTGGAAGGGCGCGAGATCCTGGCCGGCACCGCCAGCCACCACCACGTGCGCGCCGCCGCCGGCGAAACCTGGCACGACTTCGTGCAGTGGACGCTGGCGCAAGGCATCGGCGGGCTGGAAAACCTGTCCCTGATCCCCGGCACCGTGGGTGCGGCGCCCATCCAGAATATTGGGGCGTACGGGGCGGAAACCAAGGACTGCTTCCTGTCGCTGACCGCCTTCGACCCGGCCAGCGGGGAAGTGCGGGTGATGGACGGCGCCGCCTGCCGTTTCGCCTACCGCGACAGCGTCTTCAAGCACGAGGGGCGCGACCTGATCATCCTCGACGTCAGCTTCGCCCTGCCGCGCGACTGGCAGCCCAACCTGCGCTACGCCGAGCTGGCAAATGCCGTGGCGGAGCAGGGCCTGGTGGCGCCGACGCCGCAGCAGGTGGCCGACACCGTGATCGCGATCCGCCGCCGCAAGCTGCCCGACCCGGCGCAGATCGGCAATGCGGGCAGCTTCTTCAAGAACCCGGTGGTGAGCGCCGAACACTGCGCGCGCCTGCTGGCGCAATTCCCGGCGCTGGTGCACCACCGCCAGCCGGACGGCAGCGAAAAACTGGCGGCGGGCTGGCTGATCGACCAGTGCGGCTGGAAAGGGCGGAGCATGGGAGCGGCCGGCGTCTACCCGAAACAGGCGCTGGTCCTGGTGAACAATGGCGGCGCCACCGGCGCCGAAGTGCAGGCCCTGGCCGCCGCCATCCAGGCCGACGTCGCCGCGCGCTACGGCGTGACGCTGGAGCCGGAACCAGTCTTCATTTAAACCAGCTTGCCGCCCACCAGGTTGCGCAGGAAGGGGCCGATCTTGTCGAGCGGCAGGATGGTCTGCGCCGCGTCCAGTTCCACCGCCGCGCGCGGCATGCCATACACGGCGCAACTGGCCTGGTCCTGGGCGATGGTGGTCTTGCCGGCGCGCCGCAGTGCCAGCATGCCTTCGCCGCCGTCGCGCCCCATGCCGGTCAACAGCACGCCCACCGCCTCGCCCTTCCAGTGCTGGGCCATGCAGTGGAAAAACACGTCGACCGAGGGCCGGTAGGCGTAATCCTTCGGGTTGGCGTCGTAGCTTAACTGGAGCTTGTCGTCGAGCACCAGGTGGTCGTTGCTCTTGGCGACCATCACCACGCCGCCGCGCAGCGCGGTGCGGCCTTCGATGGCGTGCACCGGCACCGCCAGCTGTTCCGACAGCCATTTGGCGAAATGGTCGGCAAAGTTCTCGTCGATGTGCTGCACCACGACCACGGCGCAGTTGGGCGGCGGGGTCCAGCCGGCCAGCACGCGCGACACCGCCATTGGGCCGCCGGTGGAGGCGCCAATGGCAACCAGGGTGTCGACTACGCCGGGGCGCGGCTCCGGCGCGGCGGCGTGGCGGCGCGGCGGCATGGACTGGCTGCCGCCACTGTGGCGTATCAGCTTGTCCATGGTCTTGATCTTGTGCAGCAGCTCGGCGTCGCCGCCTTGCTTCCCCTGCAGCACCGGCGTCGCCGTCACGTCGAGGGCGCCGGCGCCGAGGGCGCGGAACACCTGGTTCACGTTGTCCTGCGGCCGGCCGGTCACCACCAGGATGGCGCACGGGCATTCGTCCATGATGCGGCGCGTCGCTTCCACCCCGTCCAGCTCGGGCATGTTGAGGTCCATCAGGATCAGGTCGGGCCGGTCGGCGGCGCACTTCTGCACCGCTTCGCGCCCGGTGCGCGCGATCCACGCCACCTCGTGCTCGTGGGTGCTGGCGATCACGCGCCGCAGCGCCTCGGCCGCCATCGGGACGTCGTTGGCGATGGCGATCCTCATCGGTAGGCGTCGCCAATCAGGTCGGACACGGCATCGAGCAGCGTCTCGTCGTGGAAACTGCCCTTGGTCAGGTAGTAGTCGGCCCCGGCCGCCAGGCCGCGCGCGCGGTCTTCCGGCCGGTCCTTGTAGGACACGATCATCACGGGCAGCTTGTGCAAGTGCAGGTCCTTCTTGATCAGGTTGACCAGTTCGATGCCATCCATGCGCGGCATGTCGACGTCGGTGATGACCAGGTCGTAGTCGCCGCTGCGCACGACGTTCCAGCCATCGATGCCGTCGACTGCGATGTCCACGTCAAAACCGCGTCCGGCGAGCAATTTGCGCTCCATTTCGCGCACCGTCAGCGAATCGTCCACGACAAGGATGCGTTTCATTCTACGCCGTCCCGCGTGTTCCGCGCGCGTCAATTGGTGCAGGCTGCCTTCCTGCAGCAGTTTTTCAATGGAAAGCAACAGGTCGGGCACGTCCAGGATCAGCACCGGCTCGCCATCGTCCAGCAGCGAGGCGGCGGAAATATCGCGCATCTTGCCGAAAACCGGGTCGATCGCCTGCACCGCCAGGCTTTCCTCGCCGCGGATGCGGTCCACCACCAGGGCATAACGGCGCGCGCTGTTGCCGATCACCACCACCGGCAATTCCTCGGCATGCTCCATATCGCCCAGTTCCAGCACCTGGGCGGCGGCCACCAGGCCGAGGTGCTCGCCTTCGTGCTCGAAGAACTGCTTGTTCTCCAGCGTGTGCACCTGCGCCTGGGGAACCTTGACGACGCGTTCGACCTTGACGATGGGGATGGCGTACGCTTCGCCCTTGACGTCCACCACCAGGGCGCGCACGATCGATTGCGTCAGCGGCAGGGTGATCGAAGTGCGGAAGCCCTTGCCCGGTTCGGACTCGATGCGCACCGTGCCGTTCTGCTGGCGGATGGTGTCGTGCACGATGTCCAGCCCCACGCCGCGCCCGGAAATCGCGGTGATGCCGCCCTTCAGGCTGAAGGCGGGCAGGAACAGGAATTCCATCAGCTCGGCCTGCGACATGGCGGCTACCATCTGCTCGGTAGCCATCTTGCGCTCGATGACGGTGCTGCGGATCCTGTCGGGGTCGACGCCGCGGCCGTCGTCGCTGATTTCGATGTTCAGCATGCCGGCCCGGTGGCGCGCTTCCATCAGGATGGTGCCGGTGGCGGGCTTGCCGGCAGCCAGCCGCTCCTGCACCGTTTCCATGCCGTGGTCGACGGCGTTGCGCAGCACGTGGTTCAGGGGGCTTTCAATGCGCAGCAGGATGTCGCGGTCGACCAGCGTGTCTTCGCCTTCGACGCGCAGCACCACGTCCTTGCCCAGGCTGCGCGCCAGGTCGCGCACCATGCGCGGGAAGTGCTGGATGCCGTCGCGGAAAGGACGCATGCGCAGGGACAGCACTTCTTCGACCATGTTTTCGGAGCCCATGAGCAGGCGGCGCTCGTAGTTTTCCATGTCGGTGATGTGCTCCAGCATGAACTGCTTGAGCGGCTGGCTTTTCTGGATCGCCAGCAGGGCCTTTTCCTTCAGTACCGGGTCCTTGCCCTGGGAGGCCGATTCCAGCAATTCTTCCAGCACGGCGAACAGGGCGGCCTGGTTGCGCTTGTGCCGCTGCATGCCCTGGATCAGGGGATGCAGCTGGTGGGCGTTGATGCGCGCTTCACTTGCCAGCGCCAGCAGGCGGTCGAAGTTTTGCGCGGTCTTCAAGGGCGGCAGGGCGCGGCCGGGGACTGCCTGCTCCATGGCGCCGTCGGCGGGCGGCTCGCCGGCCGGTGGCGCCGGGGTCGGTCCCGCGGCCGCAGGCGCCGCGGCAGGCACTGCTGTCGGCGCGGGGGCAGTCGCGGGTGCGGCGACTGGTGCCGGGGCGGGGCGCAGGGAAGCCACCGGCTCCGGCAGGAAAGCGATGCCCTGCACGTCGCTCATGGTCTTGCGGATTTGCGCGCTGTTGGCTGCCAGCCAGGCATCCATGTCGTCGTTGACGCGCGAGCACTGCACGATCAGGTCGACCGCCGCCAGCAACGCGTCGACGCGGTTCGGCGTCAATGCCAGCTTGCCCGCCTGGGCGGCGATGAAGGCATCCTCCATGCCGTGCGCCAGCTGCACCACCATCTCCAGCCCGACGATGGAGGCGGCGCCCTTGATCGAATGGGCCGCCCGCATCATCGATTCCACGGCGGCCGGATCGCTGTGGCGTTCGAAGGCCAGCAGCCCGTCGGTCAGGATCTGGGTCTGGCTGTCGGCCTCCATGCGGAACAGGTCCAGCATGGAGAACTGGCTCAGGTCATCCTTCTTGTCGGTCATCGCAAGGTCCTCGCGAGTTGGTAGCCCAGCAGGCCTTCGTCCAGGCAGCCGACCTGCATGTCTTCATGCGTCAGCACGCCGGCCAGGTAGCGCTCAATGCCCTTGTTGATGGTGGCGGCGGGCGGCATCAGCTCGGCGGCGGCGTAGCGGATGATGCCGTGCAGCTCGGCCACCGGCAGGGCGTAGGTCTGCTCCTCCCACTGTACCAGCAGCATGCGCGCAAACGTGTGGCGGCCGGCGCGCGCTGCGCCGCCTGCCTCGTCGATGCCCATCAGGTCGGCCAGCGAGATGCAGGGATACAGCTTGCCGCCCGCATTCACCACCCCGCGCAGACCGCGCGCCGTGCGGTGCGGCAGGCGGTGCGGGACCGCCTTGGGCGCCACCTGCTGGAACATGGCGGTGGGCAGCGCGAGCCATTCGCGCCCGATGCGGAAGGCGACGCACGACCTGTCGTGGCGGTGGGCCTGCTCCGGCGGCGCGCGGAAGTGTTCGGCCCATTCGCGGAGGTAGTCCGGCGTGACGGGGCGCTGCAGGTTGCGTACCGCGGCATCGGCATAGACCTCGCAATTGCGGCAGTGGACCGCCTTGTCGAGGATGCCGCAACTATGGTCGCCCGCCACCCCGATGCGATTCCAGCAGGCGTCCAGG
The DNA here is from genome assembly GCA_966112955.1 of uncultured Duganella sp. GTDB lineage: Bacteria > Pseudomonadota > Gammaproteobacteria > Burkholderiales > Burkholderiaceae_D > Rugamonas. Next base: position 476 of record CBHWEO010000017.1, on the reverse strand, counting down.
TCTTGGGTTGGGTCGGTCATGGTGGTCGTGCCCTGTTACTGTGGCTGCTGGCGCTGGTAAGCCCGCGCCGCACGCGCTTTCAGCGTGGCGGCGGCGCGGCTGTTGCCGCCTTGCTCCTGCAGCAGGGCCAGGTGGCACAGCGCTTCGTAATGGTCGGGCTGCAGGTAGAGGCAGCGTTTCAGGTTGGCTTCGGCGTCGGCCGGCTTGCGGGCCGCTTCCGCCAGCAGGCCGAGCACGAACCAGGCGTCGGCCGATTCGGGCTGCTGGGCGAGGTATTCGCGGCAGGCGGAATCGGCTTCCACCAGCTTGCCGGCGTCGGCCAGCTTGCGCGCATGGGCCAGCAGGTTTTCCTCGCTGGCCTCGCGCTGCGGCGGCGCGCGGTCCGCCGCCACGGCAGCGGTGCGCCGGGCGGGCATGGCGCGCGCGGCGGACGCGGCGGGCCGTTGCGCAGGCGCGGCTTGCCGGCCGGGGAGGGC